>NZ_JAQSEA010000172.1 GCF_029946185.1 Prosthecobacter sp.
CGCGTTTTTTCGATGATCACCCCCGGATGAGTTCAGCCCGCTCAGGAGCCAGTCCTTTCTCGATCATTTGATGCCATGCCGCGACCGACAACGGCAATGCGCGCTATTGGAACGCTGATTGCGACAGGATAGGCACCATGGGATGACCTTAAGTTCAGAAGCAAAACTGGCAAGCACACTTTCGGTGCCCGCCACCATGTGCGGCCTGCACCGGCCAGCGTTGGCTATGCCCTGCCGTGTTTGCAGCCGCAGCCTCTTTAAACAAAAAATCCAGACGACCTGCTTCCGCATCCGCCTGCATCTGCTCATCCCAGGTCTTTGCCTTCACCTGATCAAACCATTCGGCCAGCTTCCAGAAGTCTTCCTTCGGCAGCCCGCTGATCGCGGATTCGATTTCAATCACGGAACTCATGGCAGAATTATAATCAGCCATGAGCGCACTGGCAAGCTCATGCAACAGCACCCCTTGCCCGCCACCGCCTCACCGCCTCCGCATTCGACTCAAACGCAAACTCCTCCAGCGGCACCTCATCCAAAGCGCAGACCAAGATCTCTGACACCTCGGCAGCCTGCATCACCACTTGGCTGAAGTCGGGCACGCGGGCAATGTAGCAAAGATCAATCGTGGGCCACGTGTAGCCTTGAAACAGGTAGCGATTATTGAGCGTGCAGAGGTAGGTGAAGGCACTCGCCGGCAGATCAATGCCCACCTCTTCATGGGTTTCACGGGCCGCCGCCACCTCACCGCTTTCTTCAGGCTCGATGACACCACCGGGCAGACCCAGCTTGCCAAAGCCTGGCTCATGCGCGCGGCGGATGATGAGCACGCGGTCCTGTGAATCGAGCAGCAGCGCCACGGCAGCAGGGATCGGCGTGATGAAATGCCGAAAGCCGCAGGCGGCACAGACAAACTCGCGGTCACTCTTTGGTATCCAGTCGTCCTTGCCACAGTCGCTGCAAAATTTGAAGGGAGATTCAACCATGTCGCTTTCCCTGCCGCCGATGCGCTCGCCATGCCAGCAGAAACACCAGCACGCAGGCGGCTTTCAGCACAAACAGCCACCAGGGTTCCCACCACGCACCGGTTTGCACCTCGATGAGATCAGACAGGCCAAAGCACGCGAAGGCCACAGGAAGCAGCCAGCGCCAGGGTCGTTTCATCCGCAACCGCACGGCCAGCACCAGTGCGATGATGAACCACAGCCCGGCCTCGCCGTAGTTGAAAACGGCATGCAGTGAAAGCGAGGCCTCAGCGTTCATGCATGAACATCCCCTGCCATGCGTTCAAGGGCAAGGTCCGGCCAGATGATAATTCTTGGCTTGGGTGACATCCCTTGTCAGAATTCACGTTAATTCAGAGCATGAGCACCAACCTCCTCCAGTCCTGGCTGCGCCTTCCCAACGGGGAGCGCCATGAGCTGAATGGCACCTGCTCCATCGGCCGTGCACCGGACAATTCAATCCCGGTGGCTGACAGTGAAGTCTCGCGCCGCCATGCCATCATCCAATCTCAGGGCGAGCGTGAATTCTGGCTGGTCGATCTCGGCAGCGCAAACGGCACTTATGTAAACGGCCGCCGCATCTCGCAGTCGGTGTGTCTGCACAACGGCGACCTCATCCGCATCGCCGGCAACGAACTCGAATTTTCCTCGGACATACTCAGCGCCATGCACCCTGTTGGCCAGCAGGCCATGGCTTCGACGATGATTCACATCCGCCAGGCGCAGTGCTGGCTCATGGTCGCGGACATCATCGGCTCCACCCAGCTCTCACAGACACTCCCCGGAGCACAGTTCCCCCGCATGACCGGCAGCTGGTTCAAAAACTGCCGCCAGATCATCGACGAATGCGGCGGCCACATGTCGAAGTATCTCGGCGATGGATTCTTCTGCTACTGGGACGACACCGCAGACAGCGCCATCCAGGTGCGACAGGCCGTGGCCAAGCTGCATGCAGCGCAGCTCGGGGCCAATCCCCCCTTCCGTGTCGTATTGCATTTCGGTGCCGCCATGCTCGGCACCGTCCCGACCATGAACGAGCTCAATCTGCACGGGCCCGAAATCAATTTCGTCTTCCGCGTCGAAAAAGTCGCCGCCACACAGAAGCAAAACATCCTCTTCACCGAAGCCGCCGTGAAACACCTGGTGGCGGAACAGGAAGTCCAGCTCGTGTGTGAATGTTCAGTGGATGGTTTCTCGTCACCATACAAGTTTTACACGCCAAGCCACTGATCCCACGTGATGTGGGCACTCCTGCCCGCAACGAATGTCCTCGGACGCTCGCTGCTCGGGAACTTATTTCCCCTCACAAATTCAGGAAATAATCTGCGGGTTTCCTGAATCTGCGGGAAAACCTCTAAAATAAGGCTCCTCGCACACCCACTGCGGTCAAGAGCGCCCCCCTCACTCCAGCGCACTTGCAGTACCATCCGCCTGCTCCGGTTCAGACGGCAGCAGCATCGACACAGCAGCCGCAGGAACGAAGAGAAACCCCGCATAAAGCAGCGCCGTGCGGAAGTCGCCGACATTGACAAAGATACCAAAAAACACCGTGCCAGCAGCAGCGACGATGCGCCCGATATTATAACAAAAGCCGGAGCCAGTAGTTCGCAGCAGCACCGGAAAGAGCGGCGGCAGGCACATGGTAAACAGGCCGAACACGCCCTGACACGCACCAATGGCGGCGAACTGCCACTTGGTGGCCTCCCAGCTCCACACCTGCGAGAACGAGAGATACATGAATCCAAAGTAGGCCAGCATCATGCCGACGATGGTGTTGCGGTAGCCGAAGAGCTTCGCCAGCCCCCCGGCGATGAAGTTGCCAATCAGTGAGCCCACCATGATCCACATCAGCCCCGTCACTACAGCACCATCCCGGCCCGCTTTGTCGAGGGAAACGACCTCCTCGAGGCTCAGCACATGCTTCTGCTGCCAGAACAGGAAGGTCCAGTGCGCGGTCAGGGACACGGCGCAGATCAGCATCACACGCCACGTCACACTGCGAACTTCGGGACCGAACAACGCGCTGATCTTCGGCACCTCCTGCCCTTTGCGTGCCTCCGTCCACTCCTCAGTTTCCGGCACCGCTTTGCGAATCCACAGCGTGATGAGCGCGGGCAGAATGCCGATGAGGAAGATGTAGCGCGGCTCCTGACCGGCCAGCAGCCAGCCCGCAAAGCAGGCCACCAGCACGCCGCAGTTCACCGCGCTTTGCAGCGTTGCAGCGATCCATGGCCGCCATTTCTTCGGCCACGTTTCCGACAGCAGCGATGCCCCCACCGCCCACTCACCGCCGATGCCGAGCGCCGCGAGGAAGCGGAAAATCATCAGGTGCCACCACTCCTGCGCAAAGAATGACAGGCCGGTGAAGCAGGCATAGGTCAGGATCGTGAGCGTCAGCGCCCGGCTGCGGCCCAGCACATCGCCGATGCGGCCAAAGAACGCGCCACCCAGCGCCCAGCCGACCAGGAACGCCGCCTGGATGATGGAGCCATGCATGCCCACCGTGGGATCAGTCTCCGGCACCAGCATGAGCTGCGCCACGAAGGCCGTCGCGACCAGCGTGTAGAGATGCATGTCGAGGCCGTCAAACATCCAGCCCAGCCATGCGGCGAGTCCGGAACGGCGTTGCTGCGGCGAAAGATCCCGCAGGCGGGTGATGTCAGGAGTGGCTGGTTGGCTCATGCGGGCGCGAGTCTTTCGCAGCCGGGCCGGAATGGCAAGCACGGATCACTTGCTCTTTGCCAGCTTGTTGTACTTCTCCACCAGTTCGTTGAACTCCCGCGTGCGGGCATTCAGCTTGGTGATCGCGTCGTTGCGCTCCTCTACCAGCTGCTTGAGCAGTTCATTCTGCTTTTCCATCGCACTGTTCTGCGTGGTGACGACGTCGTTGTGGCCCTTGAGGGCCTCAGTACCTTTGCCAAAGGCAGCCTGCGTCGCCTCCAGCCCATGCTGCATCTGCGCGACTTCACGCATGTAAACAGCGATGGAAATACCACGGGCAGTGGAGTCGGCGGAAAGCTGGCTGTACTCGCGGGACACTGCGATCAGCTTGGCCTCCATCTCGATGCGCAGTTCGGTGAGGCGCGCGATTTCCTTTTCATACTCACGCACCTTGCGCTCCGCATCAATGCGCATGGCATTTTCAGCTTCGAGGCGTTTGACGAGATCCAGGATGTGGCCGCGCAGGCGCGCCTCACGCTCCCATTGCACCAGGCAGACAACACACAGTCCGAGAGAGATGAGAACCACCAGCGTGGTGAGCAGACGCTTCATGGGTCAGGGAGCCGGCTTGGCCGCATTCGCGGGTTTGACGTTGAAGGCGACCTTGGTGAAGCCCACCCGCTTCGCGGCGTCGAGCACTTTCACGAGATCGGCGTACCGCGTGTTCACATCAGCGCTGATGTACACCGGCGTGGCGGGGTCCTTGCCGAAACGTTCGCCCAGTTTGCGGTCCAGCTCAGGCAGCATGACCGGGGTCTTGTCAAAAAACACATCGCCGGTGGCATTCACCGCGAGATTGATCATGTCCGGCGTAAAGTCAGACTGGGCGGAGGAGGCGACGGGCAGGTTCACCTTGATGGTCTGCTGCCTCGTCATCGTGAGGCTGACCATCATGAAGGAGGCCAGCAGGAAGAACATCACGTCAATGAGCGGGATGATTTCCAGCCGCGTCTTTCGTTCGGGCAATGGCGAATGAAGTTTCACGGCGGTGATCAGGCCTTCGGTGTGACTTTGTCAAACCCGTGCTGCACGGCGAGAATCAGCACATTGTTCGCGGCGGCTTCGAGATCAAACTTCAGGCCGGCCAAGCGTGAGTGGAAGTAGTTCATCGGCACCAGTGTGCCAATGGCGATGCCCAGACCAGCAGCGGTGGCGATGAGTGCCTCACCAATGCCACCCGTGACTTTTTCCACCGCGAGCTCGCTATTGCCCATGCTGGTGAAACTGCCCATGATGCCAGTCACGGTGCCAAGCAAACCGAGCAGCGGCGCAAGGGTGACGATGGTGTCCATCGCACTCAGGTAACGGCCCGCATCGCGCAGTTCCTGCCCGGCCGCCACTTCAAGAGCGCCCTGCATGCTGGTGTGGCGGTGATTGAGCCCGTGATGGATCATGCGCACCACCGGGTCCTTGGATTTCGCCGAAAGCACAATGGCTTGGCCGAGGTCTCCTGCCTCCAGCTTTTCGTACACTTCATCCAACTGCTTAACGGAACGTTTCGCGGTAAAGCGCAGCCACCAGAACACACGCTCCACGAAGATGCAGACGGCCACGACGGCGACCACTGCGATGGGATACATGATGGGACCACCTTTGTGGAAGAGATCGACGGCGGCGTTGGCGAGTAGGGGCATGAAAAAACAAAAATGGGAGACCTAAGATGGCAGAGAGAATAGCTTCAGCGCAGGCTGAACCTGAGCGGTAGAGTGTACCGATGCGACGTCCCTGCGGGCCAATGCCAGTTCCGGCGCACCCAAGAAGCACCGTACTCGTCCAGCGCACTAAAGCCGGCACTGCCGACGACACTGACACTTTCGACCGCGCCCGAAGGCCCCACACTGATGCTCAGGCGCACGGTGCCCTGCATCCCTGCGCTACGTGCAAAGGCCGGATAGGGAGGCGGTGGAAACTTGCCTTTGCCACTGCCAGCACCGCTGCCGCTACCGCCTACGGCCCCTGCCTGCGTTGAGCTTGCACCTGTGCCTCTGCTTCTCGCCACAGGACCTACGCGCGGACGCGAAGGAGCAGGGTCCGGCCTGCGTTTGATCACGGGATCAACGGGGCGCAAGGCATTCTCAATCTTCGGTGCGGTGGGAATGGCAAACACGTCCTCCATCGTCATCGCTTCAGCGATCTCTGGCAGGTCCAGATTCTCCAGCGGCATCTCGATAGTTTCAGGAAGCTCAACCGGCTCCACGGGTTCGACTTCAGTGGAATCCTCGGCGCTTTCACCCATCGCCATCAGCTCGGCCATGGATGTTTCCTCCATGGGCAGCTCGGTTTCTTCGAGGTCCTCCAGCGTCTTTAAGTGAATTGGCGGCAGATCAGCAGCAAGCATGCCGATGACGCCCACCGTCAGGAAACTCCCGCTAATGCCCACAATCCAAGACAACATGATGACCACCCGCAGCAGGCTGCTACGTCGCCGAATCACCGACACGGCCGGCGGACCTGCCGCAGCAGAACTAGTCTTTGGGCGGTCGTAGGCCATCGAGGGCATGTGGGAGAGTGCTGAAGAAGTCATTGCACGGGGAGGGATCGAAAGAGAAAATGAAACGTAAGAATCCCATGTCAACTTGCAATTGCGACTCAGTCGCATCATTATTCACATTTTGCTGTGCATAGTGCCTCTATTGTCAATAAACCCCAGCCGAATGCCCTTCCCTTCAGATCCTCAAGAAGCCTCTCCCGACGACCGCAATGCGGTGGCCAAAGTCTGGATGAAGCGCGGCATAGCACTGCTTTCGGCCCATAATCACGCCGTGCTGCCGGAGGCCTTGAACTGCTTTGAGCAGGCCTTGGCAATCCGCCGTGAGCTCCCGTTTGAGGAGAGCGCCTGGTTCCGCTGGCTGCTCACAGCCTGCTGGATGAACTTGGGAGATGTGCAGACCCGCCTAGGAAAGCCCGCCGAGTTGATCGCAGCCATACGCAGCTTCGACGAAGCCATCTTTCACCTCCAAAAGCTCCCGCTGGAGGAAGACTCGCAGTATCGCGGGCGTCTGGCGCTGGCATGGATGAAACGCTCCCTAGCCCTCCGCTCACAGGCGACTCCTGCGAGCCTGCACGCAGCGCTTCTCTCACTCGATCATGCTAAAACCGTGATCGAGGAAAGTGTGACGGCTAAACTCCCCGTCAATACCGCGCTGCTGCCAACCTTGATGCTCAACCGCGCCGCATTACTCCTGGAAGTTTCCCCTCCCCGAATGCTGGAAGCATTGGAGGTCACAACGCAGGTCCTGACTTTATCCCAACCCACGGAGCACCTGACACTCCAAGCCGCCGAGATAGGCCTGAAAGCACGCCACGTCTTCTGCCGCGCCGTGGCGATGCTGCTCGAAACACCCCCGGTGGACACCAGCCGTGCGGATGACTGGATCATCCAGGCCACAGACAAGGTGGACGAAGCCATGCACCTCACCGCCAGATGGGAGAACCATGCAGCCGGGACAACATTCCATGCCCTCCGCCACGAATTGTTCCGTTATGGCTGCAATCTGCTCCTGGCCTACCAGCCCCATTTCATGGCCGAATTTTTGCTGGATGTGCTCGATCCAGCGCAGGGCTCTCCCCTCCTGGCAAAAGCAGACGACCTCTACCAAGTGGGTCTTGAGGCATTGGATCTCGCGGCGATCGAACTGCGGCGCAGAGGCCCCCTCGATCTGGGATTGCAAAAAATGGACCGGTTGCTCGAAGTGCTGGAATCACTGAGCCAAGCCACTGAACGGATCAAAAAGCGCGCAGATCAGGCAATGGCCGGATGATGCGGGGCTGATAACATCGTCGACAATCGCTATTTCGATACCGTCAGCAGCACTGACAGCGTCACTCCGTGTGTAGGCGCTAGGCAGCCTTGACTGCCTCCATCAAATTCTGACCCATCGGTTGGTTTAAAGCCAATGGGGCTTGGGATTCGCTGCAAGGCGGTTCCAAGGCACATTTTTTGTCCAACAAGGGGCGCCTTTTATCCACATGAAGAAAATTGTCATTCGGAAGCTTGACTCGGTTTGAAACTGAGACTTAATCGCAATTAGCTAATGAAATTGAATCTCATTAGCGTTATCTCCCCCCAGCTTCCCCAACTCGACCTCAATGCAAAAGAAACTCGACTCACATTCCCGACACTTCACGCGTCAAACATCCCACAAAACTCTCTCCGTCACCTCTTTGCTGTGTGCCGCAGGAAGTCTGAGTGCTCAAACCGCCGCCCCCAGCAAGCTCAAGCCCCAGGTGGAATCGATCCCGACCGAGATGCCCGAAGTCGTCATTGAAGCGGCTGGATCGGTTTATAACCCCACCCGCCTTCAGTCGGCGAAGTACACCGAGCCGCTGGTTGACATCCCTCAAACGATCACGGTCGTTCCCAGGGCGGTGATCGAAGACCGCGGCGCTTTCAGCCTGCGCGACGTGCTGAAAAACACACCAGGCATTTCCATGCAGGCAGGCGAAGGCGGCGGCGGCTTGTCAGGAGACAACCTTTCCATCCGCGGATTCAGCGCCCGCAGCGACATCTACCTCGACGGTCTGCGCGACTACGCCGCCTACAATCGTGATCCGTTCAACACGGAGCAGGTCGAAATCGCCAAAGGGCCCTCTTCGTCCACCGTAGGTCGTGGCTCAACTGGCGGCTCCATCAACACGGTCAGCAAAATGGCCAATCTGACCGACTCCGTTCTCACCACAGTCAGCGGCGGCACCAGCAATCTCTACCGCGGCACGGTGGACGTGAACCAGAAGCTCACTGAGCACTCGGCCTTCCGCCTCAACACCATGTACCACAACGCCGACACCCCGGGGCGTGACCACGTCACGTCAGAGCGCTACGGCATTGCTGCATCCCTTGCCCTCGGTCTCGGCACCGACACACGCTTCACGCTGAATTATCAGCGGTTGGAGGAAAGCAACGTCCCGGACTACGGCATCCCATGGGTTCCCACCAACGGCACCTTCGGCGGTTCAGGGGCCGCACTCGCCGGCTACGGGAACCAGCCACCGCCGGGGGTGAGCTTCAACACCTTCTACGGCATCCCAGGCGTGGACTACGAAAAAATTCAGACCGACCACTTCACGGCGATCTTTGAACACGATTTCACCAAAAATGTGCGCCTGCGGAATGCGACGCGCTACTCGCGCTCTCACCGCGACTCAGTCACCACCGCACCACGCTTCCGTGACGTCGGGGTCGCCCCTGGCAATCAATACACCACGGTGCTGAACCGCCAGTTGCAGCGCCGGCAGATGTACACCGAGATGTTTGGCAACCAGACCAATCTGGTCGCTGAATTTGCCACCGGACCGATCAAACACGCGCTGGTCACTGGCATGGAGTTTTATCTCGAACATCAGCAGAATGCCAACGCGGCCGGCATTGCGACCATCGGCGATTTGTATGAACCCACCCTCGTGAATCCGCCAAGCTCTGCACCCCCGGCCGCCACGCAGGACTTCACTGGCGCGACTTACCCTGGCCTGCCAGCCCCGATCGAGGCGTATCTATACACTGTCTCCGCCTATGTCTTCGACACCATGAAGATTGGCAAGCACTGGGAGATCAGTGCAGGCCTGCGTTACGATCACATGTATGCGACCGTGAGCGGACCTGGCAACACTTCTGCCGGCGGATTTGCCAACGCTGATGACCTCTTCAGCTACAAGGCTGCGCTGATCTACAAGCCCGCGAAACAGGGCAGCATTTACTTCGGCTACGGCACTTCGTTCAATCCTACCATCGACGGTGCTTCTAACACAGGTCTCGGTCTCACCGCCGCCACGTCTTCGCTCGACCCTGAAAAGACCTCCACCTTCGAGCTCGGCACCAAGTGGGATGTTCTCAAGGAACGCCTCTCGCTGACGGCCGCCCTCTTCCGCTCTGAGAAGACCAACGCCCGCACCACGGATCCCACCGGCATCACGACTCTGGGCGGCAATCAGGTGGTTCAAGGCATCGAATTCAGCATGACCGGCAACATCACCAAGAACTGGCAGGTCTTCGCGGGTTACGCTATTATGGAGAGCGAGACGAAAGCCTCCACCGCCGCTGGTACAGTCGGTCAGCCCTTGTCGAATGCTCCACCCCAGACATTCAACCTCTGGACCACCTACACCCTCCTGGAAAAAACGCAGTTCGGCTTCGGTGCCCAGTATATGGGTGAGCGTACGACCGCCGATTCCGTGAGTGCCAAAACCGCGCCAGCCTACTGGACGCTGGATGCCATGGTCAGCTACAAGTTCACCGACAAAATCAGCCTGCGCCTGAACATCTACAACCTCGCGGATGAACGCTTCATCGGCAACGTCGGCGGTGGTCATTTCGTCCCCGGCCCGGGACGTTCCGCCGCACTGACTGCAAGCATCAGATTCTAAGGAACCACCAGCCATTCGCACCGCGACAATCAGACGTCGCAGAGAGTTGATTTTGACGTCTTTCTCTGCGGCGTTTTCTCCCCGGTGGTGGTGTTCATTCAGCGCCCCTCCGACTGATCTTTTCACACACCCATTTTGATTTATGCTTCTCTCGATTCCCGATGTTCTCACTGCTGAGCAGGTCGCTCATGCACGCCAGCTTCTTGACGCCGCCGATTGGGTGGATGGCAAAGGTACCGCCGGTTATCAATCGGCCAAGGCCAAGGACAACATGCAGCTTCCGGAGAACAGCCCTGCAGCGCGCGAACTCGGGGAGATGATCCTCGCCGCCTTGTCAAGAAACCCGCTCTTTCTCGCTGCAGCCCTGCCCCTGCAAATTTTCCCGCCATTGTTCAATCGTTACGCCGGTGGTCAGTCCTTCGGCACGCATGTGGACAACGCCATCCGCCAGCACCCCACCGCACCCGTCCGCATTCGCACGGACATCAGCGCCACCCTGTTCTTCGCTGGCCCGGAAGAGTATGACGGCGGTGAGCTCTGCATTGAAGACACCTACGGCGTGCAGCGTGTCAAGCTGCCCCCCGGCCACATGGTGCTGTATCCCTCCACCAGCCTGCACCACGTCACCCCGGTCACACGCGGTGCCCGCGTCTGCTCCTTCTTCTGGCTGCAAAGCATGATCCGGGACGACGGCAAGAGATCCCTCCTCTTCGATCTCGATCTCTCCATTCAGCGCCTGGGTCGCGATCTCAAAAACAACCCCGTGGCCGAACAGACCGCCGTGCAACTCACCGGCGTTTACCACAATCTCCTCCGCCAGTGGGTGGAAATGTAATTCCCTGTGAAGCTCACCTTTCATCGCCTCATTTTCTGGGGCCATCTCATCGCCGGTCTCGTTGCTGGTCTGGTCATCCTCTCCATGGCCGTCACCGGCCTCATAATCTCCTACGAGGTCCAGTTTCTGGAGTGGGCCAATCGCGACCTGCGCATCACACCTTCAGCCGCCGCTGACGCCGCACGCCTCGACATCGAAGCACTGCTGGCCAAGGTGCGCGAGACCAAGCCGGACTTCAATCCCACAGGCATCACCTGGAAAGCAGACCCAGCCATGCCCGTCACGCTGACCGTCGGACGTGGAGGCATCTTTTTCGCCAATCCTTACACCGGTCAGTTCTTGGGCGAAGGAAACCACGCGTGGCATGGCTTTTTCCACGCCGCCACCGAGTGGCACCGCTTCCTCACCGGCACCGGCATTCCTAAAGAAGTGGGCAAGACTATCACCGGTGCAGGCTGCCTGATCTTCAGCCTGCTACTGCTCTCCGGCATCTACCTCTGGTGGCCGCGCCAGTGGCGTTGGGCCAGCGTACGCGCCGTCCTCGTTTTCAATTCCCGTCTCAGAGGCCGCGCGCGCAACTGGAACTGGCACAACGTCTTCGGCTTCTGGACCGCATTCCCGCTGCTCTGCATCATCCTCACCGGCCTCATCATGTCCTACGGCTGGGCGAATAATCTTCTCTTCACCTTCACCGGTAACGTCCCACCCCCTCCGCGCGAACGCCCCGCAGGCGGTCCGAATACTGGCGGCAAACGTGAAAGCGGCCCCGCAGCCCCAACTCCTTCCCTCACCGGCCTTCAACCCCTTCTAGCTCAAGCACGCCAGCAGATCCCAGACTGGACCACTCTCAGCCTGCGCATGCCGCAGAAACCCGGCGCCCCTTTCCCACTCATGGTCGATCGCGGTGGTCGCGGTCAGGTGCATCTGCGAACCATGCTGAACCTCGATGCAGCCCAAGGCAAACTGCTCCCCAGCCCCGACGACCTGCCGCAGCAAAACCTCGGCCGTCGCCTCCGCATGTACGCCCGTTTCCTGCACACCGGCGAACTCTTCGGCCTCATCGGCCAAACCGTCGCCGCCCTCTGCACACTGAGCACCATCCTGCTGGTTTGGACCGGTTTTGCTCTGGCATGGCGGCGCTTCTTGAAGCCCTGACCTCCCGCCCCGTGGCGTCATGAAAGACGCTGGATCACAAGAAAGTCTCACTAAATTGCAAATGAGACTCCATCGCAGAAAGAGCTTGAGCGTTAATACATTCTGTCCAATATCCGCCCTCTTTGCGACGGAATCTCAGTATCAACACTCTCATGCCATCGACTTTCGCTCCTCTCATCCGCCTTTCCACCGGACCGATCATCACCGCTTCCGCCCTGCTGTTCCTTGCACTGGCGTCTCATAGTCGTTCCCAAACCGCCAGACAAGCCTCAGAGCAGCTCCCTGAAATCACCATCACCGCAGAGGCCGAGCCCGAGTCGCAGGTCATCATCCCCTACCTTCCACCAGTGGAGGGCACCAAGATCTACGCCGGCAAAAAAGCGAGCTCCTTAAATCTCCAAGCGCTCCCTCAAGTGCAGGCGAACAACTACAGCCAGGCCTTTGCCATGACGCCCGGCCTGATCACGGCTGAAGAAAGCACCCCGCTGGTAAGCTTGGGCTATCGCGGGATCGGCTCACCAGATCGCGCCCAGTACTTTATGATGCTGCAGGATGGCATCCCCATCGCTGCAGATCCTCAAGGCTACCCCGAGTCCTACTGGACCCCGCCGCTGGAGTCCACCCAGCGCATCGACTTCGTCCGTGGCGGTGCTTCCCTGCTCTATGGCCCCCAGCCAGCGGGTGCCATCAACTACGTTTCGGCCATGCCGCGCACGGACCGCCTCTTTGGCATGCAGACCAAACACATCTTTGGCAGCAACAACCTCTACTCGACCTTCAATTCCTTCGACGGCAGCGCGGGCAAATGGAGCTGGCTCGGCTGGTTCAACTACCGCTCCGGCGACGGCTTCCGCAGCTCGAACAGCGACTTCGAAGTCATTGCCGGTCATATGAAGCTCATCTACCAGCAAGCCACTGACACCCGCTGGATTTTCTCCCTGGATGCCGGCTCTGACCGCCATGGCGAAGCCGGTGGCCTGACCTCAGCCGCCTACAACACTGACCGCAATCAAACGGTCCGCCAGTTCGACCGCTTCAATCTCACCCGCTACGTCGCCAGCGCCGAACTTCAGCACAAGTTCTCCAGCAAGACCGAACTGAGCGTCAAGACCTGGGCCGGTGCCTATGACCGCTGGAGCCGCCGCCAGACCGGCGGCTTCGGCACCGTCACCGCTCCAACCAACAGCATCGCCCAGCAGCAGTTTTACAACTGGGGCATCGAGCCACGCATCCGCCACGACTATGAACTGTGGGGCGGCAATCACTCACTCGCCGCCGGCATGCAGTTCTACATGTGCCACTCCCCGCTCACCACCGCCACCGGCGCCACGCCGACCGCCGACACCGGAGTCCTCACCACCGACGCCCAGCGCGACGTCATCTACGGCTCCATCTTCATCGAAAACAAATTCACCTTCGGCCGCCTGACCATCACGCCGGGCTTCCGCATGGAACTCATCAATCAAGACGTCACCGTCCGCAACATCGCCGGCGGAACAGCCACACAGCGCGACAGCAGCAAGTTCGACCAGCAGCCGCTCTTCGGCCTCGGACTATCCTATGACCTCGGCAACGAAACCGCCGTCTATGCCAACGTCTCGCAGAGCTACCGCGCCACCACCTTCGGTCAGACCCTCATCACCGCCCCAGGCGGCAGCGCCAGCAACGTCGCCCCTTCACAGGGCTGGAGCTACGAACTGGGTCTGCGTGGCAATCCCAAACCCTGGTTCACCTACGACACATCCTTCTTCCTCGTCGATCTCGATGACAAACTCGGCACCGCCGGCGTGAACATCCAAAGCGTTGGCCGCAGCATCAACTATGGCTGGGAAGGCGCCGCGCAGTTCGATGTCATCGGCGGACTCGACGCCCTCAACGGCACGCATCGCGGCGAGCGCCTCGGCGCCCTCAATCTCTACGGCAACATCTCCGTGCTCGAAGCCCGTCTCTCCGGCGGTGTGAACAACGGAGGCACCCCGCAGTATGCACCGCCCTACATCATCCGCACCGGTGCCATCTACAAACGCAAGAGCGGCCTGAAAATCGCCTTCCTCGGCACCCTGATGGCCCGCCACAACGGCACCGACAACGCCGACGGCCGTTTCGACATTCCCGCCTACACCACCTGGGATCTCACCGCCGAGGTCCCCCTCGGTAAAAACTTCTCCGTCCTGGCCGGCCTCAACAACGTCTTCGACAAGCACTACTACTCGATCGTCACCAGCAGCGGCATCCTCCCCGCCTATGGCCGCAACTTCTACGTCGGCGGCAGCCTGAAATTTTGATCTGAATTAGGTTGGATCAAATCCCTGCGGGGCGCGGAAGTGGTGTTCCGCCCCCGCAGGGGCATTCACCCTCGCTTCACTTCCGAAACGGAGATGCCGGAATGTCCGCCCCATTGAAAAGCGTCGCCACCGGGTTGTCCTTCCAGGCATAACGCACCTGCTTCGGCTCAGCGACCGCTTTGGCGGAAACGACGACCGTTTCACCCTCAATCTTCGCATCAGCCGGCTGCCACTGCCCGTCTGCCCCGGCGACTTCAAACTCGGTGAGCGCCCCTTTCGCCTTCAGACCCTTGGCATGCTTGAATGTGAGCACGAATTCGCCCCCCTTCACCGTGGCCGTATCGATCAGAGGGCCCGAGGTGTCAGCAACATCTTTGTGATACACCGCACCCAGCGCCCACAGCGATAGGCGGCGGCCGACTTCCTGCTTGTTCGTCGGATGAATGTTTTTCGCATCACCGATGTCGATGGTGATGGCCATGCCGCTGTTAGGGATCGTGCTCAGCGCGTTGAGCATCTGCTCGCGCACAATCGGCCAGCCTTCACCGGCACGCGTAAAATTCGGCAGCTGCACCCAGGCAAACGGAAACTCGTCGTTCCAGCGCCCGCGCCAGTCTTTGGCCAGCAACGTAAGCAGACTTTGGTAATAGGGCGCCTTGTAGTCCACGCTGTTGGCTTCGCCCTGATACCAGATCGCCCCACGGATCGCATAGGGGATGAGCGGCGAAATCTTGCCGTTGAACAAACCGCCGACATCGCCCTTCCGCTTGCGTGTTTCCAGCGGATCGCGCGGCTTGCGCGGCACCTCTGTGCCCGCAGCCTTGGCCATCTTCACTTCCTCAGCCCACTTTGCCACCTCACGCTCATAGCCCTTCATGGCCTTTGCTTCGTCAAACTTTCCCGCCTCTTGTTTGAGTGCCTCATAGAAGGGCTTAAGCTCCGCGCTCCCCTGCTGCGCCTCAGGACTGATCCAGGACTCAATCGGCGTGCCACCCACGGAGGAATTGATCAGCCCGAGCGGCTGCTTGAACACATCGTAGAGATTGCGGCCAAAGAAATACAAAGTGGCGGAGAAATGGCCCACCGCCTCAGGAGAGCAAATCACCCAAGAGCCTTTGCCCACCGCTTGCGCTGTCGTCGCGGAGGGACTGCTCTCCGTAAACACCCGGATCAGCGGCACATTCGCCGCCGCCTTGCTGCCTTCATAGTCATTGGCTCCCTGCACCTGCAAGCCCATGTTCGACTGGCCCGAACCGAGCCAGACCTCACCAATGAGCACGTCCTTAATCGTCTTTTCACCAATCGTCAGCGTTTGCGGTTCCGCAGCTACGGCAAGAGCATCCAGCTTCAGCGACCACTGCCCCTTCGCGTCCGCCTTCGTCGTTTTTTTCTGCCCGGCAATGGCAACGGTGACTTCCTCATTGGCATCCGCCATGCCCCACACAGGCACCGGCTTGCCACTTTGCAGCACCATGTGATCAGAAAAAACGGCAGGCAACGTGACGGCAGCCTGGGCTGAAAGAGAGAGTAGCAGGAGAGAGGCAAATATCTTCATGACGGGTTGGGATGAGAAGAGCCTTGTCAACGTCAGGACCCGGACCATTGCTTCAAGAATGTCCGCCGCACTTTTTTCAGCCGGCCTCGGTGATGTGATCCGAGTGTGTTATCAGCATGCTGGCTATCGCGTGCTGAGCGAAACCACTCAGCCGGTCCCCGTGATCATGGCTTCGCACAATCCGTTCTCCATCGAGATCTTCCGCCATCATCGCAATGCAAAAAATTTCATCCTCTACGATCTCGCGCACAAGTACGAAGAGTTCTTCAACGCCGGCCTGCGGGGGGCGGACATCAACCGTGCGTTGTGCGCCTTTGCCGGCCTGGATCATGAGCAGCTCATCCGCGGCCCTGCCAACGGACATGTGCCCGTGTTCGACGCCCCGGACGACGTCGATTCACAGGGACACATCGTGTTTCAACCCTTCGCAGGCAACATCTCCCACCGTTCCCTGCCGCCGGATGTGATTGAAAAGACGGTGCAAGTGCTGCGCCGTTTACCCTGTCAGGTATTTGTGGTCACGCGCAGCTACCTCCGGCCCGGTGGAAACGGAAAAACGATTCACGCCGTGGAGGACGCACGTTCGGTCGAGGGCGGCAACATCACGGTGCTCGACAGTCTGACGGTGCCTGCCACACTCAACCTCATCAAGAACAGCCGCGCCTATGTGGGCAGCTGGTCCAGCCTGCAGCAGGCGGCCTGGTTTGAGAACAAGCCCGTGGCCGTATTTTACCCTGAGAACCATCACGATAAGTCACACCCCACGGACTACGCTTTTGGCATGGACCGCGACAACACGCTGGGACGGGAATACCCGCAGGTGGACGCCGCCGAACTGGCGGAGTTTCTGCAACGCTGGTGATCAACGTGGCATGAAACGACGCAGCACCTCGAAATGCGTGGTCGCGGCGCCGGTTGTTTCATCCAGATTTTCCATGCGGATTTTGTAAGGCACGTCAACCGGCGTGATAAACGGCACCCGGCTCACACGGGCGAAGATCATCCCATGATAGCGGCCAGTGATGACCAGTCGTGACCGCGCAATCGTCTCAAACGCCACCTGCGGCCCGGCACCTGCAACGATCTGCGCCTGCGGAAAACGTTCCGCAGCTTCGCTGAGCAATGCGTGATCATCCACCGCCGCCCCCATCCCCAGCCAGGTCACCGCCACGCCGCTCGCGGCAAACTGCCGCAGGTAATGGTTCATCAGCATATTGCGCGCATTGACTAGGCCTGCTGGAACCAGAGTGATGGACCGCACGTCCTCCAAGGGTGTCGCAATTTCAGGCTGGTAGAGATAGGCGGCATCAGGAGCAAAAACGACATCTTCACGTCCACTGAGCTCCTGCGCGATGAGCACGCAACGGGGTGAGCGAAGGGTGATAAAATGTGCCTGCTTTAAATAGTAGGCCCACGGTTGCAGCGTGGCGGCATCGTCGGCCTCACAGTTGTTCTGAAATTGAAAGCCGCAGGAAAGAAACCCCCACGGAATGCCACGCTGGATCGCCGCATCCATGTAGAACTTCATGCAGCGGAAATGCGGCGATTCGATTTCCTCAGCTCCTGCTTTCCCATGGTTGTAAACAATCCCGCCGCCTCCCATGACGAGCATGTCCAGATCTTCCGGCAGAGCTGCGGGGAGATCTGAATTGTAAATCACCAGCTCGTGCGCCGGCAGCTCCTGCGCAAAGACCAGCGGATAAGTGTCATCCCCGACGTTGCCATAACCTGATGCTCCGACGAAAGCGATTTTCATGTGCTGGAATGTTACCACAGAACCGGGTGGGAATGAAACCTCCAGGGAGGTGCGGAACCGAAAATAACATGGCTCACAAAAAATCCGCTTGTCTCGTTTAACCATTTGGTTAAATATTGTCACGGTTACACACCACACACCTATGAAAACAAATCTGCTTCTTATCACCCTCTCCCTCCTCTCCTCGGTGCTCATCACGTCCGCGGGTGAACAGCCCAAACCCTACACCGGTACTGCGGAGTTTGAGAAACTGAAAACTCTGGCCGGTGACTGGCGGGCCAAAGCCGATATGGGCCAGGGACCAACGACAGTGACCACACAATATCGCGTCATCGCCAGCGGCAGCGCACTGGAGGAGCGCATGTTCCCCAACACGCCCAACGAAATGGTCACCCTCTATCACGAGAAAGACGGCAAGCTCGTGCTCACGCATTACTGCATGTTATGCAACCGGCCCAGCATGACGCTGGTAAAGTCCGCCGCCAAATCCCTCACCTTCGACTTGAGCAAGGAAAGCGAGATCAAAGTGGACACGGAAAAACACATGCACACCGCCGTCATCACCTTTGTGGATGCGGATCATGTGACGCAGAACTGGACACTTTTCGACCAGGGCAAGGCCCAGCAGGAACATCCCTTCCAATTTGAGCGCGTGAAGTAAGCCCGCTTGCCAGCCCGGCACGCAGCATCCACTCGTTTCTCCATGAGACGCGCCCCCCAGCCTCTGCTCCTTGATCTTGTCTTCGCCGCACTATCCGATGCCACGCGCCGCGGACTGCTTTCGCGGTTGATTGAGGGCGAGTCCACCGTCGGCACGCTCGCGGAGCCCTTGCAAATGTCCCTCCCGGCCGTCTCCAAACATCTGCGCGTGCTGGAGGATGCCGGCCTGCTCAAACGCCGCATCGAAGGCCGCACCCATTACATCACCGCCAATCCCAAGCCCCTCCGTGAGGCCGTGAACTGGATCGAACGCCACCGCCAGATGTGGGAAGGCAGCTTCGACAGACTCGCCGCCCTCATGGAGCAGCCACCGCCAGAGCCACCCGCCAAAGAGTCCAGCAAACCCAAAAAGCCATGAGTACTCTCGTCTCAGACCGGCGAATCAGCTGCAGGAACTCCCGCACCATCTTTCAAGGCCTGTGGCTGACCAGTTTGGATTTGGCTTCCCGCCGTTGCTTCGTCTGACACGGAGCGGCGGGCAGCAGTGCCCGAAACTTCCGTGCCACGTTCTTCCAGCGGAACTCTTCACGAAACACATGCTCAAGTCCTTGTGCGGCTAGGCGCGTGCGCGTCGCCTTGCTGTGATAAAGCGCCTGCAATGCATCCACAAACGGGGCCTCATCCACCAGCTTCCCCGTAGTGTTGATCTCGGGATGAATGAGTGTACGTGAACACGTAATTTTGACCGCTGGCTTGGCCCACTCCCCCAGCGCGGAAGAGTCAGGCACGATCTGCGGAATGCCGCAGGCCATTCCCTCCATCGTGGTGAGCCCCCACCCTTCACCCAGCGTGGTGGTCATCTGCACGTCGAGACAGTTGTAAATGTACTTCAGCCTGCGGGCATCCTGCAAATCACGGATGTCCTCCGCGCCGGTAAGTATCAGTCGGTCGGCAACACCATAATAACCGGCCACTCGGCGTAGATCCCATCCCGTGTCCTTTTGCGCGCAGTGCAGCAGCAGATGCGCGTTGGTAATATGGTGCTGCTTGATCCAGGCGGCAAAAATCTGGATCGTGAGATCAATCCGTTTGCGCGGCTGGTTGCGGTTGATGTTGCCAGCAATGAAGGCGTCTCGCGGCACCTGCAGCCCCAAAGTCCGCCGTGCCGCATGCCGGTTCACCGGTTGAAACACCTCCGTGTCGATGCCGTGTGGAATGACCCAGCGCCGCCCCGTAAAACCTGCTGCCACGGCTGCACGATAACCATAGTCCGTGTACCAAACAGCGGCATGCAGCCGGTTCAGTTCAACCATGGCCCCAGCATCGAGATTGCCGCCATCCACAGGCATGTAACCAATGATTGGAACACCCACCGGCGCGATTTTGACAAATTGTGCGACGTTCCACCAGTCGTTGTTGATGACGACAGCGGCTGGATCAAACTCGGTGCAGAGATCCTTAAAGCGGTTCATCCCCCACATGTCACCTCCCTGCCACGCAGGCATGACATGGTACGGCAGCTCATGCGGCGAACCATCGTAATTGACCCCTGACACAATGACCTCCCAGTCATGACGCAAATGGTTCAATACCGCATGCGTGACCGTGGCGAAACCGGTGGGAACCAAAGCATCACCAATCCACAGCAAGCGCGGTTTCGTTGTGCGGCCCCCTTTCGAACTCACCCTGGGTTGCACCGCCCGCGACTGCACGCGGGCCTGGGTTGCCGCAGCAGTCCCTCCACTTGTCATGACCCCCATGCTGCTCGGAGAACGTGAAACAGCAGCCGTCTTGGCGGTCACCTTTGTTTTCGTCTTCGCCGCAGGTGGCTTCTTCACACCCACATGAGCGGACTTGGCCTGCTGACTCACGTTTTTTGCAGCACTGCTTTTCTTCGGGGTGTTGGATCGCTTGTTCATGTTCTCTGGAGTGAAGCTAATCGAAGGACACTATTTTACATTCGGGCAGCAGGAGACCCAGTTTGTCCGCCAGCGAACCGCCTGCTGGCAGCCGGTTTTTGCTGATACGCAGGGTGTGGAGAGATCTGCACGCGGCCAGATGTTCAACCGCGTCATCCGTCAGCAAGGAGGTCGAGGAAAGATCCAGGCTTTTAAGCGTCGAAATGGCCGAGAGATGTACGAGCGCCGACACCGGCACCTCCATTCCACGCAGGCAAAGGTTGGACACCGTTCCCGCTTCAAGGGCAAGCTGGGTGAGTTGCTCCAATTCCTCTTCCGTCTTGAGGGGAACAGTGGATAAAGACGCTCGCCAGATGGTGAACGGGCCGGGAGGCAGGTCCGTCCTGTATAAAATGTCAGCGCTCCCTCCCATTTGTTCCTCCTCGTTCGCTGCGGTCTTCACGTTCAAAAACCCCTCATGCGCCAAGACCCATTCCGCCAGTTTCATCTGCTCGGGTGCAGCCGGCTGGTTCGCCGTTCGGACAGGCTCCTCCGCTTGGGAAGACACCTCGCTGCTCTTCTCGGCACTCAGCCAGCCTGCCTGCCATGCAATGCCGGCGGCTCCGGCCAGCAGCAGCATCGCGCCTGCCATCCAGACCATCCTGCCTTTTGAACGCAAAACTGGAGTCATCCGCACCGTGTCCGCACCGCTTGGAATCCTCACCGGTTCCCCCGTCGCCCGCACCACTTCGCTTCTGGCTGGCCGCCTGAAGTTCTTCCAGTTGTCGCTGTTTTTGAAGAGCTTCTCCAGCACCTGCGTCATGTCACGCACATGCTGGTAGCGCTTCTCTGGATTGTTTTGCATCGCCTTGCTGACGACCGCATCGATGCCCTTGTCCGCCCCCGAACGGATCGAGGGCGGCTCCCACACCCCTTTGGGAACATGCCCCGTGAAGAGTTCATAGATCATCACTCCCAGCGAATAGATGTCCGCCCGGTGGTCGATGTGCCTGCTCTGATCGAGCGCCTCTGGCGCGATGTAGTCGGGCGTGCCGATCGTCATGCCCGTGGCAGTGTAATCAACTGCCTGCTGGCCCATGACCTTCGCCAAACCAAAATCCGCCACCTTCACATTGCCGCGCTCATCGACGAGAATGTTGGCCGGCTTGATGTCACGATGCACAATGCCGTGTTCGTGCGCAAACTGCAGCGCCTCACACACCTGAGTGATGATTTTGAGTATCTGTCTGGGCTCTGGTGGCGCTCTCTTCAGCAGGTGCTGCAAATCCATGCCGGAAACGAACTCCATGACGTAGTACATCTGCCCATCCGGTGTTTCGCCGAAGTCATGCACGCCGATGATATGAGGATGATTTAACTGCGCGAGTGCATGGGCTTCGCGCTTGAAACGTTCGGCAAAGCTCTCCTTGTTCCGATGCACCTGCGGCAGCAGTTTCACCGCCACCGTGCGGTTGAGGCTCTTCTGTACCGCCTTGTAAACAGCTCCCATCCCGCCACGCTCGATAAACTGAATAAACTTATAGCCGGGAATCAATGCATCCAGTTCCTCCGTCGATGGCGGAATAAAGGGTTCAAAATGAACGGTGCCCCCCCCATGGTCATTCACCTGCTGCATACCGATGATTTAAGAACATCGAGGCGCTTTAGCAAGACTCTAGACATCTCAAGGCAAAATAATCACTACAAACCGCTTCAGGCCGCCGCCTGGTAGGCCGCCAGCAGTTGCTCCACGCTGCGCTCCCAGTTCAGGTCCTGCGTCAGCCGCGCATGTCCTGCAGCACCCAAAGTTTGGCGGTGGGCCTCATCATCGAGCAGCGCCAAAATGGCATCCCCCAGTTTTTCCGCAGAGTTTTCCATGACATACACCGCACCCTCCCCGGCGGAATAACGCCCTTCAACCGTCCCAAACATGACCATCGGTTTGCCGAAAGCCATGTATTCCAGCACCTTGTTCATGGTGCAGTGGTCATTGTAGGCATTGATGGGATCACACGCCACGCCGAGGTCGATGCTGCGCAAAGCACGGCACAGGAATTCATCGCTGACTCGTCCGGGCATGCTGAGGTAATCCTGCAAGCCAAGACGGTCCCGCAAAGCGACCAGATCCGCATGCTCCGCACCTGAGCCCATAAGCAGAAATTGCACATCCGCACGCCTTCGGGTTTTGACGATGTATTCGGCGGCACGCACGAGGTAGTCCACGCCGTCCGCACTGCCCATGACACCAATGTAACCCACCAGATGCCGCTTCCCGGAACGCAAGGATTCATCCGGCTTCGCCGCAGTGTTCATGCGACTCGGAGCCGTGCGCACGACGAACGCTCGGTCATCCCTCAGTTTGCCACGTCGTTTCACCGCGCTCAGCACACTCTGATTCGTGGCGATCACCACATCCGCCAGCGCCAGCGTGGAACGCTCCGCTATGCGCACCGCCCAGTACATCAGCCCACGCTTGCCAAACTTCGCCTCAAACATTTCCGGCCAAAGATCATGCACGTCGAAGATGACTTTCACCCCGCCAAACAGCTTGAACGGCAACGCCACCAGAAACAGCAAATCCGGCGGATTGCACAGGTGAATGACGTCAAATCCGCCACGTCGCCACGCTTTGACAGCACACCAAAACTCCCCCCATAAAGCCGAGGCATACTCCGTGATGAATCCCCCCATCGAGCCAGCCTCACCGCTGATCCAATGCCGGTAAATCTGGATGCCTTCCAGCACTTCCTCCTCCTGCGTGTAGCCCCGCATCTGCGGGCAGATCACCGTGACCTCGTGTCCCGCATCACGCAGCGCGCAGGCTTCCTGCCACACGCGTCGGTCGAAGGGAACAGGAAGGTTCTCAACGAGGATCAGGACGCGCATAGCGGCGGAAATTACGCTCCCGGGGCGGCGGGTGTGGCGCGCTGCTCTTTGGAAAACCACTCGATTTCCAAGACCTTACCCTCTTTGCCTCCGCCACCAAAGAAATCCCCCGTATCCTTCAGGGTGACAAAAATGATGAAGCCAAACAGCATCAGCGCGCAGGCCGTTTGAACGTATTCGAGAATCCTGCCCTGCGCCGGCTTGCGGCGGATCGCCTCGGCAATCGCCAGCGTGATGTGCCCGCCATCCAGCACCGGAAATGGCATCATGTTGAGGATGGCCAGATTGATGTTGAACACCACGCTGAACCAAAGCACGAGACGCCAGCCGTCCGGGTGCTCGAACAGCTTGTAATACAGGCGCCCCACTCCGACCGGGCCGCTCATGTGCGCCGGGCTGAGATCCGACTTCGGAGACACCAGTTTGGACACCAGATTGCCCATGTGCCTCACGGCATCACTGATCTGTTCCCAAGGCGTGATGACACTGGGAATTCGTTTGCCTTCCACATCCCAGGCGATCCCCACCATGGGGTATTCCTGATGGTCATCCGTCACCTCTTTGAGATTGTTCTTGTCCGGGATCCGCGGCAGCACGGAAACCTGCATGACCTTGCCCGCACGTTCGATGTCCAGCACGATGGTCTTGCCCGGCGTGGCTTTGATGTAATCACCCAGGTCCCCCATGCTGCGTAAGGGTTTGCCGTCCGCACGCAGCACCATGTCATTCGCTTTGAGCCCTGCATCATCCGCCGGACTATTTTTGGCCACCCCGCCAACCATGGGGGTCATCTGCCCTTCAAGACCGACGGAACGCAGTTCGGGCCGCTTGAAGATGGAACGCCACCAGGATACCGACTCGGCCTTTTTTTCGCTTGGGGGCCAGGCCTTGGGATCAACGTTAAACTTCATCACACCCTGCCCCGGACGCTCCACCTCAAAGGCAATCGTGTCACCCTCGCTGGCCACCACTCCCCAGCGCACACTGTCCACCAGCCCTTCGAAGCGCTTCACTGGCTGGCCATCCACCTTAAGGACTTTGTCACCTGGAAGAATGCCTGCTTTTTTCGCCGGACTGTCTTTGGCAACATAGCCAACAATGGAGGTGGTGTGCGATTCACTCTCCGGCTTGCCCACGACCCAGACAGCCGTGGCAAACAAACAGGCGAGCATGAAGCTGAACAACGGCCCGGCAAAAGCGACGATCGCCTTGTCCAGCGGCGTGATCGCCGGCAGCACTTCCTGGCTCGCTTCACCTTCGAGCCCACCCATCGGGGCCATTTGCGGCAGCGCCACAAATCCACCCGCAGGAATGCTGCCGAGGCCGTATTCGACGCCATTGATGGTCTTCTTCCAGAGCGGCTTGCCAAACCAGATGTAAAACTTTTCCACCTTCAGTCCACGCCAGCGTGCGGCCAGAAAATGACCCCACTCATGCACCACGATCATGAGGTTGAACACGAGCACCACCTCCAGAATGAGGATGACGAAACGGAGAATTTCACCGAAGAAACCGAGAGAGGAAAGCCATGCCATAAAATGAAAGGGGAGGATCAGACAGCGCACGGCGGAATTGCCGGAACACCGAATGACCAGATCGGAAAGCTAACACCCCCCCATGGTTGTGCAAATGTTGCCGGGAAGTTTGTGGGGCCAAAAGATGAAATATTTGCCATATCCCTTTCTGAGACGTATCCAAATACTGTGCCATGATGCTGATCCGTACCGCCTTTTTCCTGCTCATCCCTTGGATGATGATCTCATGCCGTACCGCTAAAAGCGTGTTGGCCGCCGTCGATGTCAAGCCCACCGCCTTCCTCCCACATGCCAGTAAACTAAAGGAAAACCGTAAACGCTCCCCCTTCCTCGGCAACTGGTGGAACACCGACAAGAAAGTCCTGGCAGCTGCGCAGCAGGTAAAATCGATCTACATCGCCCCGGTGGTTTCCGATGAACTACGTGCAATGAAGCAAAAATTTGTGCTCATGGAGTTCAGCGACAAACGGCGTGACTCCAAGATGAAGGGCCTTGAGACCTATACGCATGATAAATTCGTCAAGGCTTTCAAGTCGAACAAAAAATCACGTTACACCGTCGTGAACGCGCCTTCCAAAGATGCCATGACACTCAAGCTGTCGATCATCGAATGGGAACCGAACACCTACTCTGGACTGGTGATCCGGGAAGCGCTGGACATGGCGGTCCCCGTGCCTTTCACGCCCGTCGGCAGTCTGATTGGAAAGTCTGCGCGCCCTGCCATCGCCATTCAAGGAGTCTTGACTGAGCCCAAGACTGGTAAATCCTTCTTCGAGTTCGCCGACAAGGAGGAGACCCGAATGGCGGTGCTCCTCTTCTTTCCCAATGAGCTTTATCCCACCGGCCAGGCTAAATTTGCCATTCGTGAATGGGCGTCGCAGTTTGAAAAGCTCATGAGCTCGCCGCCCGACAAGCAAATCCGGGACAGCATGCCCGTCCAGATCATGGAATTTTGAGGCACCCCAAGGTTTTCGCGACGACCTGCGCTGGCAACAGCGCAGGTTTTTTAGTGCAGTTCAAAGATGCCCTCGATCTCGACGGCGATGTTTCCGGGCAGCGAGCCCATGCCCACCGCACTGCGTGCTCCAATGCCGAACTCTTCGCCCCAAATCTGGCCAAATAGTTCGCTGCAGCCGTTAATGACCTTCGGGTGATCGGTAAAATCTGACGGGCAGTTGACCATGCCGAGCAGTTTCACCACACGCTTCACACGGTCCAGACTGCCCAGTTCGCTTTTCAAAGTTGCCAGCAGGGCCAGTCCAGTCTGCTTCGCGGCAGCCTTGCCCGCTTCCAGATCGAGATCCGCTCCCACCCGGCCTGTCAGATATTTCCCATCCCCAAGAAAAGGACCGTGCCCGGAGACATAGGCCATGTTCCCGACAATCACGACCGGATTGTAAACACCGCCACGCGGTGGTGCGGAAGGAAGAGTGAGACCGAGGGCGATGAGTTGTTGTTCTGCGTTCATGGCGGCGAGATTGGGAGAAGAATATCAAGCATCGTCAAACAGATGCCGGTTCTTCCAGAAGTAGCTGAAACCAGACACCAGCGTCAGCAGTGTGGTGAAATAAACAAGGGCCGCAGCCACGATCCGTTCCACTTCCGGACTCGCTGTAAAAGCCAGGTGTGTAATGCCAAAAATGGGCTCCAAAGATGCCTGACGCATCATGAAATAGATCACCGTCAGGATCTGCCACAGCATCTTGTGCTTACCCAGTTTTTCTGCCGCCAGCACCGCACCCTGCCCTGCCGCCACCAGCCGGATCCCCGTCACAAAAAACTCACGCGCCAAAATCACAATGGTGATCCACGCCGGCATCCGTGCCGCTTCGGGAAAGTTCTTGTCTGAGGTCAGCAGAATGAAAGCTGCGGCGATGAGAATCTTGTCCGCCAGCGGATCAAACAGCTTCCCGAAGTTGGTCACAATGCCCCGCGCACGCGCGATCTTCCCGTCAAAGTAATCCGTCGCCGAGGCTATGCCGAAGATGATCAGCGCCAGAGAAACCGTGTTGGCCCAGGGGATGTAAAAACACACCACAAACACACCTGTCAAAATTAGGCGTGAGAGAGTAAGCTTGTTCGGCAGGTTCATGCAAAGTTGGGGTATCTCTGTCTAGCGATGGAATCCCCCCGCTGTCAATGGCCGTCCTGCAACGAAAGAATTTTGCCCATCCCTTTACGGCTCAGGGGGCTTTTGCAGCATGGGCTCGCCTTTCAACCATCCCAGCGAGGCAAGGAACCCATCAGTGGCCATCATTGTCTCGTAGTAATACTGCATCTTTCCACCCTTGCCGGGATTGAAAAAACCGTGCCCCTGCCCCTCATAAAAGATCGCTTCGCAGCGCACGCCTGCCTTTTCCATATTGGCCTTGAAGCGCTCCACGATGGCCACCGGAATCAGTTTGTCCTTCGTGCCGAGGAAAATGATCGCAGGCGGATCATCAGCGCTGATGTTGTGCGCCGGGGAAAACTCTTTGAAACGTTCACCCACCCTGGCGTATCCCCAGCCCTGATCCGGGCCGTTGTCGAAAACAGGATTGAACAAGGCAAGAGCATTCGCCCTCGGCGAGATTTTCACATCGTCCTGCGGATCATCCAGCCCCTCCACCATGCCCACGAACGCCGCCAGATGCCCGCCCGCGCTGCCACCGCCGGCACCGATTCGGTTCGGATCAATCCCCAACTCCACCGCATGACTGCGCACCCAGCGCATCGCCGACTTCGCATCATGCACGCAATCAATAGGCGGCCCCTCGTCTCCCTTGGCAATCAACCGGTACTCCACCTGAATGCACACCATGCCACGCGTCACCAGATACTCACTGTGCTGGGTGAACTGAACCGGCCCGCCGCCCACCCAGCCTCCCCCATGAAAAAACACCATCGCCGGCCGCTGATCGCTGCTTTTCCAGTCCTGTGGCTTCATGACGGTGAGCTTCAACTCACGATCACCCGCCTTCTTATAGAGGTGCGTGATCGGTTCAGCGGCAGACAGTGAAGCAATCAGGCCGAGAAGGCAGAGGAGATAACGAAACATGATCAATGAGTGTGAGTGGGTTCCGCCTGAACTGCGGCTATTTCATCAGCGTAATCGTGGTGCTGGTCGGAATGTGCGAGGTCACTTGCTTCCCCAGTGGTAAAGTCTCCATTCCTGAGCCCCAGATCGGCGGCGCTGAGCAGGGAGGACATGCACAGGCTCAGGGTGGCTGCGCTTAGAATGGAGGTGTGACGAGTCATTTTCATGCGGCTAGCGTGGCGGCTTGCCTAAAGCGATTTGCAAATCAAACGAAACAGCTGTCCATCTCTCTCACCTAGTATGAATTTCCTCTCCGATCCGGCTCTGCTCTGGCTTCTCGGCGGCACGCTGGGACTCCTCGTCTTCGCTTCAGTCATCGGCTGGGTCCTGGCCCAACGGGCGTCATCCGACGCCGCCAAGATAACGGTGGCCAATCTGAACGCTCGCACCAAAGCCTGGTGGGGCATGGTGGCCGTGTTTGCCGGGGCGCTGGCCTTGGGGCCCATGGGCGCGACCCTCCTGTTTGCTCTGACTTCGTTCATGGCTCTTCGGGAATTCATCACTCTCACGCCCACGAAGCCCGGAGATCACCGCACCCTCTTCTGGGTCTTTTTCATCATCACGCCGCTGCACTACTACTTTCTGGCCACCCAATGGTACGGCATGTTCGCCATTTTAATCCCAGTCTATGCCTTCCTGCTGGTGCCTGTGCGCACCGCCATGGCCGGTGACTGCGAACGCTTCTTGGAACGCACGGCTAAAATCCAGTGGGGCATGATGATATGCGTCTATTGCATCAGCCATGCACCCGCGATTCTGCTGCTGCTCGAAATCCCCGGCTTTGAGGGCCAGAATGCGAAGCTGCTCTTCTGGTTCGTCGCCATCGTGGAGATGAGTGACGTGATGCAGTACGTCTGGGGCAAAACCTGCGGCAAACACAAGATCGCCCCCACCGTCAGCCCCGGTAAAACCTGGGAGGGGTTTCTAGGGGGTGGTCTGACGACTGTGGCTCTCGGTGCCGCGCTGTGGTGGGCCACTCCGTTTTCACCCCTGCAGGCAGCTGGCATGGCGGCCATCGTCGTGCTCATGGGCTTCGCCGGTGGCCTGGTAATGTCGGCCATCAAGCGCGACCGCGGCGTGAAGGACTGGGGTGGGGCCATTGCCGGCCATGGCGGCATCTTGGACCGCATGGACTCGCTATGCTTCGCCGCACCCGTGTTTTTCCATGTGGTGCGCTACACGTTTGATGCGTGATGCTTGGAAAGCACGGTGGTGGCCACGACGTACACCATCCCCATGCTCTTCCGTGCCTTCATCGTTTCTGCTGCTCTGACCGCCTCCACATCGGCGGCGACGAAGCTCGACTTCAACCGCGACATCCGGCCCATTCTCAGTGACAACTGCTTCGCCTGTCACGGCTTTGACGCGAAGAAACGGAAGGCCGATCTTCGGCTCGATCTCCCTGAAGTCGCGTACAAGGCCATCGAAGGCGTGTTTCCCATCAAGCCCGGCAGCCCCGAGGCAAGCTCCATCATCCAGCGCATCCTCACCAAGGACGAAGACGAGCTGATGCCCCCGCCAGAATCGAATAAACACATCACACCCGCCCAGGTGGAAATTCTGCAGCGCTGGATCAAGGAAGGTGCGGAATACAAAAAGCACTGGGCCTTCGAAGCACCCGTCAAAGCAACACCACCCCCGGTCCAAGGACCGGTTCAAAACAGCATCGATGCCTTTATCCAAGACCGGCTCGCCAAAGAAGGCCTCTCCCCGTCCGCCACTGCCTCAAAGGAAACACTCATCCGCCGTGTCACGCTCGACCTGACCGGCCTGCCGCCGACGCTGGCCGAGATTGATGCCTTCATCGCCGACACCGCGCCTGATGCGTATGAAAAAGTCGTCGCCCGTCTTCTGAAGTCCGAACGCTATGGCGAGCACATGGGCCGCTACTGGCTGGACGCCGCCCGCTACGCAGACACCCACGGCCTCCACCTCGACAACGAACGCAGCATGTGGCCTTACCGCGACTGGGTGGTGCGCGCCTTCAATGACAACCTGCCCTACGATCAATTCACCCTCTGGCAGCTCGGCGGTGACCTCCTGCCCAATGCCACCGTGGATCAGCAAATCGCATCCGGCTTCAACCGCTGCAACGTCACCACCAGTGAAGGCGGCAGCATCAATGAAGAGTTCATCTTCCGCTACGCCGTGGATCGTGCCGACTCCACCGTCGCCGTCTGGATGGGCCTCACCGCCGGCTGTGCCGTGTGCCATGACCACAAGTTCGATCCCATCTCGCAGAAGGAGTTTTATTCGCTCTACGCCTTCTTCAACAGCACCGCAGATCCCGCCATGGATGGCAACATCCTGCTCACCCCACCGATCCTCCGCCTCAGCACCGCCGAGCAAAAAAAGCAGCTTGCTGAGCTTGATCAAAAGATTGCCTCTACACAGGCCAAGATCCACGCCGCCATCCAGACCCTGAACTACACCGACCCCGCCACCCAAACCCCGCCACCCCCAGTACAGAACAGTGAACTCGTGTGGTTTGAAGATGCCTTTCCCGCGAAGGCAGATTTTTCCGGTGAACCAACACAGCTCATCACCAAGGACAAAGGCCCTGTCTTCAGCGGCACCACCTCTCTGAAACGCACGGCCACCGGCGTGGCCCAGGACTTCTTCTCCAGCGGCGCAAAATTCGACATCCCGCCGAACGGCAAGATCAGTGTCCAGTGCTTCATTGACCCCGCCAATCCGCCCAAGGCCATCATGCTGCAGTTTCACACCGCAGGCTGGAACCACCGCGCCGTCTGGGGCCAGGAAGGTGCCATCCCCTTCGGGCAGGTACGCACACCGGAAAAAGTCCAGATGGGCGCGCTGCCCAAAGAGGGCGAATGGGTGAAGCTCGAAGTCCCCGCCGAGAAACTAGGCCTCAAGCCCGGCATCAAAGTCACCGGCTATGCCTTCACCCAGTTCGGCGGCACCGTTTACTGGGACCGTCTGGCCATGACATCTCGTGTCGATCCCGCCAAAGATCCGCAGTGGTCATGGAGCCAATGGATCGAAAAAAACCAAGGCAAGCGTGTCGCTGAACTGCCAAACGATCTGCAAACCCTCGTTCGGGGCAAGAAGCCCGCCGAATGGCCCGAGAAAGACGCCACCCGCCTCAAGGAGTGGTGGTTTGAAAACGAGTACCAAGGCGCACGCACCCTCGTGCAAGGCCCCCGTGGTGAGAGGCTCGCACTGGAGTCCCAAAAGAAGACGCTGGATGATGTCATCCCCGCCACCTTCATCATGGCCGACCTGCCCGAAAAACGTGACAGCTTCGTGATGGATCGCGGACAGTACGACAAACCAAAAGACAAGGTCTCACGCGGCACCCCCGCCATCTTGCCCCCGCTCCCGGCCCAGGCCGACTACACCCGCCTCGATCTCGCCAAATGGCTCGTCAGCCCGCAGCATCCGCTCACCGCTCGCGTGCAGGCCAACCGCCTGTGGCAGCAGTTTTTCGGCATCGGTCTCGTGAAGACCAGCAACGACTTCGGCTCCCAAGGCGAGCCACCGAGCCACCCCGAACTCCTCGACTGGCTGGCCGTCACCTTCCACGAAAGCGGCTGGGACATGAAAGCCTTCGTACGCATGCTCGTCACCTCCCACGCCTACCGGCAGAGCACCCACTGCTCCGACCTAGTGATTCAAAAAGACCCGGAGAACCGCCTCCTCGCCCGCGGCCCGCGTTTCCGTCTCGACGCCGAAGCCGTGCGTGATCAGGCCCTGTTCATATCGGGTCTGCTCAGCCCCAAAATCGGCGGCAAAGGCGTGAAACCCTATCAACCCGAAAACATCTGGGAGCCCGTCGGCTTTGGCGGCAGCAACACCCGCAACTACATCCAGGACCATGGCGAATCCCTCTACCGCCGCAGCCTCTACACCTTCTGGAAACGCACCGCCCCACCGCCGAACATGACCTCTTTCGACGCCCCAAATCGCGAGAGCTACTGCCTGCGCCGCGAACGCAGCAACACCCCGTTGCAGGCGCTCACCCTCATGAACGACATCCAGTTCTTCGAAGCCTCACGCAATTTCGCCCAGCACGTCATGCAGACCCATGCCAGCACCGACGCCCGCATCACCGCCCTCTTCCGCAACGCCACAGGCCGCTACCCCAGCGCCGAGGAAGCCGAGATCATCCGCCAGGACTTCGACAAGCAAGTAGCCGCCTACACCGCCAAACCCGAAGAAGCCAAAAAAGCCATCACCTACGGCGAATCCAAACCCGATGAAAAACTCAACCCCGCCGAACTCGCCGCCTGGACCATGGTCGCGAATCTCGTGCTAAACCTCGACGAAGTGGTGACCAAGGGCTGAGATCGACAGCTTAGTTCTACATGGTTAAACTTGCTACTTGTGGGCGTCAGGCCAGCTGCCGTCCGGGCGAAGCAAAGTAG
>NZ_JAQSEA010000173.1 GCF_029946185.1 Prosthecobacter sp.
CGCCACTGAATATCCGGGCGGTCCTGTGCCGCCGTGCATCCACCGTGCTCCGGTGACGCTGCCTGAACAGCCGCCGCGTCTGCTGCTGATCAGTTGAAGGATGCACGCAGCATTGCGCGTGACGGGCATAGGCGCTAGTCTGAGGGTCATAACGCCATGCTAACCTTGCTCCGAGAAATGCTGCATTCGCCGGTGCTGGACATCGTCCAGCGCCTGAAGCATTCCACGGGCATGACGGTGACGGAGCTGCGTACGGCGATGAAGATGAGCTACATGGGGGTGAAGCAGCACTGTGTGGAATTGGAAAAAGCCGGGTTTCTCGACACTTGGCGTCGGGCCAAGGCCGCAGGCAGGCCCGAAAAACTCTATCGGCTAACGTCCAAAGCGGATGCCCTTTTCCTTGGCTGTGGGCTGACCATGACGCTGGAGCTGCTGAGCACGGCTGAAAAGGTCTTTGGCGAAAGCGCTCCACCGAAGCTGTTGTTCACCTATTTCCAGGCCAAGGGGGAAGAATGGACTGCCAAGCTGACTAAAGCCGCGACTCTGGAGGAGCGTGCCCGGCTGCTGGCCCGGCTGCGCAGTGCGGATGGCTGCATGTGTGCCTGCGAAACCGATGCGCAGGGCCGCCTCCTTCTGGTGGAGCATCACCGACCGCTGCGGGAACTGGCGGCGCGTTACAGCATCGTGGATGAACTCGAATGCGAAATGATCGAGCGTCTCATGGGCTGCGAGGTGCGTCGTTCGGTGGAAGAAGTGTCGGGTCTGGTGCGTGTTACTTTTCAAATCAAGACAACAGAGCATTCAGAATGACTTCAGGGAACGCAGGCAGGACAACAATGGCATGGATCAAAGCAGTGGCAGCAGCAGGCACCGGCCTGCTGGCATCGTGCGGCAGCAGCATTGCTCCGCTGCGGCCTGCGTGGCAGCAGGACCCGAACCTTTTCCATCAGGGCTTTCCGGCCCGTGCTGCACAAACGACGACGACACCCCACATGGTGGCCCGCGTGGTGTACGCCGCTCCTGAGCAGGTCAGACACCTAGTGGAACGCCAGGGCGATGTGCCGGAAACACAGCGCGGGCTTGCACGCATGGGGGATGGTACGGTGGATCTCGGAGTGCAGGATGTGGCGTCGGGCAAGTGGCTGGAGTCGCACCTTTGCGGCGGTATTCTGTTTGTGGCGGGGCTGCCCAATCAGGCCTATCGCATCGTGCTGAAAAACCGTACGCCGCTGCCGCTGGAACTTGGCGTGGGCGTTGATGGTAAAGATTCTCAGACAGGTGGTGCCGCCTCACTCAGGCGTGGCAGCCTGCGCGTGGAGTCAAAAGCTACGCTGGTGCTGGATCATTCGGCACAGGGCCCGCTGCTATTCAAGAGGGTGGAAGGCGATGCGGTGTTGTTTGACACCAGCCCGCAGGGGCGGACGGGTTTGATTCAACTGGCGGTGTTTCTCGCCGCAGATGCACCGAGCATCGGGCCGGAAAAGCTGCGAGCCAGTCAGATTGCGCCCTTGGGACTCCTCCCCATCGGCAGGCCTGAGCAGTATCGGTAGGGGGAGTTTAAAGCCGTTGACGGTTGTTTATCCAGAGCTTGTGAAGTTCGGAGAGCTTGGGTAACTTTGTAAGCTCATGCTTCGTTTCCTGCGCCGTCTTCTCTTGTTTATGGTTGCCAGTTTTTTGCTGGCGGGAGGCGTGTATTTGAACACGACGTCCTTCCATGAGCGCTGGCATGGGTTTGTCACGGGTGAACTGGCGCAGCATGGGGTACATCTGAATTTTGAGCGGCTGACGGTAAATCCGTTTGGCGGGATGGTGGCTCGTGGGGTGAAGGTGTTCAATGACGCGAGCAAACAGCATGTCGTGGCGTCGGTTGACCGGCTGAATCTGGACGTGGATTTTGGCAGCTTGATCGAGGGAAGGGTCAAGATTGACGGACTGGAACTGCTGCATGCGAGCATGGCGCTGCCGGTGGACCCGGAGCACCCCGAACTGACCACGATCGAGCTGAAAGATCTCAGTGCGCGGGCCTTGCTGGAAGGGCGGCAGCTTGACATCCGGCATGCGGAAGGGCTGCTGTCTGACGGGCTGCGCATTTTAATCAGCGGTGTGTTGGAACTGCCGGAATCAAATCCCGATGAGCCAGGCCTGAGTGCGCAGGAGCGGCTGCGCATCATCCGTGAGCATCGTGTGCAGATCCAACATGGGCTGGACTGGCTGGCACGGTTTCGCGCGCCGCATGTGCCCACTCTGAGTGTGAAGGTCTCTGGCGCGCTGGACCGGCCGCAGGAGCTCAAGGCGGAACTGCTGTTTCAGGCTGACGGCTTGGAATTTGAAGATTATGTGTGGAAGGAACTTGTGGCGGAGGCGGAGTACGATGGCGGGTTTGTTGACTTGAAGAGGCTGCATTTGCTGGATCATCTGGGCACGCTGGAGGCCACGGCCACCTGGCGCATTGGTGCGGATCACCTGCGCTTCCGGCTGACGTCGAGCGCCGACCTGCCGGGCTTGGCGCAGGCGTTTTTCAGCAGTGAACAACTGCGGGAGGTGGTGTTTTATGAAGCCCCGCAACTGGCGCTGGAAGGCAGCATCTTTTTGAAAAAGGCCACGCCCGAGGACTTTTTGCCCGCCGAGGTGACCGGCAGGCTGGACTGCGGGCGGTTTGGCAGTCGCGGTGAGGTTTTCAATTCACTCAGCCTGACTCTTGGAGCCACCCCTGAAGGTATCTTTGTGCGTGATGCGATGCTGAAACACAAGACGGGCACCCTGGCGGTGGATGTGATGAAGCACCGGACGCAGGGCTTTAAAGCCAATCTGGTGCTGCGTATGGACCCGAATTTATTTCTGCCTTTCATACCCGGGCCGAAAACGCGCGAGATCATCCAGCGCTTTGGCTTCGATGAAACGTCTCACATCGACGTGAGCCTGGCGTGTGCCGGACCGACGACCATCTTGCATGACTGCCCCAGCTCCGGCCACGGTGTGCTGCGCCATTTTTCCTACAAGGGGGTGCCATTTGATTCAGCTGAGCTGGATCTGGCGCTATTCGGAGACATCCAAAATTATGCCAACGTGAGGGTGCAACGTCCGGATGGTCCGGCAGAGGCGGAGCTGGTGTTCGTGAATGATGATGATGACGCGAAGTGGCTGCGGCTCGTCAACGTGCATACGACCGCGGATGCGGCGGGCATCGTTCGTGCGTTTGCGCCGAAGGTGGCGGATCAGATCGCGCGCTACCGCTTTTCCGCTGGAACGGATGTGACGGCCAACGGCACGATCGGCTACAAGAGCAATCCACAGTTCAACAACTACAAGGTGGTCTTCAAAAATTCGGCGGGGGCTGCGCACTATGAACTGTGGAATGAGGACTACCCGATCAGTGCTCCCAACGGCGAGGTGAACATCATCCGCAGCATGTTGAACTTTGATATTAACGGCCGCCTGTTTGGGGACAGTCTGAAGGCGAAGGGTGCGGTGAATCTCGCTCAAGGAGTGCGGGGCTATGACGTGGAGGTGCGGGCCGGACGCTTTCCGTACGATGTGTTTGGCCGCAGGCTGCCGTTTGAAGAAGTCCGGGCTGATGTGCACAACCGGGAGGGAATTGCGCGGATTGACATTGCTGCGGATGTGCTCGGGGGCGGCATGACTTTGAAGGGCACCTTGAACGATAACCGCGAGCCGAGCACCTATGACGGCGAGCTGCGCATGAACGCCCTCAGCTTCCAGCGTTTTGCGCAGGTGTACTCGCCGGGGAATGAAAGCATCGGCGACATCAGCGGACATTTCAAATTCACCGGACGCATGAACAACTGGAAGGCGCTGAAGGGCGGGGGCGCGCTGATCATCGTCAATGGCAATCTGCTTGCGCTGCCCGTGCTCGGGCCGCTGACCCCGATCATTGGCGCGTTCCTTCCTTCCCCGATCAAGGGCTACAACGTGGCCAAGAAAGCGGACTGCACCTTTGAGGTGTCGGACGGTTTCATCGTCACGGAAAATGTCGAGGTGGAATCCAGCGCCTTTCGCATCTTTAGCCGTGGCAACGTGGACTTCATCCGCGATGACATTGACTTCAACGCGGAGGTGCGAATGCGCGGCCTGGGCATCCTGCTGTTTCCCGTGACTCAGTTGCTGGCCTACAAGGGCTCCGGGACCATCGGCGACACCAAATGGAACCCGCGCATTTTTGGGGGGGGCAACAAGGACGAGCGCAAGCCTCCCACAAAGAGGGAACTGCAGGAAGCACAGCGCATTGGTGGCAATCCGGCGAAGGCGAACACGAACCCCGCTCCGCCCAAGCAGCGGGCGTTGTTTGGAAACTGAATGCGGCGGATTGTAGGATTTGCTGTCATCAGGGCGCGTATTGTGGCACTGAAGCCGCATGAAGGTAGAACGACTCAAATACGTGATCTGGGCGGTGGATATGAACCGCGCGGTGAATTTCTATGCCACGGTCTTCGGCGGCACGATCCTCAAGCAGAACGACATCATCAGCGAGGTGTCCATCTGTGACGGGATCATTGGCATCCATGGCGGAGGTGAGGGGAATCGCACCTGGACGGGACTCAGCTTTCAGGTGGCGGACGTGATCGAAGGCGCACAGGAGATCGCCGCTGCGGGTGGGCAGATCACGCGTGAACCTCAGCCTGAAAATGGCGAGCCGCCGCATCTGGCGATGTGCGTGGATACCGAGGGGAATGAGATCATGCTGACGCGCAAGCGGGCGCATTGATCAATTGAGTCGAACTGAGATCAGCGCCAACCGTCGAAAAGGGCGGGCAGCATGATCCCGACTCTATCGCGCTGCGTATGGATGTCCAAACGCGTTGCAAATGCCCTCATTTGGGCCATTCATCACCCCGCCCATGACCCCCAAGATCGACCCAGCCCTGCATCGCGACAAAAAACCGGACTGGATCCGCGTGACGCTGCCGCGTGACCCGAAGTTTTGGAGCACGAAGGGGCTGATCACCGATTTGAAGCTGCACACGGTGTGTGAAGAGGCCCAATGCCCGAACCGCTGGGAGTGCTGGAGCCAGGGCACGGCTACCTTCATGATTGCCGGGGACCGCTGCACGCGTGCCTGCGGCTTTTGTGCGGTCAAAACGGCCAAACCTTTTGCTCTGGAGACCGATGAGCCGCAGCGTGTGGCTGAGGCGACGAAGCGCATGGGCTTGAATCACGTGGTCATCACCGCCGTGGCGCGTGATGACATGAAGGATGGCGGCGCAGAACATTTTGCCCGCACGATTGAAGCGGTGCGCGCTGCTGTGCCGACGATCACGATTGAAATCCTCGTGCCTGACTTCAACAACAAGGACGACGCGCTGGAAGTCGTGATGAAGGCGCAGCCGCATATCTTCAATCACAACCTTGAAACCGTCGAACGCCTGACACCACTGGTGCGCAGCCGTGCGCAATATCACCGCAGCCTGCATGTGCTGAAGCGTGCCAAGGAGATGGCGGCGGAATTGGGCACCAAATGCGCCACCAAGAGCGGTGTGATGTTGGGTCTCGGCGAGACGGAGACGGAACTGTTTCAGGCGATGGACGACCTGCGCGAGCATGGCGTCACCGTGCTGACGCTGGGCCAGTATCTACGGCCTTCCCCTCAGCATCTACCGGTGATCGAATACGTCCATCCGGACACCTTTGAGAACTACAAGCAAATCGCCCTGAAAAAGGGTTTCCGCCATGTGGCGAGTGCGCCGCTGGTGCGCAGTTCGTATCACGCTTCGGATTTCAAGCCGGAGCTGGATTTGTAGGGAGGTTCGTTTTGAGCTTTCGAAGGTATATTTGCGGAAGCCGCCAGCCATGCGGTTTCAGAAATTCGTCAGGGAGACCGCCATGCGCAAGGCCACAATTTCCTGCTTGTAGAATAGTGCGGAGGTCTGGGCAAAGTCGCGGGTCAACTGTCGAAAGCGGGAGGCCTGCTTCGGCTCGAGTTGGGCGTAGTCGATTCTGAAGGGGGCAAATGGCAACGTGAGGAACGTTGATTCTTCTGGAAAGGGTGGTCTTCAAGGAAATAAACGAAGGCCATGAATTCAGGTGTTAAGAGTGACACATACGCCTTTCAGCATGCCATGCGAATACATTAGGCTCCACCTAACGAGTAGGCAGTTACGCGAATGCGGGTTGCGTGAGCGGCGATTTTCGGTCTCTTCGGGTAGCCCCAACCCAATACCATGTCCATTCGTCCTCCTGCCGAAGCCTACGAGAAAGTTCCGACTGTCATTTTCCCAGACTCAGCCAAGGCGGCCAAGACGCTGGCGCAGGAAGTGAAGCTGTTGATTGAGACCAAGAACAAGGCCGGTAAGCCAGCGGTGCTGGGCATGGCGACAGGATCGACGCCGGTGCCGTTTTACCGCGAGCTGATTCGTCTGCACAAGGAGGAAGGGTTGAGCTTCAAGAACGTCATCACCTTCAACCTTGATGAGTACTACGGTCTTAGCTCCGATCATCCTGAGAGTTACTCGATGTTCATGGCGGAGCAGTTGTTTGACCACATCGACATCCCGAAGGCGAACATCAATCTTCCCAGCGGCACGGTGCCAGGAGATCAGGTGTTCAATCACTGCCGCCAGTATGAGGAGAAGATCGAAGCTGCGGGTGGCATTGATCTCCAGATTCTCGGCATTGGCCGGACGGGCCACATTGGCTTTAACGAACCCGGTTCCAGCCGCGACTCAATGACCCGCCGCATCACGCTGGACCGCGTGACGCGCCAGGATGCCGCGAGTGATTTCCGCGGAGAGCAGAACGTGCCGCATTTCGCGATCACGATGGGGGTGGGTTCGATTCTGCGGGCGAAAAAGCTGGTGCTGATGGCCTGGGGCGAAAACAAAGCCGTGATGGTGGCTAAAGCCGTCGAAGGGCCAACGACCGAGGTGATCTCCGCCTCGTTCTTGCAGGATCACCCGGATGCGAGGTTCTTCATCGATCACGGGGCATCCCGTGAGCTCACCCGCATCAAACTGCCGTGGCTTGTCGGTCCGGCGTCCTGGACACCGCGTGAGACGCGCCGCGCGATGGTGTGGCAGGCCTTCAAGATCAAACGCCCGATTTTGAAGCTGGTGGACGAGCACTACAATGAGAACGGCCTCTCTGATCTGCTTTCCGAACAAGGCCCGGCCTACCAGCTCAACATCCGCATCTTCAACCAGCTGCAACACACCATCACCGGCTGGCCCGGCGGCAAGCCCGATGAGGACGACACCTACCGCCCTGAGCGTGCACGGCCTTACCCAAAACGTTGCCTCGTTTTCAGTCCGGAACCGCAGGATGCCATCACAGGCATGGGCGGAACGATGGATCGCCTTATCGAGCAGGGGCATGACGTGCGCCTGATCACGCTGACTTCAGGCAGTCTGCGGGTGCCGGACAGTGAGGCTGATAAATTTGCCGAGACATTACTCGAACTGGCTTCGAATGCGGCCAATCCTACCACGTGGGCTGCTCAGGTGGCTTATGCTCGGGAAGCGCTGAGCCTGCTGGAAGCGAAGGGTGAATTTGGCGAGGACCCGCCGCTGCTGCGGCAGCTCAAGGGGCTGATTCTGCGCGGTGAATTGCGCGATGCGGCTCACACGGTGGGGATGGCCAATGATCGTGTGACCTTTGTGGATCTGCCCTTTTATGAACAGGGTCGTTACCGTCGCTTCAAGAGCACGGAGGAAGATCACACGGCACTGGTGCGCCTGTTACAGGAGCACAAGCCCCACCAGATCTACATCACGGGTGATGCAGCCGATCCATCGAGCGTGGCAGGCATCTGCTTCCGCCTGCTGGTGACCGCTTTGCAGTCGTGTGCCGGCGAGGAGTTCGCGGGTTCCTGCAGCGTGTGGCTGTATCGCGGCAAAGAACGGCCGCTGGAGCCGCATGAGATTGACATGGCGATTCCGATGAGCCCCTTGCAGATTGAGCGCAAGGCCAACGCCTTGTCACGCTATGGTGCCTTGTCCTCCTTGGAGAAGGAAGCTCCGGAGACCAATCGCGAAAATGCACGGCTTTATGATGCGCTCGGCCTGGCTGAGTACGAGGCCATTGAGACATTCCAGCGCTGGCGCCGGGTGTGATCTTTTAGGCTGTTACCGCGAGCTTGGAATCACGGTAGGTACATTTACCCAGCCGCTGAAGCTCATCGCAGTGGGCTTCGATGCGCATGCTCTTCATGCTGGGCTGGAAACCAAGCCGCCGTGTGATGCAGTCATGCAGCAGCGCGGTGTGATCATCCTCAAACTCCACCACGCGATCGCAATCGAGGCAGATCAGATGATTGTGCTGGGGTTTGTCGAGGAAATTGGGGTCGTAGTAGGTCTGGTCGCGGCCTAGATCGACTTCGCGCAGCAGTCCGCATTCGACCAGCAGAGTCAGGGTGCGATAAACGGTGGCCCGTGAAACGGTGCTGTCGAGTTTGCGTGCCTTTTCCAGCAGTTCTTCGGCTTTGAAGTGGTCATCGGTGGCAAAGGCAGCCTCGACAATGACATCCCGCTGCTTGGTGCGGCGCAGTCCTTGGCTGGCCAGATGTGTTTCCAAGCGTTGAGTGATACGTTCGTCCATGTGACCGAGAGGGTAGCCATGGCTGAGGATCGCGCAAGGCAGTGCTTTTTTGAAGAAGAAGACTGCGATTCACCTATTTAGGGTGAGAGCGTGAAAAAATATCGCATTAACCACTCCGTGGAAATTTATAAAGTATTGAAAACAAACGAATTAAACCAAGATTAGGAATTATTTTTGGGCATCAAAAGAGAGCTAAAACGCGGAGATTTCAGCGTATAACGTTCAAATTAATTTAAAATAATTATGGATTTTATTGTTAATATTGATAAAATTCCCCCGACTGCCTGATTCCAAGCATGCCTTTACCATTTTCATTCTCTACACAACGCCAAAGCTCTGGGGTCGAAAGTCCTGCGGAAGCCAGAGACATGGCCATTCCAGAGAAAGTGATGAACTATGCTCCCGGCCATGTCAGCACCGAGCCCTTGCAGCGCACTGTGGGGAACATTTTTATAGCTCCTGCGAAGGAAGCCGTGCCGCATGCAGGTCCTCCTTTCACACGTCCTTGGACTGGGGATTCAGCTAGTCAGCCCTTGAGGCAAGATCAGGGAACTGTTCTGCCAGCTGAGTTGCAAGTGGCACCAGCGGCGTCGCCAACCTCTCCACAAGAGGTTGCTTTAGCCCATGACTTGCCGGCTCAAATAGATCAATTGCGCAACGATATATTCGGCATCGCCATGAATGTGAGCGCGTTGAATGACCGGCTGGATCGTATGGAACAGCGGCTTCCTCAAGCTGGGCAGTCAATGCAGGCCGGTATCACCGCCTTGCGTGGTGAGATGGAAACGTGGTTAGAAAGCCACCTCAGTGCGGCCGTTGAGCACTGCATGCATCAGATCATCAGCCGCAACAATTCTTCTGACAACCGTTCCGTCAACTGACCGTCCCAATCCCCCGTTTTTCGATTTCACCCTCTATGAACTCTCTGAGACTCCGTATCCTGCTCCCCCTCTGGCTGTTCGGCTTTTTGCCGGCCATAGGAGCCACCCGTATGATGGGACAGCCACTTGAATGGTTCTTCGGTATGAACGGCATTCTTCTCGGCGGTGGTGTGTTCCTGGCCGCTTATCTGATTTCCGGCTGGCTGCTCAAACCCACGACAGCGGTCATGAAAGGCACAACAGCGGTGCTGCGGGGTGTCCCACCGGACGCGCAGTCTGCTGAATGGCTGCCGGCCGATTTTTGGAAGCTGCGCTGTGACATCAACATGGTCTTTGCCAAGCAGCGCCAGGCGCTTAATGCCGCCGAGCAGCATGCCTGCCAGACGGCGCAGCGCCTGCTCAATGCAGAGCGCCTGCTGCGTGAGGCCTTCACAGCACTGCAGGGCCTGTTTGCCGCCAGCGATGAGGGAGTGCTCGTGGTGGATGCCCAGGGTTCCATCATCGCTTCGAACTCCAAACTGGATGATTTCCTCGGCAAGCCGGTCGAAGAAGTTGCCGGGCGTGATTCCACGCGCGTCCTCAATGCGTTGATCGAGCGCTTTGAAGAAAAGGCCGTGATTACAGCCTGGATCGAAAAGACCTCCGCCAGCCTCGAGGGCCAGAATGAAACGCCGCCGCTCGTCTCCAGTGACAGCCGAGTTTTTTCCCTGCGTTCCAGCCCGATGCGGACTGATGCTGGTGAAGTGATCGGACGCATCTGGATCGTCAAAGACCGCTCCGAAATGCGGTTGCTGGAAAATCAGCTGCGTGAATCGCAGAAGATGGGCACCATTGGCCAGCTTGCCGGCGGCATCGCCCACGACTTCAACAATCTTCTCACCGCGATTCGTGGCAATCTCACGCTGGCTGAACTCACTCCGGCGTCCAATCAGGCTGGGGTACGAGACAAGCTGCAAAACGCCAACCACGCCACCACACGTGCGGCGGAGCTCGTGAAATCGCTCCTCGGCTACTCACGCCGCAGCACCGGCGTCGCCATGCGCAAGTCCATGAACCTCAAGCGCCTCCTGGCCGACGTGCAGAACCTCCTCAAGCACAGCGTGGATCCGCGGGTCACCATTCAAATGCGCGGCGGCATGGACGCCTCCTACGCGACCGGCGACGCCACGCAGATCGAGCAGGTCATGCTCAATCTCTGCCTCAACGCCCGCGATGCCCTGCCTGCTGACAAAGGCGTGATTGAAATCGCCGTCGAAAACGTCACCCACCGCATGCCGTCGAAAACAGCTGAAAGCAACGATGCGGCCGACTTCGTCATGCTCGTGGTGCGTGACAACGGCCACGGCATCTCTGAAGAGCACCGTCAGCGCGTTTTTGAGCCCTTCTTTACGACGAAGGCGGGCAGCAAGGGCACCGGCCTTGGCCTCTCCACCGCGCAGGATATTGTGCGTGAGCACGGCGGCTGGATTGAGTTCGAAAGCGAAGTGGGACGCGGCAGCGAGTTCCGTGTGTTTCTGCCACGGTTGCTGAATCCCGAACAGACCGAAGAGGAGACGCCGATCAATAACGGACCCGCCATCAATGCCCCGGTCGGCGGTCAGACCACCATTCTAGTCGTGGATGACGAGGCTCCAGTGCGCTCCATCGCCATGAACATGCTGGGCTTCCTTGGCTACCGCGTCTTGGAAGCGTGCGACGGCCAGCAGGCGCTGGACATCCTCCTGCGCAATCAGGAGAAGGTGGACGCCGTCCTGCTGGACATCTACATGCCCAAACTTTCCGGGCGTGACACCTTCAAACAATTGCGTGCTGTCGGCAATGATGTGCCCGTCGTGGTTTGCAGCGGTTTTGTCATCGACCCCGACGAATTTACCATCCTCAGCCAGGGACGGACACCGCCGGTGGACATCATGCTGAAGCCCTACTCATTGGATGGTTTGAGCAAGGCGCTGGCCAAAGCTGTGCAGAAATCGCAGGGGGAAACGCCTGCTTTTGAGATCACCGCCAGCCGCGTGCCGGAACAGGCCCCAGTGCTCGTTTCATAGTCGCAAGTGGAATTTTGGATGGAGAACCGCCACACGGCGGCCATCTTTCTCCTTTTCGATTGCCGCAAAGGCGCTACCATCCGCGCCCCATGATTAAAGTCGGCCTCGTCTCCCTCGGTTGCGCGAAAAATCTTATCGACTCGGAAATCATGATCGGCCACCTCCAGCAGGCAGGCATGGTCATGACACCCGAGCCGGACCTCGCGGATGTTCTCATCGTGAACACCTGTTCGTTCATCGACATGGCCAAGAAGGAAAGCGTTGGCGCTGTGCATGACGCGGTGGACCAGCGGGCGGGCTCGAAAAAGCGAGAGCGGCAGAAGATCATCGTCGCCGGCTGCCTGTCGCAGCGCTTTTCAACGGAGCTTCCCGGCCTCATGCCGGAAGTGGATGCTTTCATCGGGCTTGATCAGATTACGCAGGTCGCCCCCATTATCCAGAAGCTCATGGGCGCGAAGAATCCCGAGCAGGAAAATCACGTCACCCGCCAGCCGCAGTACATCCCGGATTACGACACACCGCGCTTCCGCCTCACGCCGCAGCACATGGCTTACATCAAGATTGCCGAAGGCTGCAACCATCCCTGCTCCTTTTGCATCATCCCGCGCATCCGTGGCCGCCACCGCAGCCGCACGCAGGAAAGCATCGTCAAAGAGGCGCAGCAGCTCGTCGCCAGCGGGGTGAAGGAGATCAATCTCATCTCCCAGGACACCACCTACTTCGGCATGGACAAATGGACGGAGGAGCGGCCCAAGCCGCGCAGTGGCGTCGATTCCACCAAGGGTGAATCCCTGTCCTCCCTCATCCGCGAACTCAACAAGATCGAAGGCGACTTCTGGATCCGCCTCCTCTACACGCATCCGGCGCATTGGAGTGACGACCTCATCCAGGCCATCGCCGAGAGCCCCAAAGTCGCGCGTTACATCGACATGCCGCTCCAGCACATCAGCGACCGCATGCTGGGCCTCATGAAGCGCGAGACTGATGGCGCCTACATCCGCGATCTCATCAAGCGCATCCGTACCGGCATCCCCGGAATTGCCATTCGCACGACCTTCATCGTGGGTTTCCCCGGTGAAACCGAAGCCGATTTCAACGAACTGCTGCAGTTTATTCAGGACACGAAGTTTGAACGTGCCGGCGTCTTCAATTACTCCCGTGAGGAAGACACGCGCGCAGCGAAGATGGAGGATCAAATCCACCACATGACCCGCAAGGCCCGCTGGAACGAGGCCATGCGCGCCATCCAGCGCAGCATCGAAGGTTTCAACACCACGCAGGTGGGCCGCAAAATGCGTGTGCTCGTCGAAGAGCCCGGCGTGGCCCGTAGTGAGATGGATGCCCCTGACATCGACACCACCGTTTTCGTGAACAAGAAGCTCCCTGTGGGCAGCTTTGCGGACATCACGGTCAAGGAGTGGCGCGGGTACGATCTGGTGGCTGGTTGAGGTTTAGCAAGCGTCAAGAGGTCAAGGCTTGAGTCTTGACCATGCGTGAAGACTTCACTCACTCACTCCGCCGCTTGCGGCCTGAAGCTTTCGGCGACGCGCTCCACGCCACCGCGAGGTCCGACCACAGGCTTGAATCCGCCGGTAGAGTCCCAGCCCGTCTTTTCCGGATAGGGGTAGAGTGGCATGTCGAGTTCGGTTTTGCCGTCCACGATGCGTTGCGTGCTGAGCGTGTGCGGGGTCTCGCCTTTTTCGCGCCAGTTCATGACGAGGGCGAGCATGTCGGGCAGTTTGTTGATGCCGGGACCGGGACCATGGCTCATGCCGGGAACGATGTAAAATTTGCAAAACGAGGCCGCTTTTTCCAGGGAGCCAAAGTGCTCGATGACGCGCTCGTAGTAATCGAGTGATGCATGGTAGGGCACGCAGGAGTCGGCCGAGCCGGAGATCATGATGAGTTTCCCACCGCGTTTTTCGAAAGCTGTGAGATCAGGATTTTCAGCATTGAGATAGGGGCCAAGCGCAGCGGTGTAAGTGTCGATGTCTTTGCCGAAATCGAGGCTCTGCAGGTCTTTGTCCTTGCCGAAGACCCATTGAAAAAGATAGAGATGGCCGTGGGCGATCTTGAAGGAGCTGCCGAAGGGAATGCCGTCGAAGATGCGCTCGCCGGTGATGGCGTGTTTTGGGCCGCTGAAGAGCTTTTGCAGAGCGGTGGCGTGCTTGTCCGTCAGTGTCGGATCTTTCTTCATTGCCAGCGCAATCACGGCCTCAATGTCTTTATCGGTGCAGCGTGGGTCGGAGACCATCTTGCCTGCGGTTTGGGGGATTTCGCGTGAGGCCATGTACTCATTGCCGGCGGCGATCACATTTTCCTCCTGCGTGTTGGAGAAAGGGCATTGATGGAAGATCTGCTCGTTCCACAGGAAATAAGCGTGCAGCGGAGTGCGGCAGTGGGCGGGGACATTGGCGACGATGCCGTCGTAATCTTCGGGGTACCGCTGGGCTTCCTGAAGGGCCTGCTGGCCCCCGGTGGAGCCGCCGTTGAAGTAGGAGTATTCGGGAGCGAGGCCGTAGTAAGCCTGGATGACCTGCTTGGCGGAGACGGTCATGAGGTGGGTGGCGCGAAAGCCGAAATCCTTCCAGACGTCCGGTTTGCCAATGCCGGAGTCCGAGTTTGGGGAAGTGCCCATGTCGGTGGTGGCCACGGCGTAACCACGGGCCATGTAGCCTAGGAGGCCTCCCGAATTGATGCGACCGGCGGCGCCGCCGTTGCCGAGACCGATGAAGCGCTTGTTCCACATTGCTGCTTCAGGCAGGCAGACTTCCACATTGATGTTGGAATTCTTGCCTGGATTGAGAACGATCTTCACCACCGTATGCGGCGGTAAGTTTTTGTCTGCGGTGACCCTGCTTTCTTCTACGAGCACGATTTTTCCGGCATCGATTTGAAGGTGCCTGACTGCTGCAAGGCGGTCCGTGGGCTCCGGGGGCGCTGCGATTGCCGTTATGGCGGCGAAGGCCGCGAGGAAAAAGTGTCTGCAAAGCTGCCGGGGAATTCCTGCGGTGTGATGTTTCATAGCTCAGTCACTGAATGATCTGTTCGGGTTGGAACTTGAGGCGCTTCCGTTACAAGCGCCCTCGTGAGGGTGCTGAAGCACGTCGTTGCTTGCAACCGATGAATGAAACTCTCCCGCAGATGAGCCTGCTATGTTAACCACCCCTCTGAGCACTCACCGTCTGCTTGACCTCTTCTTCCGTGCTTTGGTATTTGCACGAAGGGTCTCGCTGATTTCTTCGGGGCTAATGACGATCGCGTGGCGTATGGTGACTTCCTGCAATTCCGCGACTTGTTTCGGCGGTTCGACGGCCGCTACGATTGGCGCCGATGCTAAAGGTGCTGCCGGGGCGGGGGACGGAACTGGGAGATGTGTGGCAATCTCCTTGGGTGGGAGGTCGGGCAAGGAGGGCTTCTCAGCTATGACATCCGTGATGATGGCGCGGCGGATTACGGGGGCAGCCTCGGATGCTGGCATGCTGATCGCCGCATTTTCCGACGCTAGAAGTTGAGGTTCCGGCATGCTGGCTGAGGTCATCTTTTCAGCGGGTTGATTCTCCCCGGGGGTGACATTTCCAAGCATGGATGGTACAGAGTCTTCTGGTTTGGAAGCCACTGGCATCGAAACATCCGCCATCACGGAGATTTTGTGAATGATGGGCTGGGGCAGTGTCTGAGAGTGCGGAATGGCTGCTGGTTTTGGCTTGGTCTCGACGATCTCTTTCTGCAATTGCGCTGTATCTTGTGTCCGTGATCTAGGGGTTGGGGTGAGCGCCAAGGAGTTGCCTTCAGGCATGTCGGCAAAGATCATCCAAGCCAAGGTTCCCAAAAGCATTGCTGTAGCCGCTAAGGCCATCCATGGGGATTTTAAGCGGGGCGGGGAGGGACGATGGAAGTCGAGCGACTTGAGGTCGGTGCTGACTGGAGCCAGGCGGAGAGTTTTTTTTGCGTGATCTGCGGGTGCCTCTACCGGGGGCCGGTCTTCCTCAAAATCAGAGACGAAACCTGCGCTTTCCATTTCTTGCGAGACAAGTGGGTCCTCGATTGAGTCCAATTCGGCGCTGGCTGCGGTCAGGAGGTGGGAGAGCTTCTCCGTGAAGTCGGGTGGATAGGGGATGGTGTTCCCGCTCAGCACGCGCTGCAGGCATTCATGAAGGTAACCCGCCGCCATTTCAGGCATACTGGAGGGAAACTCGGCAATCTCCCGCATTTGACCTGTCCCCGTGAGAAGATAGGCGGCGAGGCAGATGAAGGTGCGATGACGCTCTTCACGGGCGGCGAGCCCGGTCGCATCGTCATCTGAGTTGTATTTCCATGGGCTCAGGTCGATCAGCCGAGGCTTGCACAAGCTGCGCATCGTCTTATGCAGGCGAACTTTCACCACAAATTTTGGCCAGGCGTCCAACCGCTTCTGATGCAGGCGATCAAGATCACGGGGGAGGACGGGGCCGTCATAGCCGACGCAGAGCTGAATATTGGTCGGGTCCAAGTCCAACCGATGGACCCCGGTTTCAGACGCCTGTTCCAAACCGGCATGGATCTGTCTCAGCAGAGTGATGACTTCGCCGGGGTTGAGCGTGCCGCGTTTCGCCATCAGAGCGCTGAGCGACATGCCCGGCTCATGTACCTCGGAGAGAAAGGCCCAGTCAGGGCCTTTCCAGAGCCCCATCATGTGCAGGAGATTGATCTGCTTGGCGGGATCCTGACGCCACACCTGTGGGGGAAGCGCGATGAAGTTAGACTGATGGACGATCCGTTCGGGGGGCAGCAGGTGCAGGGTGACGGGCTGTTTAGCGGACACGTTGACGGCTGAAATCGTGAAAGGGCGGCTGCCCGCAAGCTCGGGGTTTTGGATCTCGAAACTTGTGCCAAACAGGGTTTTCAGCGGGATTTCTCCCAACAATAAAGTCTGCAGGTGGGAGATGGGCAGCGTGGAAGGGTCTGCGACCAGCAGCATCTTGGGATTGCGCGCCTGAACCAGGGTGACGTAGGAACAAATCGCCTCCCGGACTTCGTCACGCAGAGCCTTGATTGAGATCGAAAAATCTGCCGGGCGGCGGGTCAGGACCGATTTGATGGTGAAACGCAGACTCGCTGGCAGTTCGGCAATGACGCCGAAGTCGTCCGGATTCCCACCTGAATAGGCCTGCCCGGTCATCAGCAGAAAAAGCAGTCGGCAGGCTTCATCCACGAGGCGGGAACTGTTCTGGCTGGAGGCGTCAGATCTTGGCTGTGACAGCCCGTAGTCAAACAGACGGAGCTGCAAATACTCCTCCTCCTGGGAGCTGACCAGCAGCCGATCCAGACTCATGGTGGAAAGCAGTTGTACCTGACCCTCGGCTTTCCCTAGGTCTTGGAGAAGCTGGTGAACCAGGGCGAGTGATGTCACGGTGGGCAGGGCTCCGCGCCTTTGGATATATTCTTGGACGAACTCACCGTCATTGAGGTTGGTGACGTAATAAGCAAGCCCGTCATCCATGCCGACTTCGAGTATCGTCATGAAGGAATGACTGCGCACGGCAGCGGCACCACGCAGCAGTTCACAAGTGTGTAGTTGCTGGTCGTCATTGACGATTTCCGGTTTCACTTCGGCCAGTGCCACATGCGTCGTAGGCTCGTAAAACCGGTGGAGGCACTTGGCGTGAACCCGTGAGTTTGACGTTTGTCGGCGTCCAGCCGTGTGCTTGGGCCTGCCAGGCCGAGATGCGGTCCACTTGCGGCGTGACTGCCAGCTCACTGGCTTGACCCAGCGTCTGAGAGGGGCAGGGGGCTGACTTTGGTTGAGAACTGGAGCGGCTTTCCCAGTGAAAATATGGAGTTCCACCAAACGGCTGTTCTGCTGATCAAAGGCCAGCATGGCCACTTCGTCTTGTGCTCGCGGCAGTTTGATTGGCGAGCCATTGCGATGGCTTGCCAAGGCGAGTGATCCAAAGAGTTGCGGCCCGTCAATCATAGCTCAAGCGTGTATGGAAAATTTAATGAGTGTGCTTTTGCTCAGATGTAGTTATCGTATATGATCCTTGCGACTCATTTGTGCAATTATTAATATGTAATTTAGATGTAAATTTAAATTGTATAAAAAGTAATACTAGGATATTGACTTCAATTTTACCTATATCGGCAAATGAAGTGATATGACTGCCCCGCAATCATCACTACCGTCTCGCTTGCTCTCATGAGAACCTCTGTGCATTTTGTCCGATGACACGCAGCATTCTTGCCATCGGCGCACATTACGACGATTGTCCCTTCGGCATCTCTGGCACGCTGCTGCGCGCGGTGCAGAAACATCAGCGAGTGGTCATCCTCAGTCTAATTGGGGACTACACGAACTGGCCGCCGGTCAAAGGGCGGGAGCAGGGCCTGCTGGAACTCTCGAAGCAACTTGCCGCCGAGCGTGGCATCGAGATGCGATTCCTACCTTACAAGAGCCTCGGTTTTGAGCCGACGCTCGAAACCAAGCGCGCTGTGGCTGAAGTCGTGGCTGATGTGAAGCCCGACACCGCCTTCATGCTCTGGCCGCGTGACCGCCATCCGGACCACGAGGCCGCCAGCGCCATCTGCCACGCTGCTTTGTATCAGCCAGCGCGACTGCTCGGGCGCGAGGAGGTGAAGACGCCCTCACGCGTCTTTTGGTATGACAACGGGCCGGGTCACACCATCGGCTACGAGCCGGACACCTATGTCGATGTTTCCTCCGAATGGCCTGCGGCGAGAGAGTGGCTGGGCCGGCTGATGGCCTACGTGCGCAAAGAAGACTATGACCCGACCAAAACGGATGCCGCTATGGAGACCAAGAGCGTGCTGGCCCGCTATCGGGGGCTGGCCTGCGGGGCCAAGTATGCCGAAGCATTTAAGAGCGTGCGGCCGGTGGTGAACGCCGAGTTCTGAAACCCAGCCAACCATCCCATGGATGGTGCCCCCGGTAGGATTCGAACCTACGACAAATTGATTAAGAGTCTATTGCTTGCATGTTTCTGCATGTTAGTCTATATTACTTTATGAGCGCTTCGACACCAGATGAAACAAGGCCTACAGCTTCAAATGAAGCTAAAAAGAGAAAACATTTAAGCTCAAGGGTAAACGAAAATAGTGTCCGAGAAGTGTCCGAGGACAATTCGGCTAAAAAGACCCTGGGTAAGGCGGACACTCGTTATTGGCTTCAACCTGGAAAGCTGATTTCAGACCCTCGCTGGGGTAGCGCTTTTACCTGCAAGGTTCAGGTCCATGGGAGGCGTGAGTCGTTTCCACTTCGAACCAAGAATAAGTCAACCGCCGCCGCGAAGGCTGCTAAAATCTATGGTGATGTCGTCGCTCTGGGGTGGGAGGCTGCACTTGCCAAGCACAAACCGGACGAAAAGCCCATCAGGGGCGCTTTGACAGGCGATTTGATCCGGGAGGTGTCCTCACTTGCCGACGTGCGTCCAGCTACGCTGGCGGGCAATGTGGCGGCTTTCCGGCGAATCGTGGCCGCAGTGATGAAGATTGATGCCACCAAGGGCCGTTACGCACGAGTGAGTGAAGAGCGGGCTACTTGGCTTGCCTCCATCGATGCCGTGCCTCTAGAGAAAATCACCCCTGCCGCCGTGGAAGCCTGGAAGCTCGCCTTTGTTGCCACTCGTACGGCCGGCGATGAAACCAAGGCCCGCGCTGCTCGAATCACAGCCAATACCACGCTGCGCTCTGCAAAATCACTCTTCGCTAAGCGCATACTTCGATTCATCTCCTCTCGACTCACGCTTCCATCGCCACTTCCGTTTGACGGTGTTGAGTTCTACGCGCGTCAGAGCATGCGCTACGTCAGCACCATGAATCTTGAGAAGATTTTGGCTGAGGCGAGTTCGGAGCTTGCATGTGTGGATCGAGAGGCCTTCAAGGCCTTCATTCTCTGCCTATTCGCCGGCCTGCGCCGGAGTGAGGCCGACAAGCTCCGATGGGAGTCCATTGATTTTGAGCGTGGACTCGTGCGCATCGAGACCCACGCCTACTTTTCCGCCAAATCCGAAACCAGCCTTGGTGAAGTTCCCATCGACAGTGAGGTTACCGCTATTCTTCGTGGGTTGCGAGCCAAGGAACCGCAGGCGGAGTACGTGCTCGCGGGAGGGGCTCCCAAGCCTCTGCTCAAGAGGCAGGAATACCGCGCCAATGACACGTTCCAACGTCTCCTGGGCTGGCTTCGCGATCGTGGAGTACAGGGGCATAAGCCACTTCATACCCTACGCAAGGAAGCTGGCTCCCTCATCTGCCAAAAAGCCGGGCTTTTCGCCGCCTCTCGATTCCTCCGACATGCTGACGTTGGGATTACTGCACAACACTATGCTGCGCAAAAAGACCGAGTCACCGTTGGTCTTGGCGCTCTCCTCGCTCCGCCTAAGGTCAATGTAATAGCGGGAGATTTTTGCCTTCCATCAGCACCGGCTGCATTCATTAAAGAAGCGTCAAAAAGATGAAGACCGAACACTCATCGTTAACTAATTCACCGTTAGGTTCGGCGGAAAGAGCTAGCAAAATTGAAGCTGCTGCGGAGCAAATGCTCAGATTAGATTTATGTAAGATACCTGCACTCATTCAAGCAGCCCACAACTCAGCAAACACCGAAAATGATCCCCAAAAAAAGGCGCTTGCCATGGAATATGCCGAGGCGCTGAAAGCCTTACAGCATTGGAAACTGCACAGGATTGAGCCAGGATTATTCCGATTATACAAGCATGCCAATGGCAAAGTTAAGGCTGTTTTGGAGGAAAAACTTCAAACTCGGAGTTCGCGATTATCAGAAGGAATTGATTCAAACAGAGAGGGCCTCGCCTCAATCGTTGAGGCATTTCAAGCTTTGCTTTATGCCGATTTATTAATTCCCCGACACGTGCTTCCGAAGCTGGGAGACATTCCAGATCCTGAAATCGATCAACGTGGCAGACTTAACGCGATCGAAATCCATAAAGCCGCCATGAGCCTGTTTTACAAGATACTGCCGGTATCAATTGTCTTTGAGATCATTCAACGAAATCTAGCCCCACGATTTAAGTTGTTAGGCCAAGGGAGCAAAGTGGAGAAAATAGCAAGTGCACGTGCTTTAAAGCGTGATCTAGGGAAGGCAATAGATGCCTTCGCCCATGAAGAGCCAGTTTCCCATGGAAACAAACCGTTGTTCAAGAACACATCGCAGGTAGCAAAATCTGCCCCGCTATTGGCTATAGAAGAGGCGACAAATCTTTTTGAAGGCCTTGAGGCCCTCCCTACTAAAGCTGCCCTGCGAGCTAAATTAGAGAAGGCACATCCATTTCTCACTATTAGCGACAGAGCATGGCCTAAAATCTTGAAAGAGGCGGGACTCGAGAGGCTCCCTCAAAAGGTTCCATTTTCCTCGTCATAGAAGTGCATGCACGATTTCCGTGCAAAATCGTGCAGTAGGACTTCTGGTGACCTGAAGGGAATTGAGAGAATATTCGGCGTCGCTATGAAACAACATGCCGACAGCACACAACCCTCGCCCTTCCTCACAACCGCCGATCTGGCCATCCGCTGGAAAGTCACTTCGATGACACTGCGCCGTTGGCGCAAGGCGGGTAAACTCAAAGTCTCGTTTCTCGGACGCGGCGTTCGCTTCGCCATCACCGAGGTTGAACGCGTCGAGCGCGATGCCCAGGCATAACAAAGCCGGGGAGCTTTCGCCCACCCGGCAGTGCACTTGGCAGTGCATAAGGTTAGGTGAACTGCATTCCGGCGCAACGAACAATTGCGCACATGAAAATTGATCTGCAAAAACTTGACCGCCTTCGCGAACGTGGCGGTAAACTCATCGCACGTTGCCCGGCATGCCACGAAATTGGCAGTGACACCGCCGGCGATAATCTCGCCATTTTTGACAATGGGAACTTCGCCTGTGCCGCCTACCAGCAAGACCGGGAACACTCGAAACGCATCCTGGAACTCGTAGGACTGCCGCAGCAGCGTCAAGCAGACTGCCAGCCATCCTTTGCGCCCAGTCATTCCCTGCCTCGTCCAAAGCCGCAGGAAACCCCATTGCCGCGTCCAACCCCGCGACAAGTGTCCATGGTTCATACCCTGGCGAGAACGCTGGCAGACTCGGTGCAACGTTGCCACGAACTCGCCGCCGCCCGCCAGTGGAAGGATTTGACGGTGAGGAACGCTGCACTGGATCTCTGCCTTGGTTGGGCGCGGTTTGGTCCAGCACTGAAGAAGCCGGATGTGGTTTGCCCGGACGAGGCGCTATGCTTTCTTTATCCCGCCGGCGTGAAGGTGCGCTTCCCTACCAGTGGTAGTGGAAAAAATTTCCGCTGGCTCAAGGGGGAGGGTATGAATGTGCAGAGCCTTTGGCGTTTGGACGCCATCACCGACGAAACAGCTATCGTGTGGATCACCGAGGGCGAGCCCGACGCCTTGCGTCTTATGGACTTGGGCATCGGCGAAGATCGCAGCACCCACGAGGCTGTTTGCGCCCTGCCATCGGCCAGTTACCAGCTCAGCATGCAGGAACTCGACCGCCTGCGCTGCCGCCAAATAATCTTCTGCCCGGACAATGATGCTGCTGGCCAGCAGGCCACCGCACGCCTCGCCAAAAGCCTCCAATCCATTTCCCTCCAACTTCAAATCCGCCCCATCCAATGAGCACAAGCATTCCCAAAGACATTGATGATGCAGTGAATGCCGGACTCATCACCAGTGCGGACCAGCTTCGGTCTGGCATCAAGCCTTTCCCTATTCCTGAATCTTCCTCTCAAGCCGTCCCACCGGCCAGCGGGCCACCCCCGCTTGATCTTGCTGCTTGCCTTGTGACTGCGGCAGAACTGGAATCTCAGTCTCTGCCGCCTCGTCAGCGCTTGTTAGATCGCTGGCTGTGTGAGGCTGATCTGGGCTACATCTTTGCCCCACGTGGTGTGGGCAAGACCTGGTTGGGCATGGCTTTGCCCTCCGCCATTTCCAAGGGCAAAGCGTTGGGCAAATGGGAAGGCCATGGTCAGGCCATGCGCGTTCTTTATGTGGATGGTGAGATGCCGCTGGAGCTCACCCAGACCCGCTCTCGTGGCCTCAAGCTGGGTGAAGGAGATGTGACTTACCTGCACCATGAGATGGTCTTCGAGCGCTTGGAAAGCAGTCTGAACATCGGTCTGCAGCCCCATCGTGAGGCCATCACCAAGTTGCTTCTGAAACAGAATTTTAGTTGTATCGTGCTGGACAATCTCAGCTCCTTGGCTGCCGGCATTGCAGAGAACAAGGGCGAGGACTATGAGCCCATCGCGACCTGGCTGTTGGAGCTGCGTCGTCGCAAGATCACCGTGATTGTGATTCACCACGCAGGCCGCAATGGACTGATGCGCGGCCACTCGAAGCGCGAAGATGCCTGCTCATGGATCATCGAGCTGCGTGACGCCAAGAATGACGACGAGCCTGGGGCGAGGTTCATCAGCCATTTTGCAAAATGCAGCCGTAACACTGCTGACTCCATGCCGGATCTGCTTTGGCATTTCACCACCTCGGAACAGGGTGAGGTTGGCATCCACTGCGAAATGGCAGAGGTCAACGCGTATGAAACCTTCATTCGGCATGTCTTCGAAGGTGTGGAAATTCAGGCGGAGATAGCAGAATTGATGAATAAGCCCAAAGGTACCATCAGCAAATGGGCCACCAAGGCGGTCAACGAGGGTCGCATCGTACGCAGCGGCTATAAGCTCTCACCACCCACGCCGTCAGTACGCTTAATGGGCCGTGATATTGTGGACGCTTGAGGACGAGTTTCCAATTCAACACTATAGGCGTGGAAACTTGGAAACTCCCGCTCCTCTTGGAAACCGTCATGGAAACTTGATGGAAACTTTAGCTGTTTTCTCTTCTTAGCCGTGGAAACTGCCATGGAAACTCTGAGGAAACAGCGAGTTTCCGACCCATAAAAACGGAAAACCAAAACAGCGTCCTTTTTCGCGGTCCATGTCTTCACGGCACTTGTCTGGTCAAAGCTGCGCACGGTTGACCCCTTTGACCCCTTTGTTTACCCCCTCAGCGACGCAATTTATCCCCCGCTTGACCCTACTGGTTACCATTTGGGAATCGTACAGAAAACCATCGCTAAATAGCATGGTGCAATTTCCTGAGCCCCTGTGAGAGATCATCAAATCCAAATTCGTTCGGGGGCATTCTGTCCGGTCAAATAGGGGTCCGCTCGCGCGGGCGTGCGCGAGAGGTATCCAACGGCCCGAAGCACAAGGAGCTGCTCAACAGGGTCCGCTCGCGCGGGCGTGCGCGAGAGGTATGCTATTTTGAAGTTGTTTGGGGCATCAGGGTCTCATCATCCATGATGATGAGGCCTCCGTCACGCAGGAGCAAGGCGAGGCGGAGGAACTCGGCGGCGAAGGGGGGGGGCATGGCGGTTTTGCCGAGTCCGGTGACGAGCGCCTGGCCGGCGGAGCCGAGGGCCTTGTAGAGGCGTCCGTTGAACTGGTGAGCGTAAACGAGGTGCTCGCCGCCGGCGAGTATACGCGCGGGATCGGTCGTTAGTTGAAACGCTTGAGGACTGAAGATGCGACCGTGCTTTCTGGCCCAGTCCAGAAGGTGGGTAAAATCTCCGGGACGACCCCCGACTGACGGCCGAGGTTTCCCGCGCTGTGGCCGATCTGCCCGATCATCTGCTCCGGGGTGAAGCGCGGACTTGGCAGCGTCTGGGTAGAGGCTGGCAAGGATATGGGATGGGCTGCGGAGCTGAGCATCTACGGAGAGAGTATCACTGGAACGCGGAAGTGCAAGGGGATGAGGAACACGAAGGGCTGCGGGGAGGGGGGGATTCTCGAGGCTGGAGGTTGGAGGCTGGATTTCGGAGTCGGAGGGTGAGGGATTGGCCGAAAGAGGGGCAGTGGATGATTGAAAATATTCCCGCAGGCGACCGGTGGGGTTCATGACGGTGACGTCGAAGGGGATCAGGAGGCGGACGGCGGGATCGGTGTCCACCCACATGAGATTGCTGAGATGGGCGTCGAAAATGGCGGTGTTGTCTGCCGGGCGGTAGTAGGTGCGATTGTCATGGCCAGCGGGCTGGAAGCCTTGGGCGGCCATGGCGGCGCGAACAGGGGCCACTCCGGCATGGAAGATGGCGTTGCGCTGCTCCACGGGTGATTCTTCGGGCAATGAGGCCCATTCGGCATTGGCTAGCTGGCCCTGATAGAGGGGCTGGCTGGTGATGATCTGGAGCATCCCCTGCCGATCTGTGAGGATGCCATGGAGAATGATGTCGTCTCCCAACACTTCATTGGTGGTCTGCAGTCGCTGGAGGTAACGTGCGGGGGTGCTGGCAGAATTGCGCAGGTCAAACTCCGCCAAATGAGGGACGGGCCAGAGTCCATACTGGTTTTCCTGGGTGATTTTGACCATGCGATTCCCCGCGATGAAGACATGATGCTCCATGTTGCCGACATCGGTGGTGGAGAAGGGCGTCCATTCTTCTGGGAGGCGGTGGAGCAGGAGGTGGGCGTCTCGCGCCCAAGCGATCAAGCGGGCTTTTTCGGCGCGCTGGAGTTCGGACGAGGGCGTGTCTGGTTCCGTTTCGCCTGAGCGAAGGTCTCCTCGGGTGTGACGGGCTGCTTCGGCAGTAAAGCGGCGGGCGCGAGTTCCGGCGTCATCAAGCTTGAGTAAGGAGCGGTTTTTTCCATAGAGCGTGTTGAATATAGCATGCGCAGCGGTGGTTTGCACGAAGTTTCCGTTGTTATCGCGGGCATGGGAGACTCGCCATTGGGCGGCTAAATAATGGTAGAGGGTAGGGTTTTGACCGAGGAGAGCGGCAACGGCGGCTTCGTCTGATGCATCCGGTAGGACAAGCGATCCTGCCCTGGCTGCCTTGGCGAGAAAGGCGCTTTGATCGGACATGTCTGCGGCGGCGGGGTTTACTTTGCGGGCGGCGGCAGAAAGGGGCAGTTCGTTTTGTTCGAGCTGCTGGAACTGGGAGCGGGTGACGGGGGTGGTGGTATTGCCGGAGGCGATCCAGGCTTTGAGGGCGGCAACGGTGGTGGGGACGGCGGATTGCAGGCCTTTCCAGCCGGGGGAGTAGGAGGCGAGGTAGCCGCGCAGGGCGGCGATGGGGGTGGGGAAGCCGAGCATGATTTTGTGCTCGTCGAAGACGCTGCTGCGTGGCGCAGATGGGAGATGGGAGATGGGAGATGTGGGGGCGGAATCGGAGGGGAGTTTGCCCTGGTTGATGATGAGGACAGACTGGGAGTCGGGATCGGGGCCGATGAAGACGTCGAGGTGGTCTTTGTCCTTGCCTTGTGTGCCGAGGATGTCTCCATCGTAGGCCGGCTGGCTGGTGAGAATCTGAATGTGAGGACTGCCGCGCTGGGCCAGAATACCGTGGAGGACGGTGTCGTCGTTAAAGGTGGTGTTGGCGAGATTGAAGCGGGCGAGGTAGCGCAGCGGGGTGCTGTCTTTGGCGCGCAGGTCCCAGCCATTGCCCTGAGCCACAGGCCAGAGTCCGAACTGGCCGACGCGGGTGAGTTTGACGACGCGCTTGTCGTCTGGTGTTTTCCAGACGTGGTGCTCCATCTGTCCTTCATCTGCTTCACTGCCTGGCTGATAGTCAGCCGGGAGAGCGGTCAGGCGGAGGCCTTGGTCTCTGGCCCTGTCGGCGAGCATGGCTGACTGGAGCCGAACATCCGCAACTGATTGGCTTTGCAGCGCTTGTGCACAGTAGCCCATCTCTCTTTCGAGATACCGTTGCGCGAGGCGGCCATGATCGCGCCCATGGTTTTGGGTGAGGCGAGGAAGGTCTTTGGTTCGGGTTCCATAGAGCTATGCTGAGGATACCATGGAAGGAGGTGTTTTACAATGCGTGTGCTGTGGCTGTTGCCTCTTTGTGTTTGCGCCATGATTCAGCGCGGCGAAGGGGGCGTCACCGAGGAGATCCTGGCTTATCCGTGAAAAAAGTGGGGGCTCATGCGGGCGCTCACACGTGCGCGGGCGCGCGAGGCGAGTGCCACATTTTTGGGGAGGAAACCATAAAGCCTACCATTTTTCTGAGTCACGGGGAAGGGGGCTTGCAGATCCCTGCACGGGCTCGATTTCCTTGCCATACCTACGACCCTCAGCTTTGTTAGCATTACCACTCAAGGAAATTACCGAATGCCCGCACCCGCCCTTCGCAGCAACTTCACCCACCTTCAGGAGCACGATGCACAGCTCCTCAGGCTGGGCATGCTGGCAGAGCGCTATTTCGCGGAAGATCCAAACACCTGCCTGCTCAAGCTCCGCCAGCTCGCCGAGGTGCTGGCGCAGGCGGTCGCCAGTCACGTTGGGCTGCTGGACCGGCCTGAGGAGGGCCAGTACGAACTCCTCGGACGCTTGCGGGATCAGGGCATCCTCCCACGAGAGATGTGGCAGATCTTCGGCGAAGTACGCCGCAGCGGGAATGCCGCCAATCATGCGCTTTCGGGGGATCACCGCACCGCCCTGACCACAATGAAGCTGGCCTGGCAGATCGGGGTCTGGTTTCATCGCACCTTCAAAGACCCCAAGTTCAAATCCGGCCCCTTCATCCCTCCCCAGCCGCCGGCGGATGAAACCGACGAACTCCGCGCCGAGCTAGATTCGCTCACGCAGGCCCTTGCCACCTACCAGTCTGCCCATCAGGAAAAGGAGCAACTTTTGGCCAGCACCGAGGCCCAGCTCAAGGCCGCCAAGACCGAGCAGTCCTTCTGGGAGCAAATGGCCGCCGAGGTGGAGGCGGAAAAGAATGCCCTCCAGGCTCGCCTAGCCTCACAGCAGGCCGAAACCGTCACTCAGCCCGCCGCCGCCGTTGCGGCGCTTGTATCAGCCTCCAATGAGGCGGCAAAGCACGTTCAGCTTGACGAGGCCGCCACGCGCAAGCTCATCGACAGCCAGCTCCGCCTCGCCGGGTGGGAGGTGGATACCGAAAACCTCCGCTTTTCCAAGGGCACCCGCCCCAAAAAGGGCAAAAACTTGGCCATTGCCGAATGGCCCACCGGCACCGGCCCGGCGGACTACATCCTATTCGTCGGCCTCACTCCCATGGCCACCGTGGAGGCCAAGCGTAAAAACGTGAACGTCTCCGCCTCCCTCCAGCAGGCGGCCCGCTATGCACGCGGCTTCACCGCCACGGAGGAAACCGAGATGCACGCCACGAACTGGGGTGCAAAGAGCGAATTCCGCCTGCCCTTCATCTTCTCCGCCAATGGCCGCCCCTACCTGCGCCAGATCGAAACCGAGAGCGGCATCTGGTTTCGCGACATTCGCCGGCCCGACAACCTCGGCCACGCCCTGGACGGCTGGTATTCGCCCGAGGGCCTCACCGCCCTGCTCAAGCGCGATGAAGCCGCCGCCCATGCCCAGCTCGCCACCGAGACCTTCGACTACGGCTTCACGGTGCGCGACTACCAGCAGCGGGCCATCCTCGCCACCGAGGCGGGCATTGCCAGAGGCCTGCGCGCCCTCCTGCTCGCCATGGCCACCGGCACCGGCAAGACCAAGACCTGCATCGCCCTCATTTACCGCCTCCTGAAGACGAAGCGCTTCCGCCGCATCCTCTTCCTCGTGGACCGCTCCGCGCTCGGCGAGCAGGCGGCAAATGCGTTCAAGGACACGCGCATGGAAAGTTCTCGCTCCTTTGCGCACACCTTCGGTATCAAGGAACTCGACGAGGCCTCCCCGGACACCGAGACCGCCGTCCACATCGCCACCATCCAGGGCATGGTGAAGCGCGTCCTCTTCCCCTCAGAGGGCTCCACGCCCCCCTCCGTCGATCAATACGACTGCATCATCGTCGATGAGTGTCACCGTGGCTACCTGCTCGACCGCGAGCTCTCAGACACCGAGATGAGTTTCCGTGGCTTCGAGGACTACATCTCCAAATACCGCCGTGTGCTCGACTACTTCGACGCCGTGAAGATCGGCCTCACCGCCACGCCGGCGCTGCACACCACCGACATCTTCGGCCCGCCCATCTACACCTACAGCTACCGTGATGCGGTCATCGACGGCCATCTCATCGACCACGAGCCGCCTTTCATCATCAAGACCGAGCTCTCGGAGAGCGGCATCGTCTGGCAGAAAGGCCAGGATGTGGAGGTTTACAAAAACAAGGAAGGCCAGATCGAACTCTTCAAAGCCCCCGACGAGATCAAAATCGAGATCGAAAATTTCAACCGGCGCGTCATCACCAAGCCGTTCAATGAAGTCGTTTGCGACTACCTCGCCAAGGAGCTCGATCCCACCTCACGCCAGAAAACGCTCGTCTTCTGCGCTACGGATGCCCATGCAGACCTCGTCGTTGATCTCTTGAAGACCGCGTTCAAGAAGCTCTGGGGCAGCGTGGACGACGACGCTGTCATCAAGATTACTGGCGCAGCCGACAAGCCCCTCCACCTCATCCGCCGTTACAAAAACGAGCGCAATCCCGTCATCGCCGTCACGGTCGATCTCCTCACCACCGGCATTGATGTGCCGGAGATTTGCAATATCGTCTTCCTCCGTCGGGTGAACAGCCGCATCCTGTTTGATCAGATGCTCGGCCGCGCCACCCGCCAGTGCGACGACATCGGCAAGGAGACCTTCCGCATCTACGATGCCGTGCGCATCTACGAGGCCCTGCAGGACATCACCGCCATGAAGCCCGTCGTGGTTGATCCCGGCATCAGCTTCACTCAGCTCGCCAAGGAACTCACCACCGTCACCACCGACGAAGCACGCACCCTCGTGCGCGATCAGTTGCTCGCCAAGTTCCAGCGTAAGAAGCGCCACCTCACCGAGAGGGCCATGCACGACTTCGAAGCCCGCGCCGGCATGACCCCGGAGGAGTTTGTGAAGCACCTGCATCAGGTCCCCCTCGATCAGTTGGCCAAGTGGTTCGTCGAACGCCAGGACCTGGGTGAAATCCTCGACCGCAAGAATGACGGCCCCTCCGTCCCGGTGTTCATCTCCAATCATACGGATGCATTCGTCTCTGCGGACCGTGGCTATGGCAAAGCCACGAAGCCCGAGGACTTCCTCAACGAGTTCCGTCAGTTCATCAAAACCATGGGCAACAAACTGCCCGCCCTCCTCACCGTCGTCACCCGTCCGCGTGAGCTCACCCGCCAGCAGTTGCGTGAGCTCCAATATGAACTCGACAAGGCAGGCTTCTCTGAAACCAACCTCGCCACCGCCTACCGGGAAACGACCAATCAGGAGATCGCTGCCAAAATCATCGGCTACATCCGTCAGGCCGCGCTGGGAGATGCCCTCGTGCCCTACGACCAGCGGGTCGATAGCGCTCTGCAAAAGATGCTCGCCTCCCGCGCCTGGAGCACCCCGCAGCGCGAGTGGCTCAAGAAACTCGCCTCCCAGACCAAAGCGAATCTTCTGGTGGACCGCGCCGCACTGGATGACCCGGTGCTGATCTTCAAAAGAGAAGGCGGCGGCTTCAACCGCCTGAATAGACTCTTCGACGGCCAGCTCCAGCAAGTCCTCGAAAACTTCAACGACACCCTCTGGCAGCCTGCGGCATAAGGATGAAGGATGAAGGATGAATTATGAAGGATGAAGCTGAGACGGAGCCGCCGTTTGATTTGAGGGAGCGTACCAAGGCGTTTGCCCTGCGGGCCATTCGCATGTTTGTGGCTTTGCCGAAGACCGAGGAGGCCCGCGTCCTGGGAAAACAAGTCCTCCGCTCAGGCACCTCCGTCGGAGCCAACTTCCGCGAAGCCCACCGCTCCCGCTCCAAAGCCGAATTCATCGCCAAAATCGGCGACTGTTTGAAGGAACTCGACGAAACAAGCTACTGGCTGGAACTCCTCACCGAAAGCAGCATCGTCCCCCCTTCAAAACTCGCCTCTCTCCAAGACGAAGCCAACCAACTCCTCGCCATCCTCACCACGATCTCCAAAAACGCCAAGCGAGACAAAGATGAAGGATGAAAGATGAAGGATGAATGATGAAAACAGAATCCTCTGACTACCTGCATTCCCTTTTCATCATTCATCTTCTCAGCACGAATGCCGCCCCAACATCCCATTCACCTGCCTGCCTCCCCCTTTCATAATTCATCCTTCATAATTCATAATTTCCCCTCATGACCCCCGACATCGTCGCCAAGCTTTGGAACCTCTGCAACGTCCTCAAGGACGACGGCGTGACCTACCACCAGTACGTCACCGAACTCACCTACATCCTCTTCCTCAAGATGGCTGAGGAGACTGGCACCGAGGACCAGATCCCCGCAGGGCACCGCTGGGCCGACCTCATCGCCAAGAGCGCCCCGGAGCGTTTGGAGTTCTACAAGCTCACCCTCATCCACCTCGGCAGCCACGGGTCCAAGCTCGTGCAGGAGATCTTCGCCAACGCCTCCTCCTTCATCAAGAAAGCCACCACCCTCTCCACCCTCGTCACCGACATCGGCAAGCTCGACTGGTACTCCGCGCGGCAGGAAGGGCTGGGCGATCTCTACGAAGGCCTGCTGGAAAAGAACGCCAACGAGAAAAAATCCGGCGCAGGCCAGTACTTCACCCCGCGCCAGCTCATCGACAGCATGGTCACCGTGATGCAGCCCACGCTGGAGGACGTCATCCAAGACCCCGCCGCCGGCACCGGCGGCTTCCTCATCGCGGCCAATCACTACCTGCGCGAGCACAACGAATTCGACAGCCTCACCGAGGCCCAGCAGAAGAAATATCAAAGCCGCACCTTTTACGGCATGGAGCATGTGCAGGACACCCACCGCCTCGCCATGATGAACCTCATGCTCCACGGCATCGAGGGCGGCATCAGCTATGGCGATACCCTGTCCGACGACGGCACCACCCTGCCCAAGGCCACCCTCACGCTCACCAATCCGCCCTTCGGCACCAAGAAAGGCGGCGGCCTGCCCACCCGCACGGACTTCACCTTTCCCACCAGCAACAAGCAGTTCTGCTTCGTCCAGCACATCTACCGTGGCCTCACCCCCGGCGGACGCGCCGCCGTCGTCCTGCCGGACAATGTCCTCTTCGAGTCCGGCGTCGGCAAAGACATCCGCCGCGACCTCATGGACAAGTGCAACCTGCACACCATCCTCCGCCTCCCCACCGGCATCTTCTACGCTCAGGGCGTGAAGACCAATGTCCTCTTCTTCACCCGTGGCCACACCGACAAGGGAAATACCAAGGAAGTCTGGGTCTATGACCTCCGTGCCAACATGCCGCAGTTCGGCAAACGCACCCCGCTCACCCGCGAGCACTTCACCGAGTTCGATGCCGCCTTCGG
>NZ_JAQSEA010000174.1 GCF_029946185.1 Prosthecobacter sp.
CCCCAGGGTTATACCCCATGGCTTCATCAGGGTGGATGACGAAAGGTGGATACATCCTTCAGTCGTCTGACTGGCGATCTCTCAATACCAACCCTGATACTTATGAAACACATCCTCATTGCCCTCCTCGCCTCCGCAACCTTCCTGACCGTCAGCTGCAACAAGCAGAAGGAAGCCATCGACGATAAAAACGACGCCACCCAAAACGCGATCGACAAACAGAAGGATTCTCTGGAAGTACAAGCCGACGAAGCCAAAAAGCAGGCGGAAGCCGATGCCAAGGTCGCCAAGGCCAACATCGAAGCCGCCAGTGCCGCCGATCAGGCGCAGCTTGATGCGGAAAAGAAGAAGGCTGATGCCGCTGCTGAAGCTGCCAAGGCCAAGGTGGACGCCCAGCCGAAGTAATCTGGCCCGCTACCGGAGCATGCCCACCGCGTGGGCCTGCTTCCTTTTTGCCTCACTCTCCTTTCCCAAGTCCAGCAACTGTCAAACATCATCATCCCTATGAAAACATCCTTCCAACGCATCGCTCTTCTCCTCCTCGCTTCGGCGGTCTGGACACTCGTCGGCACCAGCTGCCGCACCGTTCGTGGCTTCGGCCAGGACGTGGAGCATGTGGGCGGCCACATTGAGAACGCCTCCCGCTAAAAAAGAATCGCGAACGCGACCGCTTTCCAAGCGTTGCTGATGCAGCCCCTGCGGCCCGTCAGCAGCGCTTGGTTCGTTTGCGTCAGCCATTTGGCCCCCAGGGGCGAACTGTTTTCAAATCTCCGCCGAATTCCAAGACGAAGAGCTGGAATGCTGGCATCTTATCCGCTGAGCCGTTTGAGATGAGATGAAGACAAAAGCCCCCCATCCACACACACACTCTCTGCATCCACACATGAAATTCCATTTTTCCACATTCTCCGCCTGTCTGCTGCTGCTGGCGGTGCTGGCCCCTGCGTCTGCCCGGGCTGAGGCACCCAACACCGGCGGTACGCTGGGCATCTACCTCGAAAACGATCTCTTTGCCGGCACGGACCGCTACTACACCAGCGGGGTGAAGATCAGCTGGACCTCGCCGGATCTTTCCCGCCTCAGCGGCACACCGCATGCCAGCATGCTGCTGCCGCTGTTTGACCTGCTGCCCGGCGTGCATGACACGAACTACCAGAAGAACGTGGTGCACTCCATCGGGCAGGACATTTACACGCCGGACGACACGGAGACCTTCAACCCCTCACCCGCAGACCGCCCTTATGCAGGCTGGCTCTACGTTTCCAACGGCGTGGTGTGGAAGACGGACCGCGTGCGCAACATCCTGGTGATGGACATCGGTGTGGTGGGCTCCTACTCGTATGCGCAGGAGACGCAGCGCTATGTGCATGACACGCGCGGCTTTGACCACCCCAACGGCTGGGGCAACCAGCTGCACAACGAGATCGGCATCTCGCTGGCGTATGAGCGCACCTGGCGCTGGCCGCACGTCGCGAAGCGCAGCGGTGCGGAGTGGGAATTTATGCCGCATGCCGGCGCGACAGCGGGCAATGTGAAAACCTTCGCCAATGTGGGCGGCGAATTTCGCATGGGGTTCAATCTGCCGGACGACTACGGCACGCCCTCCATCGGCCCCTCCTCCGCCGCCTCCACTCCGGTGGACGGCGCACTGGGTGGTGAGCGGTCATGGTTCCCCCTCGGCTTCCACGTCTTTGCGCGTGCAGACGGTCGCGCTGTGGCGCACAACATCTTTCTGGACGGCAACACCTTCGGCAGCAGCCCATCCGTGGGGCACAATGCCTTCGTGGCAGACCTGAGCGCGGGCTTTGTGCTCAACTGGCGCAACACCAAGATGTCCTACGCGCTGGTATATCGCACCAAGGAATTCAACGCGCAGATCGAGCCGCAGCTCTTCGGCACGGTGTCGCTGAATCTGACGTTCTAAAGGCGTGCGCGGCTGCTGGCGGAATGCGCGCATCATTGCCCAAGGCAGCGCTGAGAGTGCAACCGCCTGAATGACCCTCTCCCGAAGTGCGGGGAAGGGGGCAGGCGGCTTCAGGGGGCGATGTCATCCGTCAAGGAGTGGCACGCTGGCTTGAATGACGATCTGACTGATGTGCCTGACGCAGCGGAAATGCATTGGCCATTCCGGGTGCAGCGCGTCTATTCATGGCATGATTTTATTTGAGATGCTGAATCCATGGCGGGTCCCGTGCCCAGGCGCTGCAAGGTGGCTGCGCGCAGGCACTCGCGTGCTGGCCGTCGCGGTGTTGCTGTGCCTTCCACACTTCGTGGGCGCCCAGGAGGCAGCCAAGAATGCCAGCATTCCGGTGGAAGCTGCCCCGCCTGCTCCGCAGCCAGCGCCCATCCCGCTCGCGGATGTCATCAGCCGGGCGGATAGTGTGGAGGCCAGTCTGGCAGCGAGGCTGGCGGCGGCCTCTCCGGTGTACGCCGTGGGTGATGACACACGGAGCCTGCCGGTGCTGACGCAGGAGATTGACCGGCGACTCGCTGAGACGGCTCAACTCGTCCAGCCGGAGGCACCGCTGGAAACGCTGCGCGATCTGGAGTCCAACTGGCAAAAACTCGCGGAACGGCTCGGGCTTTGGGCGCGTGACCTCACCACGCAGGCCAATCTTCTGGATGCGCAGATGGCGCTTTATCCGGCGCTGAAGGCTAGCTGGGGGAAGACGCTCGAGGTCGCACAAGGCCAGAACGCACCCACGGAAATCCGCCAGCGCATCGAGACTCTGCTGAAGAGCATCACGCAGGCTGAAGCCGCACGTCAAAAAGAGCGTGCCACCGTGCTGAGCGCGCAGAGCCGCCTCGCGGAGCAGGCGAAGCGGGTCACTGGCGCACTGGTTACCCTCCGGGCGGCGCAGAGCACCGCTGTGAGCACGCTCTTTGTGCGGGATAGTCCGCCGATCTGGAGTCTGCGGGCCCCGGGAAATGCTGCGCGTGATCTGACCGGGGAGAGCCAGGCCACTCTGGGCGCGCAATTCACCCAGCTGTGGCTGTTCGCTCAGCGGCAGTGGGTGCAGTTTGTCTGGCTCGGGCTGATCTTCGGCACCTTTGTCATGGTGCTTTCCT
>NZ_JAQSEA010000175.1 GCF_029946185.1 Prosthecobacter sp.
CGCGGACGACCTGCTGCGGACTCAAGTCCGCGCTCCGTGACACTTTTCGGCTTCGCCAGTGAATGGATGATTTCCTCGACCTCCGCCTTAATCAAGTGCCAAGGTGCCTGCCGTACGCTGTCTGACGGGCGGGCTGTCGCCACACCCATCTTACTGCCACGTGGCAGGCGCCGGACCAAAAATATCTCGATTCGCCAACAAGCCGTATCATTTGTCAGCAGTCATTTTTCAGCGCGCCACCTTAAACACCATGCGACTTGCCACATTCATCCTCGCCCTCGGCACGAGTGCTGCCTGCGCCTGCACCATCCCGGTCTTCCGCTTTGCGCTGGACCGCTGGGAGGCGGACAAATTTCATCTGGTGCTGCCATCTGCGGTGGCCCAGGCTCCGGAGATTCAAGATCTGCTGCGGCCGCTGCGTGCCAATGGCAAAGCCAACCTCGACTTTACCACCGCGACTGATGCGACGCAGAAGGACGCCATCCTGCGCTATTCACGCGCCAGCGACAAACAGGTGTGGTCGGGCAAACTGGATGCGGACACGCTTGCTGCCGTGCTGGATTCGCCCGCACGCAAGAAATTGGTCGAGCGGTTGCTGGCGGGGGATTCCATCATCTGGGTGATCGCCGACAGCGGGTCGCCGGTCGATGTACTGGAAGTGGAGCGCATCGAGAAGCGGCTCAAGTTTCTGGAGCAGGTGGCCTCTCTGCCGATCCAGGACCCCGATGATCCCGACAGCCAGCTCGGCCCCGGACCGCCGCTGAGGCTGAAGTTCACCACCCTCAGGCTGCGGCGCAGTGACCCCGCCGAGCGCATGCTGCTGCACATGCTCGCCGGACCGCAGGGGAAATTTGACCCCACCACCACCAGTTTTGCCAGTGCGGTGTTTGGCCGGGGCAGGGTGCTGGGAGCCTGGCCGCTCGACGTTCTGGATGATGCGTCGCTGGAAGACGCCAGCATGTTCCTGGTGGGCCGCTGTGGCTGCCGCCTGAAAAACGAAAGCCCAGGCTGGGACATCCTGCTCAATCTCGATTGGGAAAAAGCGCTGCCCGCCGCAGCAACAGCCGCCGCTGCGGCGACAGCCCCACCCACAGCGGTCACCGATCCCACACCGGTGGCCCTTGAGACGCCCAGCCCACCACCCTCTCAACTCCGGGCAACGATCGACCCCACCACCGCTCCTGAAGTGCTGAAAATCAGTCCTGAAGAGCCCGAACAACCCGCCACTGGTAACAAATGGCCGCTGATGGTGGGCTTGGCAGCAGGACTGGTCCTGCTTGCACTGATCCCGCGCTGGTTGAGAAAGTAGCTCGGGACTACAGCTCCGCGTTTGGGGAGGGAGGGCGTGCGCATTGACCGCCGGCTAGCCATTTCACGCTTCGTTCTTCGGGAATGACTTTCAGAAGTCCTCTGAAGAGCCGTAAAAAGACGGCCAAAGCGGCAGTCACACCCTGAAATCAGCGGTCACTGTAGCGAGTGGATTGAATGGAAGTCTCAAAACTGAAAAAAAGATTTGCTGAATCCATGAATTTAAGGGAATATTTAAGTTATCTAAATAATCAATAGATGCCCCCACTTCTCATGAAAAGGACCTTATTTTACGCTTTCAGCGCCGGCGTTGTCTTTTGCCAAGCTGCTGTCGGGCAGACTGGATATGGCGTGATGGGGGTTCCTCCTGCTGGTTATGGTACACCCCCTCCTGGCTACGGCACACCGCCGAACGTACCTGCCTATCCCAACTCGCTGCCGCCTTCTACCGTTTCGTCAAATGTGACGGCTCCACCTGCGTACGCTGATCCTTATGCACCTGCGCCGCAGCCAGGGCAGGTGTCGTCGTATGCTCCGCAGGGAGTCAGTAATTACAGTTCTGGGCCAACCGGCTCGTCCAATTATGGGGCTCAGCCAACCGGCCCTAGCATGGTCAATTTCAGCAACTTGGAGGCCTACTATCGCTACGTCGCCCCCAAGGCCAGTAGTTTGTCCGGGGCAAACACCATCGGCGCGACGCTGACAGTGGCTCTCTTCGATCCGCTCTATTTGAAATTCGGTGCCTCATGGGGCAGTGGTGGCGGTGGCAGTGTGGCGGGAGCCGCGAAGGCAGATTACGACTTCGCCAGCATTCAGGCGGGGGTTGGTTTCCACACCTCTTTGATCAATCAAAAGCTCACTTTTGTGGCTGAGGCCGGTCTTATGTACGCCAGTTTAAAAGCTCAGGACACTTCCGTGAGCTTCAGTGACGGCTCCATTTATGTGCGTCCTGCTTTGAGATATACCCCTCTAGACTGGCTGGAATTGCAAGCTGGCGTGACGGTGAGCAGCGCAGACAAATACGACAGCAAGATGGTCGATTTGACCTCCTACTTCCGTGTCCTGCCAATGTTTGACATCGGTCTAGGTGGTGACTTTGGCAATACGACCCGGGCCTTCCGCACCAGTCTGCGTTTGCGCTGGTAGTTCTGTAAAGTACTCCCGAGCTTTAGCTCGTTCTGGAACAAGTGTCGCGTTACCCATGAATGAGCAACCGCTCATGAATGCTTCCCTCAAGCCTTCTTGGTGATGACAGGCTTTCGGCGCTTGGCAAAGCAGGTGCGGCAGATTTCGCACACCGTGCCATCACACCCACGGGCGCTGCAGAACTCCCGGCCATAGAAGATGATCTGGAGATGCAGCTTGTTCCACGATTCCTCGGGAAACAAACGCTTCAAATCTCGCTCGGTCTGAATAACCGATTTGCCATCAGTCAAAGCCCAGCGCTGGGCGAGGCGGTGGATGTGGGTGTCCACCGGAAAAGAAGGGATGCCAAAGGCCTGCGCCATCACCACTTGAGCGGTTTTATGACCCACCCCTGGGAGCCGTTCCAAGGCCTCCAGGCAGGCTGGCACCCGCCCTTGGTGCTCTGCCATCAGAATGGCGGAAAGCTGTTTGATGGCCCGCGCTTTCTGCGGGCCCAGTCCGCAGGGACGGACAATCGCTTCGATTTGATCCAGAGGCGCAGCAGCCAGCGCTTTCGGCGTGCGGCCAAGACGAAACAGGGCGGGGGTCACCTGATTGACGCGCACATCCGTGCACTGCGCGGAAAGCAAGACTGCCACCAGCAGGGTGAAAGGATCTTCATGATCCAGTGGGATAGGCGGGGAAGGGTACAACTCTCCCAAACGACTCCGAACGAAATCCGCACGCTCCTGCTTGGTCACCGAGTGTGAAATCTGCGGTTAAGAGCTTCTTTCAATGCGCCCCACCATGCGGCGAATGTGCTCATAGCGCATACGCTCTTTCATGATGGCCAGGCTCTTGGAAAACGATCCCCACTTGATCACGCGGATATTTACATTGCGCACTCCCCACGCATTCATGGTGGCCTTGTCAGGCTTGTAGAGATCGATGGTGTTGGTGCCAACCAGGGCGGAACCATAATCATCGACCTGATAAACGTACGGCATGCCTTCAATCTGGAAAATCGTGCCGACAGGATACACCGACCAGTCGGCTGCCGCGCTGCGAACGTTCCCAAACTTGAGCTGAGTTCCGACTGCCGTCTTGGCACCGTAAATGATGTGGTCTGACTCGCCATGGGTGTAGGCGGTGGTTCGGACCGAGGTGATGCGAGTACTGCTTTTAAAGGGCCCGGAAGAAGAGCAGGAGGCCAAAAGACAGGCGCAGAAAATGGGGAGAAGGCGGGTATAGAGGCGCATTGTTATTAGCAATATGCTGATTATTAACTTTCCTTTTACACCTTCTATTGTGGGGTAAATCGAGTTTGAAATCAATCTTTGATTTTCAGACCCTTTTTGACAGGCCCTCCCACCCCCCGGAAAACAGGGGTTGCAAAGGGAGACCTGACAGCCTCCCCCAATCGCTTTTGCCCCCATTTGCGACGGTCGCTGCCGGTCAAATCTAGCCTTTTTTGGTCGATGCCTGCTTCTTCAGGACCGAGGTCAGTTTTTCGGCAAAATCTTTGGGCGTGGCGACATCCTTCAGTTCGTCCAGCGTCGTCTTGCCGTCGGCGTCGAGGAAGAAGAGGCTGGGAATGCTCTCCACCTGATAGGTTTTCGCGAGCTTGCCGTTCGTTTCATCGTCGATGTCCAGATAGGCCCAGTTGAATTTGTCCTGCAAGGGCTGCACCACGCTGCTGGGGTAAACGTCCTTTTTCATGGACTGGCAGGGGCCGCACCAGGAGGCCGAAAAGACAAGGATGACGGGCTTGCCGTTTTCTTTGGCCTCTTTCAGCGCCCCGGCTGCGGAGGTGAAAAACTTCGGACTGCCTGCGGGAAAGTCAGACGCATGGAGACTGATCGAGAATAAGAGAGTGAGGAGAAGCAGGGCTTGTTTCATAGGTTTGGGTCGGATGATTTGGACGTACGCCAAGGTCGATTTATTTCAGCCTTAATTCGACCTCATGGAGTGGGCTTCTCGCCCGAACGCAGCGCCTGGGCCATCACGGCCAGTCGCCGCCAGCAGGTCCAGACCCCGCCGATAAAAATCAGCGTCAGCGCCAGCAGGATGCCCCAGCGCTCTTGCCCGGTCAGGTGCTGGATCATCTCGATCAGCAGCCCGCCGCACAGCACCGCCATGCGGTGTTGCTTCGCCATGGGTCCTTGGAAGTCGTGTTTGCCGGTCAGGGCCGCACCCAGCACGCGGAGGTAGGCCGTCCACACCGACGTCACCGCGCAGCACCACCCCAGCGGAATGACTTGAAAAAGCTTCACCACCCCGGGATCTCCCGCGCCGCTGTAGCCCGCACCGACCATGATCAGCACATCCGCTACGCGGTCCGGTGCATCGTTATAAATCGCACCCACAGGTGAGCCTTTGCCGCCTTCCACCGCCACCATGCCGTCCATCAAATTGCACACCAGCCGCATTTGAATGCAGACAAAGGCTCCCAGCCACGCCGTGAGAATGCCAGCGTTGCTGGATTGATCTCCGGCGACCATGAAGCAGGCCATCGCGCCACCAGCAAAGAGCACGCTCAGCAGCGAAATCGCATTCGGTGTCAGACCGGACCGCGCCAGCCAACCGGCCAGCGCATGAGCCCAGCGAGTATCGCGGGATTTTAAACTGCGGCGTGATGCCAGATGTTCTTCGGGCACGCCCATAGGGTGTCGAGATCGAGTTTAGCGTGCCGTTGACTTCCAGCTCACCACCCGCCCGCCGACAAAATCCGCCACTCCGGCGGTGTAGGGGATGTAGGTCACCGAGGTGCCGCTGCCCCACATGGGATAGCCGCCATAGCCGTAGGGCCCGAATCCTCCGAATCCCCCAAGCCCACCGTAGCCGTAACCACCATATCCAAAGCCGCCGTAACCGAAGCCCATGTTCATGTTCATCGTACGGATGGGGCGCTGCCCTTCATAAGTCCAGTTCTCGCTCTGCCTTCCACGATTGATGCCGACTGAGACGGTGTCAGGACGTCCCCAGGCAAGGAAGACCGCATCGCGTGTCATGCCCTCACGGATCAAGCCATTGGAAATGAGCTGGCGGTCTTTGGCGCTCAGCTTGGAAAACATCTGCGGGTTTTTCTCGATCCGCGTCTGCGGTGAGGAGGAGGAACACTGGACGAAAAAGAAGGCCGCGATCACGGTCAGACAAATGCGAAAAAGTGATGGGGCTTTCATGATGTGTGCAGCTTGCGGTTAGCGAGAGGGGTTGTCGAATTGAACTTAGTGACCCGCAGATGGTACGTTTCGTTCATCTTTACGGTTGGAAAAAACGCGCAGCAGCATCCAGCCACCCGCCAGCAGGAGGGTGCCGGCAAACCACCACGGCCACAGTTTGAGTGCTGCTGCAAAGACACGCGGATCGTCCGCGCTCAGGTGCAAATGTTCGCCCACCCACGTGGTCTGCCAGCCGAAGAGCAGCGTGAGGATCCCGTAGGCCAGATTGATCGTCAGTCCGCGAAAGCTCAGTGCGGTGGCGCGTTGCTCTGAGTCCACGATCTCATTGAGATAATGCGACAGGAAGAACTGGAGAAAGCGCATGCCTAGGAACAGCGGCATGACCATGGCGATGCCAGCCCAGCCCGGCTGCGGATGCGCCGCTGCCATCAAGCCGCCGAACACCACGAGGCCCAGCCAGGTGAAATTCTGCCGCGCGGTCATGACCTTGGCGCTCTTTTCCATCAGGCTCGCGGTCACCAGCCCCAGCAGGGATACCGCGGTGCCGATCACACCATACCAGCCTTCTTCGATGCCCACGAGTCGGTAGAAATTGCTGGCCACCGTCAGGAAGAGGCGAATCACACTGTCAAAGACCAGCCCGAAGAGGATCAGCGCAAAGGCGGCCTTCGTGCGCCATATCCAGCCGCCTGTTTGCAGGATGGAGACCCAGGTCTCACGGATGCTCTGCAACAGCGAGGTCTTGGGCGCAGGCTGGCGCACCTCGGTCATTCGCAGGCTCACCACCAGACAGGCTAGCGCCGTGCCCAGGCCGAGCAGCAGCGGCAGTTTCATGGCCACCGCCTTTGGCACCGTCACATCCAGTCCTGTCCAATGCAGTGCAGCCGTCAAACTGTGCGCATCATACAGCACGGATCCGGTGATGGATGACACCACAAAACCCAGCGCCATACCGCGTGAGAGTCTGGCCATGATCTGCGGCCACAGAATCGTGCGTTCCGCAACCGGCAGTGAGTCATAGGTCAGCGCTTCATCCGCCCCGCTTGCACAGGCCTCAGCAGCACCGCTGAGCACGCGGTTCGCGACAAACAGCCAGAAGACAAGGTCATGGTGACCAGGCTGCATGAGGCAAAGGACCGCCATCTCCAGCACCATCAGCACGCCTGCTGCCACCACCAGCGGCCTGCGGCCAAAGCGATCCGCCAGCGCCCCGGAGGGCACTTCCAGCACCACGCTGGTCAGCGCCCATACGACATTCAACGCCGCGAACTCACCGATGTTCAGCCCCAGATCGAGGAAAAGAATCGTGAACACCGGGTAGTAAAACCGGCAGTTGAAGAGGATGCGGAACCAGACAAACAGGCGTGCATTGGAATGCTCAGGCATAGGTCTTCTCTACGCTGCAAATCACGACCTGGACAAGCAAAGCCATGATTTCATTCCGGCGCTAAAATCTCACCCGCAGGTAGGTGATCAGGATGGACTCATGCTTCCACATCGTTTTGGCGCGTTTGGAGTCGATCATGTAGGAGATGTCTAAATCCGTCGAGCTGTTGAGTTTAAACGTCAGCCCCAGTGGAACAACGCGGTTCTCCGTGTGCTGGTTGAGGTGCAGGTCCATGAGCCACTCATTGCTCGCAAAGATCCGTGTCAGCGGCCCGAGCGGCTGGGGAAACGTGTAGGAGATCTGCAGGCGGTGGCGGGTGCGGCTGGTGGTGAATGCCTGCCCTTCGTTCTCACGCCATTCCATGCGGTTGCGCCAGTCCAGACGCAGGTGCTCGGTCAGGTCATAGCGCGGATTGATTTCCAGCTCCGGCCGTAGCTGCCCGGAGTAGGTGTTTTTGGCGACGTTCTCGATCCTGAGCATCGAGAGCCCCAGCCCGAATTCCAGCCACTTGAAGGCGGCATATTTCACGCGCGGGCTCACGATCTGCACCCAGGAGCCGTCAACCTCGTCGGCAAAGTTTCCCAGAAACACACTGCCGGTCCATGGCGGTTTACGGTAAAGATCCAGCGTGCTCCACGCCCACCACTCGTCAGCGTGGAGGAGTGGGGCCGTCAGCAGGCAGAGCGATAGCAGCAGCCGGCGCATCTGGGCTCAGTATGATACACCCACAATCTCATTGGTCACGGCATTGATCCGCTGAATGACCTCATCCGTCTCCTCCTGTGTCACGCCCATGTCGAGAAGGGTTTCGACCAGATGTCTGGTGAAGAGTGCGAAGTGATGCCTCGAGATGCCGCGCCCATGGTGGGCATGCGCCAGCGGCCGGCCGCTGTAGGTGATGGGTCCGCCGGTGGCCATCACAAAGAACTCGCGCTGCATGGTGTGCAGTTTTTCCAGTTCGGTGTGTTTGAAAAAAGGCCCGAGTTCTGGATCTGCCAGCACGCGAACATAAAAGGCGGGAATGAGGGCGGTGATCATTGCTTCGCCGCCGAGACGTTCATATAGAGAAGGGGAGTTTGGCTTCATGCTATTCGATAAAGCACGAACAGCGCCTCGTGCCGGGGCAAAGGCTCCGCTAACAATCCTGGCGCAGCGAATGCCAGCAGGCGCATGATGCGCACACAAAAATGGCACACAAACTCATTGCGCCTCTGGCACCAAACATGCCTATGAGGAAGCAATGTCATTTCTTCAGCAACTGCATCTGGACAACCCCGTCGCCTACGACCTGCTCATCTTCAGCCTCGTCATTCTCGGTGGCATCGGCCTGGGTAATGTTCGTTTCTGGGGCGTCAAGCTGGGGACTGCGGGAGTGCTGTTTGTCGGTCTGGCGGCAGCGCATTTTGGACTGCGTCCTGAAACGGAAGTGGCGCACTTTTTGAAGGAGTTCGGGCTTGTTCTCTTTGTGTTTGCGCTCGGCATGCAGATGGGGCCGGGCTTCTTCGCCTCGCTGCGGCGTCAGGGACGCATGCTGAATACCTACGCCTTCGTACTGGTGGTTTTGGGGGCCGTTGTGGCCTTGGCGGGAGGTTGGATGTTCGGCATGCCGCTCCCGGCGGTGGCGGGCTTGTTTGCCGGCGCCACCACGAACACGCCTGCCCTCGGGGCTGCGCAACAGGCGCTCGCTTCGGCCCATGTTGACCCGGCGCTGGTCACGCTGCCGGCACTTTCCTATGCGGCGGCTTATCCGATGGCTATTGTAGGAATCATTCTTTCACTCATCATTCTGCGCATCTTCTTCAAGGTGGATGTGGACGAGGAGGTGGAGCTGTTTCGGCGGGCGCAGGGCGCAGGCATTGAGCCGCTGCAACGCATGAACCTGCGGGTGGAGAACCCGAACCTCGAAGGTGTCAGCATCGCCAGCGTGCCTGGTGTCCAGGAAACCAGCGTGATCATCTCGCGATATCGACCCGCCTTAGGTGGAGAGGTTGTTGCCGCCAAGCCGGAAACGAAACTGCAGGTTGGCGATGTGATCATGGCTGTCGGCACGCAGGCGCATTTGGACCAGTTCCGTCTCGTCATCGGCAGTGTGAGCACAGAAAATCTGATGAAAGCTCCCGGCAGGATCACTTACCGCCGCGTGGTGCTCACCAACAAACGCCTGCTCGGGAAAAGGGTGCGAGAACTGGGCCTCGATCACTTCCATGGCGTCGCAGTTACTCGTGTGAGCCGTGGCGATTTGATCTTCACCGCGCTGCCCGATTTGCGACTTCAGTTTGGCGACATGCTCCAGCTCGTGGGAGATGAAGACTCTCTGAATGCCGCCACGCAAAGGCTTGGCAATGCGGTGCAGATGCTGCAGGAGACCAAGTTTGCCGCCATCTTTGCGGGCATCCTTCTCGGAGTGCTGCTGGGGCTCTATCCCATTCGCATTGAAGGCCTGCCTGCGCCGGTGCGCCTCGGGCTTGCTGGCGGTCCGCTCATCGTGGCCATCCTGATGAGTCATCTCGGGCGTCTGGGCCCGATGGTGATGCACATGCCCATCAATGCAAACCGCGCCCTGCGTGAACTCGGTATCATCCTGTTTTTGGCCAATGTCGGGCTGCTGTCCGGTGAGCATTTTGTCTCCACCGTTTTCTCGATGCAGGGCCTGCAATGGGTGCTGCTCGGGATTCTTGTGACCATGCTGCCGTTGCTCATCGTGGGCTATATCGCGCGCAAAGTTCACCGCGTGAACTTCATGACGCTCTGCGGTTTGCTCTCCGGTGGCATGACTGATCCTCCCGCGCTCGCCTTTGCCACCACCATGGCACGCTGCGACTCACCCGCAGTGGCCTACGCCACGGTGTATCCGCTTACCATGCTGCTGCGTATTGTCGCGGCGCAGGTGATTGCCCAGCTCGCCTGAGGGGGGGGCGTTTCGTGCAACACGCCGCCGAAAACACAAGACATCCGGCGCACTTGGCGTTCCTTGCACCCTGCCATGAAGTCAACCATCGTCGCTTTCCATCTTGCTGTACTCCTGTCGGGCTCTGCCGTTTTGTTTTCTGCGGAGACACCACCGCCCGCTGACGCCAAACTGCCGGAAAATCTGCCGCCGGAACTCAAGGAGCAGGCACTCCAGTTCAAGAAGCAGCAGGCGTCCGTGCGTGAGTTCATGCAGGCGGGCAAATACGCGGAGGCCGAGAAGGTGCTGCGCGCGCTGATCGAAAGTTTCAAGGGCTACTTCGGTCCTGGCAATGCACTGCTGCCGGAGTGTCAGGGGGCGCTGGGCACCTGCCTGCGCGCGCAGGGAAGGCTGGCGGAGGCGGAGCCAGAATTTCGCGCTTCCTGGGAGGGACATGTGAAGTACTCTGGGGCGGAAAAGCCGGAGACACTGCGCATGCACAATGCTCTGGCGGAGACTCTGCACCAGGAAGGAAAGTACGCGGAGGCGGAGAAGGAAACCCGTGCAGTGGTCCAGTCGATGACCAAGGTGTACGGTGCCGAACATCCCGCGACTCTGCTGAACCGGACCAATCTCGCCGTGGTGCTCGGTGATGAGAAAAAGCATGCTGAGGCGGAGAAGGAACTGCAGGAGATCGTCAAGATATCCGTCCGCGTGCTCGGCATTGACAAGCAGCCAACCCTCATGGCCCGGGGGGCTCTGGCGGTGACTCTGCGCGAGCTAGGCAGACTTGCGGAGGCCGAGAAGGAGTTTCGCGCCGTACTGCTGTTCATGGACCTCAATCCCGGAGAGGACCATGTGGACACACTGACCTTCCGCTATCACTTCGCCCTTTGCCTGACGCTGGAAAAGAAATACGCCGAGGCGAAAAAGGAAGCCGAGGCGGGACTGGCGACGGCGAAGAACAAACTGGGCACGGATCATCCCAACACGAAAGAACTGCAGCAGCTGGTCACCAGCCTGCAAAACGCTCCCAAGTGAGCGGCGTCAAACGAGCCGCAGAGGCTGTGCGGCGCTGCTGCTGAAGCGGGCGCGAAATGAATGAAAAGATCAATGTGCTAATAATTTAGCATATTGGGCTTGTATGACTGCAGCATCGTGTGCTAATAATTTAGCATGTCTGAAAAAGCCAGCCAGTTAAGCCGACGCGAGCGCCAGATCATGGACATCATCTACGCGAAGGGTGAGGCGACCGCTTCAGAGGTCGCGAGTGGAATGACCGATGCACCCAGCTACTCCACCGTGCGTGCACTGCTGCGCATTCTGGAAGAGAAGGGGACGCTGAAGCACCGCGAAGACGGCAAGCGCTACGTCTTCCTACCCACCGAGCCCGTGCAGAAGGCCAGCCGCTCCGCGCTCAAGAACATCGTGAACACGTTCTTTGAAGGTTCGCTGGTCAACGCCGTCGCCGCGCTGGTGGACGGACGCGAGAAAATTTCGCCCGAGGAAATCCAACGCCTCGAGTCCATCATCAAACAGGCCAAGAATCGTTAACCCAACCAAGTTATGAATCCATTGCTGTTCCATGTCATCGATCTGCTGGCGAAGAGCGCTGGCATCGTCCTCCTCGCCTTCGCCACGCTGAGCCTCTGGCGCAGTGCCTCTGCTGCGCAGCGCTGTGCGGTCTGGCTTGCGGCATTCTTCGTTTTACTCCTGCTGCCATTCACGGCGCTGTGGCAGCCGTTGTGGTCCATCGACTTTGCGCAGCAGTCCGTGGCCCCGCAGGCCGCGCTGCCGCAACTCAGCCCCGTCATTGTTCAGACGGCTGCAAGCTCCGCCGCAGCCGAGCCGCAGCCCTGGCTGCCAGCCTTCAGCATGACGCAGTGGTTTGCCTTCGTGTGGCTGGCAGGGGTTGCCGGGTTGCTGGCCCACCGTGCGCTCGGCAGCCTGCAGCTGCGTCGATTGAAGTCGCAGAGCCATGCGGTGCAGGACGCCCGCGTGCTGGACGCTACCGCACGTGTGGCAGCCGCTCTCGGCCTGCGGCGTGGCATCGCCCTGCGAAGCAGTTCGGGCGTCAGTGTGCCGCTGACCTGGGGCTTTATCCAGCCTGTGCTGCTGCTGCCATCCAGTGCGCAGGAGTGGGACGCGGCAAGCCTGGAGGCTGCGCTGCGGCATGAGATGGGGCACATCCGCCACTGCGATGCGCTCACACGTTTGATCACCACTTTCATCACCGCGTTTTACTGGCCAAATGTGCTCGTCTGGCTTGCCGCCAAAGCGTGGCGCACAGCACAGGAGCAGGCGGCGGATGATCTCGTCATGAGCGGGGGTGCCGTGGCGGAAAATTATGCGCTGCAACTGCTGGAGGCCGCACGCGGTGTGCAGGCCGCCGGTGGGCTGCGTGCTCCAGCCATGGCCATGGCCCAGCCTTCCACGTTGGAGACCCGCCTCTCTGCCATCATGGACGGCACGCGGAACCGCAGCGCCTACAGCCTGCGTGGAGCAGTCGCAGGGCTGGTTTTATCCTGCGCAGTAATGGCTCTTTGCGCCACAGCGCAACTGCGTGCAGTGGACGAAAAGCCTGCTCAAACTGTGGGCGCTAAAGGCGGGCAGAAGGCCAAGGCCGACAAGCTTATCGTTCCCAAGATGGTCGTTAAAGCAGCCAGCCTGCAGCAGGCCGTCGCCTTCCTGCAGCAGCAGTCCGTTGCCCTGGACCCGGATCATGTGGGGCTGAACATCATGATCCAAGATCCCGACTATCACAAGGGCGTGGAGATCAGTCTCGACCTAACAACTGTGCCCATCACGGAGGCCCTGCGCTATGTGGCCTCATTGAGCGAACGAGTGGTGCTGTATGAGCCTTATGCCATCCTCATCAGTCCGAAGACGGCTGTGGGAGCCATGGTAACACGCAGCTACAAACTGCCCGCCAGTACTCTTGCAAAGATCGGCAAGCCCAGCGAGTGGCTGATCGCTCAGGGTATTGTGTTTGGGGACGGAGCCACTGCGGCGGTCGTGGCCGAAGGATCGCAGCTCCTGGTCAGAAATACTCAAGCGCAGCAGGATCTGGTAGAGTCCATTGTCAGCCGGATTGCTGACGGAGGCGTGGGGGCCGCCACCGCTGCTGAACCACCGGCCAAGCCGCTTAATTTCTTGGAGAAAAAAGCCGCCGCCATCATCATCCCGACGGTACAGTTTCGAGGTGCTACGGTGGTGGAGGCTGTCGAATTCCTGCGTGTGAAGGCGAAGGATTTTGATCCGGACAAGAAGGGCGTGAGCATCCTGATCAGAGCCGACGAAATCCCGCAGAATGCCCTGATCACGCTGGATCTGAAAGACGTGCCGCTGATCGAAGCGCTCCGCTACACCGCCGAACTGGCGGGGATGACTCTGGTGGCGGAGCCGTATGCTTTCACTCTCAGGGCGAAGGCCGCCAAGTAATGGACTGTGGGACGGGTGTGGCGACAGCCCAACCGTCCGCCAGCGTGCGGCAACACTGTGGCGTGGGAGCATCCTCGCAGTCGGTCGGTTTGGCGAAGAGCGGGGTGGAACATGGGAGTGTCCTCGACGCCAAACACAACCGACCTACGGCGCAAGTGCCGCGCTATCCGAGAACAGATCTAATGAATGCGGTCTGCTTTCAACAACGAGCCTTCCACTCAAACTCGCAGCAGTGACACGGAAACCTTGCCTCCAAAGCAGGTTTCCACATCGGAGCCCGGATCACGCGGACGCGAGGCATAAGAAGCGCTGTAAGCATAGCCCTCTGCCTCTTTGCGGTAGCTCACCTGCAACGGCGAGCGTGCCGGTTGGCAATGGATGCGTGGTGGCAGGGTGTTGTGCCCGGCTGGCAGATGCGGCAGATTGATGTTCCAGAAGGCGCTGTGCGGATGATCCTGCGCCTGGGTTTCCCGCACGATCTCAGAAATCCATGCGGACGTACGCTGCCAGTCCACGGCAAGTTCGCGGATCAGGTAATGCGAAAGTGCCATGGCGCGGATGCCATGATACGCCGCCTCCCGCGCAGCGGCCACGGTGCCGGAGATGACGACGTCCTGCCCCATGTTGCCACCGGCATTCACGCCGGAAAGCACCAGGTCTGGCTTCACATCGAGAGCAAATAAAGCGAGCCGCACGCAGTCCGCCGGGGTGCCGTGAACGGCATGGCGGTTCACTCCCAGCGTCTCTACTTTGAGATGCTGATGCGTCGTCACACGGTGCCCGCACTGGCTGTGCTCCATAGCGGGCGCCACCACGGTGAACTGCCAGCCAAGCTGTTGCATCGCGCTTTCCAAAGCCTGCAATCCGGGGGCGGAAATGCCGTCGTCGTTGGTGAGAAGGACGTGCATTGGCTTACGCGAGATCAAGGATCACTTTGCCGCCGCGTGAGCCTTCCTGCGCACGCGTGATCGCCCGGTTGAATTCGGCCAGCGGCACGATTTCATCGATGGCCGTCACCAGTTCACCCGATTGAGTGAGAGTGGTGAGAGGTTCGAGCACTTCGTAGAGTTCAGCCGTGCTGGCTTTCTCAAACCACTTGGTGATCCACAGGCCGTGAAGCTGCAGGTTTTTAAAGATGAGAAACTTGTTCGGTACCTTGAGGCTGCGGCGGCTCATGGCTCCGTACGTGACGAGGATGCCTTCGGGGCTGAGCAGATCCATCAGATGAATCGCGCTGTCACCGCCCACAGCATTCGTGGCCAGCATCACCGGCTCATCACCGATTAACTGTTTGGCTTCAGCGACGCCTTCGTCGGTGTCGAGCATCACAAGGTCGGCACCCAGTACTTTCAATTCATCAAACAACTCGGTGCGGCGCACAAAATTGATCGTGCGTAGTCCGAAGTGATGCGCGATTTGGATGAACGCGCGGCCCACGCCGGAGTTCGCCGCGTTCTGTGCCACCCACGCACCCTTTGGCAGATCGGTGTAGTGTTTCAGCAACGCCCAAGCCGTGACCGGATTGATGCGCAGCATGCTCGCCTGCACCGCATCGATCTGCGACGGCACCTTGGCAAAGTGATGCTCCGCCGCCGTGAGATGCTGCGTCCAGCAACCGGTGCCCACCAGCGAGATGACCACATCGCCCTTCGCGAGCGATGTTACCGCACTGCCGACTTCCTCCACCTCTCCACAGCCCTCATGCCCCGGAATGCACGGGGGATGCGCCGCACGACCGTAGGTGCCTTCGATGAAATTCAGGTCCGCCGGATTCACCGGCGCATACCGCATGCGCACCCGCACCTCATGCCCCTCCGGCGGCGTCAGCGTGCGGTCGTGGAGCTTTAAAACTTCAGCAGGATTGCCGGTGCGGTCGAATTGGAGAAACTGGGACTTCATGAAAAAGAGGGATTACGTTCGAAAAGGGTAGGGGAGATCGGGTTTCCGCATTGTGGGAAGGAGAGGCGGAATGGCAAATGCGTGATCGAAGAGGCACGAACGCCAGGTGCGCGGGTGTTGGGCCTTCTCATTCACAAGCTTTACGACGGCAGCAATATCGCCTATTCTTTCAAATGAATACATTGGAAACCGATGTCGAAATCAGTGCCGATGGCAGCCTGAAGCTGCTTTCGCCACTGCCCGATTGGTTGAAGCCGGGACGCATGCATCTGCTGCTTTCAGTTCCCAATGGAGTGACGTCAAAGCCGAAGCGAGTGGTGCCGACCGCTCCCCCTGAAATGCTGGCCAAACGTGCGGAGGCTCTGGCTGGACTGCGCGCAATGGGAGGATTGAAAGACGTCATTCCTGACCCGGCAGCTTGGCAGCGTGAAGCCCGGGAGGACGTCATCCTTCCTGATCAGAAGTGATTCATATGATTTGCGACAGCAATATCGTCATCTATGCCGCCGAGCCTGGAGATACTCTTTGTCTGCCTTACGTGCAGAAAGCGGATGCCATGATCGCGAGTGTGACACGAATCGAAGTGCTTGGGTTTCCGAAGTTTGGAGAGCTCTCGCCGCAGCGACAAGTTCTGCTCCATGACCTTCTGGCGTCCACAACCGAGCTTGCGTTGGATGAAGAAATCATTCAGCAGACCATCCTGTTGCGTCAGCAAAAAAAGATGAAATTAGGGGATGCCATCATCGCCGCCACAGCGCTGGAGTATGGTGTGCCGCTCGTCACCCGAAACGAAGGTGATTTCAAAGACATTTCAGGTCTTGAGATCATCAATCCGTTCGCATCGGGTGGGCGGTAGAAGTTTCAGACTATCACTCCCGCACTCCAATCTCCTCCACCGGGATCTTCTTGAAGCCCAGCTTAAATGCGGGTGACTCCGGCTTGAGTCTGAAGTCGTCGTTCTTCCAGTCGATGAAGAGCGGATCGGCCACGAGGCTATGCTTGTCCCATCCGGCATTCTGCCACGCAGCCCACTCGTCCAGCGGTTCGGCTTCGGTGATGCGGACGTCGTCGATGAAGACCTGGCCCTTCGGTTCGTGGCAGTCGATGCGCAGCCAGAAGGCGGTCATCCACGGTTTCCATGTGGACTCGTTTTCGCGTGGCATGCGGCCGGTGGCTTCGACTTCCTTCCACTCGCTGGTGGCGGTGACGCTGGTGCCGCTGGCCTGCCAGTAGCCTTCGCCGTTTTTGAAGGAGGCAAAGGCGAGGCTGAGCTTGGCGGTGGGTTCGGTGGATTTGATGCGCATCTTCACGCGATAGGCTGCACCGGGCTTGATCGGCACATCGGGGCTGTGGAAGACGCTCTTCGGATTCTTGGGATCAGTGCCCAGCGCGCAGTCCACGCGAAGCGCGCCGTCGGCCACGACTAGCTGCACGTCTTTATTGGGCTTGTGGTTGAAGCCCCAGCCTTTGGGTGTTTTGCCGGGCGTGGCACTGTCGAAGGTTTCATTCACGATGGGCGCGCCTTTGTCCGGGCCGACTTGATTGATGCCGGTGACAATGGGGTGGCCGCTGTTCCACGCGATGTTGTAATCAATGGTGTTCCACTTCGGTGTGGCATTGCGGATGTCGCCGTATTTCACGCCGGGGGTGTCGCCAAACATGATGTTATGCTGGAAGCTGTTGCCGCTCATCATGGTGCCGTCTTCGCGGATGGCGTCTTTGGGGTGCAGGTCCATGTGGCGCATGTGCTTCCACGCGGGCAGACCTGCTACGGATTCGTAGCCTTTGATCATCGTTTCGAGATGGCTGGTGTAGAAGCGCTGCTCCTTCGTCCATCCATGAAGATCGAACTGAAACTTGCCGCCGAGGGCGAACACATTGTTCTCCACGATGCAGTCGCGCGAGTTGTGCATGTGGATGGGGGTGTGGGCCACGCGATAGACAATGTTGCCGATGATGTCGAGCCCGCCGCTGTTGTCGTCCGGGTAGAGGCCAAAGGTGAACCACGGGTGCTTCAGGCCGCCGGATTCCTGGCCGCAGCCGACGACGTCGTGGATCAAATTGTAGCGCCACTTGCTGCCTCGGCTGCTGATCCAGTCCCGCCCGCCGGTGTAGATGGCGCCGCCGTCCTGCGTTTCGAGGCAGAGGTGGTGCAGGTGGTTGTACTCCACGATGAGATTGTTTCCACTCATCTGCACGCCCATGCGCGGGCCATCGTGGATGTGGTTGTGCGCGGCGGTGTTGTCCACGCCATAGAGGCTGATGCCGCAGGCGTTCTTGTTGAACACACCCATGTGGTGGATGTGGTTGTCCACCGCGATGTGCCCCGGCCCGGTGAGCGTTTTGCGGTCGCCGCCGCTGAGGCCGATGCCGTTGCTGCCGGTGTAGCTGATTTCATTGCGCGAGAGGCACACGTTTTTGCCCTCGCTCACACCAATGCCGCTGCCGCTGAAGGCACCGACCTGCGTGATGACGCACTTCTCCACCAAGCAGTCCTCCGCACGCTCAAAGGTGATCGCTGAGGCGTGGCAGCCGGTGAGCGTAAGGCCGCGAATGACGATGTTCTTTGCGCCGGACTTTACTTTGAAGAAGCTCTCCAGCGTGGGCAGTCGAATATCTGCACCACTTTCTTGCGGTAGCCAAAAGTAGAGAAGGCCGGTGTGCTTGTCGTAAAACCACTCACCGGGTGCGTCGAGTTCTTCGAGGGCGTTTTGAAAATGGTAGCGGTTATGCGGGTGGAGGTCATAGCCGCAGTCCTTCTTCAGCGTGAGCATCCGTGTCTGCGGATCCAGCGAGACCACGGGCTCGACGAAATTCCACCAGCCGTATTGCGCGAAGATGTCCAGCTCCACATCCTCCGGATGCGCCCACTGGCGTACATCTTCGGGCTTCACATACAGCGTGCGTTTCCACAGGTGGCCCTCAGGTGCGCCTGCCGGTGGAAACTCCGCCACAAAGGCCCAGCCGCCGTAGAGTGGGTCCTTGGCATCGAAGTTCGGGTAGCGTGCCAGGATCTGCCGCTCGCCATTGCTGAGGAGTTGCTTGGGGATAAAACCCTTCGGCAGCAGCTTCGACACATCCGCCTTCATGATCTGGCCCTGATGCGGCTGCCAGCCGGTGACGAGCGGTGCGCCGACGAGCATGCTCTTCGTGCCGCTGATCGTGAGATTCGAATCCTGCGCTTCGAGCTGAATCGGCTGCGTTAGTTCGGTGATGCCCTCAGGCAGAAGAATCGTCGCCGGGGAGTGGTCCCCTGCTTTGCGCGCCTCACGCACTTGATCGAGAGCTTGGGGCAGCGAGAGGGCAGGGGAGACCTTCACCTCCAAAGCATGCGCAGTGGCAAGCAGGGACGCAGTGAAAGCGAAAAGCAGAGATCGAGTCGGCAACATGGTTGCAGAGCGATACGCCATGCCGCCCAGAGGGCAAATGCGTCTTGTGCGCGAATGTTGCAGCACGAAGCTCCTACTTCCTTGATCCCTTGACCTCCCCCCCATCTCCGCTTTACACCAGCCCATCTCTGATCATTGGTCCCCGCCCGTTTTCCGACCACCGCAATGACCACCAAGCTCGATCCCAAATTCCTCGCCCTTCTTGCCGACGCCGCCCAGAAACTCCAGGCGCTTGATATCCAGCCGCGTGTGCTTGAAGAAGCCGCCCCTGAGCTGATCGCCACCGCCGCCGAACTCAGCCGGCAGATGCTGGAATACAACGAGCAGCTCAGCACCGCGATGGCAGCCAAGGACGCCGCCGACATCGCCGCCAAGGAAGCCGCCAAAGAGCAGGCACTGGCAGAGAAAGAAGCCGCACGCCTTGCCGCCATCGAGGCCAAGGAAGCCGCACGCATTGCCAAAGAAGAAGCCGCAGCCGCCGCCAAGGCGCAGGCCCAGCTCGAGCTCGAGGCCATGCGCGCCGCCGCCGCCGCGGTGAAGGCCAAAGAACTCGCCGAAAAAGAAGCCGCCAAGGCCCAGGCGCTCGCCGAAAAAGAAGCAGCCCGCCTTGCCAAGGAGCAGGCCGAAGCCGAAAAAGTCGCCGCTAAAGAGCGCGCCATGGCCGAGCGCCTCGCCGCGATGGTCGCCGCCGCAGAGGCCAAGGCTCAGGCACTTGCTGAAAAGGAGGCCGCGAAAACCGCCGCCGCCGAGGCCAAAGAAGCCGAGCGCCTCGCCAAAGAGCAAGCCGCCATTGAGAAAGCTGAGGCCAAGGCCCGCGAGCAGGCCGAACGCGAAGCCGAGAAGGAAGCCGCCCGCCTAGCCAAAGAACAAGCCGAGGCCGAAAAAGCCGCCGCCAAAGAAGCCGCCCGTCTCGCCAAAGAGCAGGAAGCCGCCGAGAAAGCCGCCGCCAAGGAGCAGGCCGAGGCCGAGCGCATGGCCGCGATGCTAGCCGCCGCTGAAGCCAAGGAGGCTGCGCGCCTTGCCAAGGAACAAGCCGAAACTGAGAAAGCCGCTGCCAAAGCCCAGGCCCTTGCTGATAAAGAGGCTGCGAAGGAAGCTGCACGTCTGGCCAAAGAAGAGGAAGAGGCCGCCAAAGCTGCCATCAAAGCCCAGGCCGAAGCCGAGAAGGAAGCCCTCCGCGTCGCCGCTGCCGAACTGAAGGCCAAGCAGCAGGCCGAGAAAGACGCCATTCGTGAGGAGAAAGAAAAGCGTGCCGCTGAAATCGCCGCCGCGAAAGCCTCGCAGGACGCCGAGCGCCAGAAATTCGGTGCTGCCGAAGAAGAGGCCAAAGCGCGCCGTGCGGAAGCCCGCGCCAAAACCCTCGCCGAATACGAAGCCAAACAGAAAGCCCGCCAAGCCGCCGCCATGGCCCAGCTCGCCGCGGACAAAGCCGCCCTCTTGGCCGAGAAGCAGAAGGCTGCAGGTAAGGCGTGAATCGCCCTTGCTGCTTCACGAGGAGGCCTGAAGTGCGGCTGCGCAACCCTGAAAGGGTAAAGCTGCCGCTTTCAAACTTCTCGTGGCACACGTGAGTGTCTTCAACATGGGATGGAATGTCGCGTGACAGATCCAAAGGACTGTGCGGAGAGTTCTGCATGTCACGTCGCAAAGAATCCATCCCCTACATGCTGGTTTATAGCATTCCGTGGTGGGTGAGCGTCATCCTCGCAGGTGTGGTGTATGCACTGATGAGCTGGGTGGCGCCGGATGTGCGACTCGACGACCCCATGCTGTCGAATATCATGAAGGCTATGCCAGGTGCTGCGTGGATGGGTGCCACAGCGCTGCTCGCTTTTGCCGGGTTGAATCTCCTGGTTCGATTCCTGAAGCGGAAATCGCAACGCTGATTTTGAAACGCAGATCTAAGGCTGGGCGGAGCTGGTGAGTTGAGGAGGTTTGTCACCACTTGTTGCCACCGCGCCGCATACAGCCTATGGCGAGGGTGAAATATGAAAACGATCTGGTTCATTCGTCACGCCGAAAGCCTCAGCAACGCGGGGTTTCCCACGGACACGCCGCATGCCATCGGGCTGAGCGAAAAGGGGCTGGTGCAGGCGGCGGCCCTGGCCCTGCAGTGGCCCACGGAGCCGGATCTCATCGTCGTGTCGCGTTACTCGCGCACGGCGTACACCGCCGCACCGCTGTGCCTGCGATATCCGCAGGTGCCGGTGATCGAACTGCCGCTGCATGAGCTGACCTTCCTCGCGCCCGGACGCTATGTCGGCACCACGGAAGACCTGCGCCGTGAGCCAGCGCGGCAGTACTGGGAGCGCTGCGAAACAGACTTCTGCGATGGCGACGGCGCAGAGACCTTCCGAAATTTCTGCGAACGCATTGATGCCACATTGCAGGCGCTGCGGGAGCGTGCAGAGCAGCGCATCGCGGTGGTTTGCCATGCGTATGTCATCAAAGCCATCCTCTGGCGGCAGATGCACCCGGAGGCAGAGTTTACGGCGGAGTACATGCGCGACTTCTTCGCCTTCCACCTGAACTGTGTGGTGCCGAATGTGAGGGTTTATCCGTTTGAGTGTGCGGGGGGTGAGGAGATGAAGATGCTGTCGCCGTTTCAGTTTGCGGTGGGGTGAGTGGGGGCAGGGGAACTTCAACACTCAGCCATCCTTGTTCGACAATCCTCAATCGAGCCTGCTCGCGAGGTCGTAAGCCAGGAGGGTTGACGATTGTCGAGCCATCGATTTTTGATGGTTGAAGTTTCAAACCCTCGCAAGCGTTTGCCATCGGCCTGCGTACTCTCCGCATGTCTGATTTCTCCGCACTCTCGCGTCGTGAGCTGCTCTCCCGCATGGGCGGCGGCTTCGGCGCGCTGGGCCTGGCTTCCACGCTGCATGCCGCACCTCGCACCCATTTCGTGCCGAAGGCCAAGCGGGTCATCCAGCTCTTCATGAACGGCGGCCCCTTTGGCCCCGACTTCTTCGATCCCAAGCCCGGGCTCACCAAGTATGCCGGGCAAAAGCCTGAAGGCGCCGACCTGCGCACCGAGCGCCCCACCGGCGGCCTCCTCGCCTCCCCCTATGCCTTTGCCAAGCATGGTCAGAGCGGCCTGGAGATCAGCGAACTGCTGCCAAATCTGGCGCAGCATGCCGATGAGCTGTGCGTGATGCGCGCCTGCCACACGGACAATCCGAATCACGGCCCGGCGCTGCTCCTCATGAACAATGGCACGATGACGGAGCGCGTGCCCAGCATGGGCTCATGGCTCAGCTACGGCCTGGGCAATGAAAATGCCAATCTGCCCTCCTTCGTCGTCCTCTGTCCCGGCAAGCCCGTGCGCTTTTCCGTACTCTGGACCAGCGCGTTTCTCCCGGCGCAGCATCAGGGAGTGTACATCAATCACTCGAAGCTGGAGCCGCAGCAGATGATCCCGTGGCTGACGAATGAGAAGCTGGCGAAGGCGGATCAGCGCAAGCAGCTCGATCTCATGCAGGCGCTCAATGCGGAGCATCTGGCATCGCGCGGCGGTGCGGATGTGGCGCTGAACGGCCGCATCCAGTCGATGGAGACCGCCTTCCGCATGCAGTCCGCCGCGACGGATGCCTTTGATGTCAATCTGGAGCCGCCGAAAGTGCGCGAGATGTACGGCACCAGCCACTTCTCCAATGGCTGCCTCATGGCACGTCGCCTGGTGGAGCGCGGCGTGCGCTACGTGCAGTTGTACTACGGCAACGGCCAGCCATGGGACACCCACTCCAAGCATGACGAGCAGACCCGAAAGCTCGGCGCAGACATCGACCGTCCCATCGCCGCGCTGATCGGCGATTTAAAACAGCGCGGCATGCTCGATGACACCCTGATCATCTGGGGCGGTGAATTTGGCCGCACCCCCGTGAGTGAAAACGGCAACGGTCGCGATCACAATCCGCATGGCTTTTCCATGTTCTTTGCCGGTGGCGGCGTACGCGGCGGCACCGCCTATGGGGAGAGCGATGAGTTTGGCTTCAAAGCCGCCGTGGACAAGATGCACGTCCATGACGTACACGCGACCATCCTGCATCTCCTCGGCATGGACCACGAAAGGCTGACCTATCGCTATGCCGGCCGTGATTACCGTCTGACCGATGTCCACGGCCGCGTGCCGCAGGCGATTGTGGGGTGATTTCCGGAGCGCGTGCACCCATGGCCAGTACTCGTTGGTTCGAACACCAAAGTTGCTGGTGTTTGATCTGCCAAGCAGGCATGGAGCTTGATTAAGGCGGGTGTTGAGGATTTCATCCATTTACCCACGAAATGAAAAGAGTCATGGAGCGCGGACTTGAGTCCGCAGCAGGTCGTCCGCGTGGGACGTGTGATGGCTCGCGCTGAATGCCGCAAACACGGTGATGCCCAGTGTCGCGAAAGTAGCGTGCCAAAGCGGAGCGGGTGTGTGTAGCGGAGTGCAGCGGAATCAATTCCGCGCTCCGAGGAACGCTGGTGCATGCAAAACTGCTCGAAATCTCATCACTCAGAGGCTCGGATTTCCTCACGCAAACCTCCCCGCATCACTCAGCCACGAAGCCTTCCTTTCATCCATTTCGCTGTCCAATCCCGCCCCTCTTTCGCGTACTCTCTGTCCATCACTCCCTACCACAGCGTCGCCATGCTCCATCGCAATATCTCCGTCCTCCTACGTGCCGCCGCACTCAGTGTCACCTTTCTTACCGCCGCCACCGCCGCCCAGCCCACCTTCAGCTTCCAGGTTCTCGAAATCACCGACATCCAGCGCGGTGCCGGGCTTGCCATCGTCATGCGCACGCCTTCGGGCAAAACCTGGCTTTATGACACCGGCACCGCACATCCCGAAAAGCTCTCCTCGGACGGCTGGCTGGCCAACTTCAATGCCGGGCGCGATCTCATTGCGCCGCTGCTCAAAAAGCAGCGCGTCACCAGCATCGACGGCGTGTTCATGAGTCACGCGCACTACGACCACTTCGGCGGCTTGCTCTGGCTCAAGGACAACTTCAAGATCAATCAGCTCATCGACTGCGGCTACAACTTTCACAGCGGCGATCCCGCCGACTACCTCGGCACGAACAAAGACGAGCTTGATCACTACACCCGCGTCCGGGAGGAGTTCCGCGCACGCGGCGCCTACCTCTGCGCCACCGCTGGCGAAACCCTCAAGCTCGACTCCGATTTGAAGATCGAAGTCATTGCCCCGCCCAAGACCTACTTCACAGACCCCAAGATCACCACCCGCCCCAAGAACGACACCCCCTCACATTTCCTTGTCAACGCCAACTCCCTCGCCCTCCGCATCCAGTTTGGCGACATCGTCTTCCTCCTGCCCGGAGACATCCAGACCGAAGACATCGAGGCCAGCCTCATGCCCTTCGTGGACAAGTCCAAACTCAAATGTCACATTCTGGTAGCCCCTGGTCACGGCATTCACCCCATCCCCAAAGCCTTCGGCGAAGCCACGCGCCCTGAGGTCTCCATCGCCAGCGTCTTCCCACGCTACGCACGTGGCATTCGCAGCACCAAAGACCTCCAGGCCCTCGGTACCCGCACCTACGTCACCGGCCTCAACGGCAACGTGCAGGTCGTCACCGACGGTAAAACCTACCAAGTCACCACTGAGCGCGAGGATGCCCCCACCAAGCCCGCGCCCGGCGCAGCGAAGTAGTCTTCTGCATCCTCGCTCCGATTCATCCTCCCAACATTCCGCACAAAGGCCGGGCCAAGAGGTGAGAAGGTCTGAATCCCGTCAGAGTCACAGGCCACCCCGCCGTAGATGGGGCGGTATTGCGCACGCGCTAGATTTTAGCGGTTCCTTCTTTACAGCGCCGCGCGATACATCGCCACGAAATCATCCACGCTGGGGAGACGGGGATTGAACTGTGCGGTCCACTGCTTGGCGGCCATCTCGGCGAGGTCCTGCAGGTGCTCTTCCTTCACGCCATATTCAGCGATGTGGCGGGGCATCTGGGCCTCCCACAGAAGTTCGGTCACGCGGTCGGCGAGGTCGCCGTCGAAGTAGCTCTTGTAGATGGCGGCGATCTCGGGGTCGCGGGAGTTGAAGCGGATCACGTGCGGCATCATCACGCCCACGGCTTCGCCATGGACGACGTTGAACTTGGCGGTGAGCGGATTGGCGCAGGAGTGCGCGGCACCGAGCATGCTGTTCTCAATGGCGATGCCTGCATAAGCTGCGCCGAGCTGCATCATGCCGCGTGCTTCGAGGTCCTGCGGGTCGCGTAGCACCCGGCTGAAGCCGCTGTGGCAGAGGCGGAAGCCCTCGCGGGAGTAGAGGGATGAAAACGCATTGCGCTTGTTGGTGACGGCGGTTTCCAGCGTGTGCGTCAGCGCATCCATGCCGGTGCAAACGGTCACGCGCTGTGGCTGGGAGACGGTGAGTTCGGAGTCGAGGATGGCCACCTTTGCGGCGGCTTTGGGATCCCCACAGGCCATCTTCACATGCGTCTCGGCATCGGAGATCAGCGCAAAGCTCTGGCATTCGCTGCCAGTGCCGGAGGTGGTCGGGATGGCGATGAGTGGCAGCATCGGCTGCGTGGCCTTGCCAACGCCCCAGTAGTCGTGCATGCGGCCGCCGTTGGTGAGGATGAAGTTGCAGCCCTTTGCAGTGTCCATGCTGCTGCCGCCGCCGAGGCCGATGATGATGTCCGCCTTGAACTCGCGCGCCACCGCCACGCAGGCGTCCACGTCTTCGGTGCTGGGGTTTTCCCGCACGTCACCAAACACACGGGCCTGCAATCCGGCTGCGATGAGAAAGGACACGGCGCGTGTCACGTAGCCCGCCTTCACAATGCCGGGATCGCTCACCACCAGCGCCCGCGTGCCGCCGAGAGCCTGCGCAAGTTCGCCCACGCGCTCGAGCGTGCCGTTGCCGTAGATGAGCCGCGTGCGCGGCTGGTAGTCGAAGGGTGCGAGGGACATGTGCGTCGGCTTCGAGTTCAAATCATGCGCAGTCGATGGAACGGCGCTTGTACAGGAACTCGAACATGTTGCCTTCGTGCGGCTGGTCCCAGCTGATCTTCATGGTGCTGATCGGCCCGATGTTCAGGCGGTCGATGTCGCCGCACTCGAGCAGGTCGTTGATGAAGGCCGGGTCCTTGGTGATGGCGGTGACAATGAGGGAGTAGCCGATGCGGCCCAGCACTTCGCCCTGCGGCACTTCGAGCACGCTGGCGTAGGGGCAGAGGAATTCGCGATTGGCGAGGGGGTGCTTGTTGTCCGAGCACCAGATGATGGTAGGACGAAGGAAGGTGCCGCCGTGGAATTCCACTTTGCGCGGGCCGTCGCGGAACTGCGCGGTCATGTCTTCGGCACCCGGGGTCTGCAGATCGTGATCGATGGCGCTGTCGATGTAGTCGGCCATCTTCACGTTCGCAAAGCCTGCGAGGCGTGCGTTTTCGTCTTCGGAGGTGGTGGGGGACACCTTGCCCAGGCGCTCAGCCAGGGCGGTGGCGATTTCCTTGCCATACTTCGGCACGATCACAGCGGAGGCATTGATGCAGGAACGCCCGCCGTTGTCGCTGATGGAGGCCACCATGACATCGAGGTAGTCCTTCCAGTTTTCGATCTTGTCTTCGCCGATGATGATCTTGCTCCAGCCGGGGCCATGCACCTGCACGGATGAATTGCCCTCATACATCTTCGCCATGGCCACATCGCCAAAGACGAGGTTGCGACCGCTGAGCTTCACGACTTCGCCGCTGCCTTCGTGGTCGGTCGGGTAGAAGCCGAAGGCCTCAGGCGGGGCACCAGCGGCGATGAAGGCCTGGATGAGACGATACGGCGTCCATGGCTCCTCGCGGCCTGGCTTAATGACCACCGGGATTTTGAGCGCGATGGAGGGCAGCCAGAGGGAATTCACCGCCGGGGAATTGCTCGGCATGATGAGGCCGAGGGACTTCGTGGTGGGAAAGTAGGAGACGGGGCAGCCGGACTGCGTGCCAAAGCCCTGGTCGATGACGCTCAAATCAAGGCCGCGTGTGAGGCCGTTGAGGATCATCTTCATGTTCGTCAGGGCAAAGTGCAGCTTGGTCATGTTGCGCTTCACCATGACGTGCGGCAGGCCGCTGGTGCGGGACAGCGTGGCGATGTACTCTTCCGGGCTCTGTGTGTGGCCTTTGTCTCCCAGCGGCAGGGTGCCGTTGAGGAAGAGATCGCCCGCCTTGGCGGTGATCTCGATGAGCTGCTCCACGGTGAACTTCTTGAGCGCGGCGCGTGCTTCGTCGATCTTTGCGAGATCCTTGCGCACGATGCCGGCATTCACCTGGCTGATCTCGGCGCAGACCTCGCCGGTTTTGTGGTCTTTGACCTGAGCCTTGTCGAGCGACTCATAGGGGCGGCCTTTGCGGAGAGCAGGAAGATGGGGAATGGACATTGGCAGGTTGGTTTTTAGGAGGTGTGAGGGTTACGAGCGCCGAGCACACTGGGCAATGGAAAAACAGGCGTGAACGGCGAACTCTTTCAGAGACATTCAGCCCGCCTTCGCCTGAGGGCGCAGGGCTGCGGGAATCATTTCGATGAGGGCCTCGTTCAGATTGGAGTATAAAGGGTAGTCCGGGTGCGGCACGCCGTGCTCACCCACGGGGCGGTAGCGCCACTGCTTGTACATCCACAGCCAGCATTCGGGGTGCTTGCGGATCTCGGCTTCAAAGAGGTCCCAGATGTGCTGCGTCACTTCACGCACGTCGTCCTCCGGCTTGGGGGCAATGGCTTCAAAAAGATGCGCCTCATAGCGACCATCCGGCAGCGGGCGACACACCCCGGTGATGACGGGAATGCCCAGACGCTGTGCCAGCACCACATGCAGCGTGGGCACGGAGGTCCACATGCCGTAGCACTGGATCGCCGTCGCCGCCCGGCTGGGTGCGATGCTCAGGTCCGTGAGCAGCCCCGCGTGGCCCTTGCGCTTGAGCGCCTTCACCAGCTTGATCATGGCATTGTCCTGCGAGATGAAGGTGTGGCCGGACTGCTCGCGCAGCCTTCTGAATAGATGTGTGATGGCCGGGTTCTTGAAATCCTGCGCCACCACGGTGAAGGGGAATCCGCGAAAGCCCCAGATCTGGCTCACGAGTTCAAAGTTGCCGAAATGCGGCGTCACCCACACCGCGCCCGTTTCACGCGCTTTTGCTTCGGTATCGAGATTCGTGATGATGTCGAAATGCTTCTGCCAGTTGTTCGCCGTGAGCTGCGGGGACCAGAACAAATCCACGAAGGTGCGTGCAAACACCTGGTAGGAGCCGCAGGCGATCTGCCGCCGCTGGGCCGGTGAGTATTGATCCCCAAAAGCGCAGCGCAGATTGTCCAGCGCCGTGGCGCGTCCGCGCGCGTCCAGCCAGAAGGCCAGGGTGCCGAGGGCGCGTGACAGCACCATGAGCACATGGCGCGGCACGCGTGGGAGCAGCCAGACGGCCAGATCCAGCATCTTGATCTCAAGGGAATATCGAAGCTTCTTCACAGATGAATAGAGGGGGGCAAAACGTGTTACGACGGCGCAGCGCAGCGTTCAACCATGAACAGCCATTGTCGTGCTGACGACCACACGCTCAAGCGACGGCATCGAAGAAAATATCGAAGCTGCGTCACGTGGCGTTTGGTGTTTGCATAAATTCGCGTTACGATGGCGCATGCCGACCACCAACCTCAACAACATTCTCAAGCGACTCCTCAAGCAGCCAACGGCTCCGTTTCATGAATATCATGTACGTGCGGAGATTGAGGCCCTGCTCAAAGACTGCCCGCATGTGAAGTTGAAGCATGACAAATTCGGCAACCTGCTGGCCACATACAAGAATGGCAAGTCCAAGAGCAAGCCCACCTGGGTGCTCGGTGCGCACATGGACCACCCCGCTTTCATCAAGCCACCCGGCAGCACCAAACGCGATGAATGGGAATTTCTCGGCGGCGTCGGCAAGCTGGAAGTGGAAGCCGGTGTGAAGCGCGGCCTGCGCAAGGCCAAGGGCCAGCTCGCCACGTGGAATTTCCCGGTGAACATCACCAACACCCGCATTGAGGCCACCGCCTGCGACGACATCATCGGCTGTGCCGCCATCGTGATGACCTTTCTCGAACTCGCCCGTCTGAACATCCAGACCACCGTGCATGCGGCATTCACCCGCGCGGAAGAAGTGGGCTGGCTCGGAGCCTGGCACCTCGCGCAAAACTGGCCCTTTGGTGCCGACAGCGTTTTCCTCTCGCTCGAAACCAGCCGCCCCGTCAACGGAGCCGTCATGGGTGGTGGTCCGATCCTGCGCGTCGGTGATCGTGTTTCCATTTTCGACAGCGAAGCCATGGCTGTGCTGATGACCACCGCCAAGGAGCAGGGCATCCGCGTGCAGCGCTGCCTGCTCGACGCCGGAGCCTGTGAAGCCACCGCCACGCAGGCCTCAGGAGTCCGCAGCGCCGGCATCTCCATCCCCTTGGGTAATTACCACAATCTCAACGACGCCCGCCAGATCGCGCCGGAATTCGTGATGATGGATGACTTGAAGTCGATGATCGACCTCCTCAAAGCCCTCGTCGCCACCAAGCACGACGGCATCGGCGAACGTACGATCCGCGAACGCGTGGAACTCGGCATGCTGGAGCACGCCGAGCAGCTCAAGGCGGGAACGAAGTTGTTTAATTAAGAGGCGGAGGGAACCGTCAAGAGGACAAGGCTGCGCCAGTCAAGCGGTGCAGCGGCCTGACTCAGCTTTATGGCGCTCGGGCCTCTGAGCCCGCAGCGCTCCGCGAGGTACGAGAAGTACGAGAGGCACCGCTTTTTTCTTCAGCCCGGTCTGGAGCTTCGGGGTGTTTTTCTGCTAACGGCTTTCTGAGCAATCAACGTAACTCTTGGTGTTTGCCCCCTGCTGCGGGCTCGGAGGTCCCGCGCTCCAGTTCTGCTTGCGCAGCGATCGCATCTTTGTTTGATCTTGGGATGAGCGAAAGCCGCTTCAAACGCAGGGAAGGTCCGCCGTACAATCCCGAAGTTCGGAATGTGGTGAGACGGCAGCGACGCACCTCGCTGAATCCCACACGGGAGGAACAGGGCGATGGGTTTCGCGGCTGGAACGAACGGGGTTACATTCCTCATCGCGATGAGCCGGGGCTGACCCAGTTTGTTACCTTCCGACTTGCGGACAGCTTTCCCGAGGAGCTACGCGCGGAATGGTCCAAGTTTCTCAAAATCGAGGATGATCGCGAACGCCGGATCCAGCTCGAAGCGTGGCTCGACCACGGATATGGAGCCTGCCATCTGCGGGATGAAAATCTCGCAAAGATGACAGCAGCGTCGCTGCAAAAATTTGACACTGCTCGCTACGGACTGATCGCTTTCACGATCATGCCCAACCATGTGCATGTGCTGTTTGAAGTGCACGCGGTTCCAATGGCGGACATCCTGGGAAGCTGGAAACAGTACACCGCCACACAGGCCAACAAGCACCTCGGACGTTCGGGCCCTTTTTGGCAGGCGGACTATTGGGACACGTATATGCGTGACGAAGAGCACCAGGAACGAACCATCCGTTACATCCGAAATAATCCGGTGAAGGCCGAACTCGTGACCGACTGGCACCAGTGGACTTGGACCTATGTGCGCGAGGACGCCTAACAGCCCCGCGCATTCTCCAGCGCCTCGGAGCGCGGGCCTCCGAGCCCGTCATGGCCTTCGTAGCCTTGGCGAAGAAGGCCGCACTCCGCGTGCATTTGCATCTCCGCGTTTTCGTTATGGTTTCGAAGCTGCGGTATGTTTTTCTGCTAACGGCTTTCTGCGCCATCGACGTAACTCTCGGTGTTTGCCGCCTGCTGCGGGCTCGGAGGCCCCGCGCTCCAGTA
>NZ_JAQSEA010000176.1 GCF_029946185.1 Prosthecobacter sp.
GATGTGGACTACCTTAAAAAGAAACCCGCCACCACCGCAATGAAGCGCCTCATTGCAGAAAACGACCGCTTGAAAAAAGAGATCGTCGAGGCGCAAAAGCAGGTGGAAACCCTGAAGGCGGACGTCGGACGCAAGGATCAGGAAATCGTCGCGCTGCGCGGCCAGCTCACCGGATTGCAGGGCCAGATGGCCGAACTACGCAAAGAAAGCACCACCTACCAGACCCAGGTCGCAGAGCTGACAAAGCAGCTTAAAGACGTGCAGAGCGGCATGGAGGGCAAGATCGCCACCACGCCCGAGCTCACTCAGGAAAACGAAATGCTGCGCAGCATCATCATGCGCCAGTTGCGCACCCAGCACAGGCAACAGGCCGCCAAGGACCTCATGATCGCTGAACTGCAGAAAATGGAGAACTCCTCCAACGATCTCGTCAAACAGGTCGAAGAAATGAAAAACGCGCGCATGATTCTCACCCCGGAAGAGGAAAAACTCTTCTCCGATCCCGTCGTGCGGGAACTGCTGGGCCCGAAGGGCGTGCAGGCCACCCTCATCGCCAACGCATCGCCAGACAGCGATAAAAAAGCGGCACCGCCTCCGCCGACCTCTGTCGAAAAACTCATCAGCCAGGCCAACGAAACCTACATGAACAAGGACTTCGAAAGCGCGGCCAAATTTTACCAGGACGCGCTGCGGGCCGAACCCAAAAACGTCACCGCTCTCATCGGTCTGGGCATCACACGCCAGCGTGAAAACAAACATGCCGACGCCGAAGTCTCCCTGCAGAAGGCTCTGGCCTACGACCCAACCAACGAACCCGCCTCGTTCGCGCTCGGCGTCACCTATTTCAAACAGGAACGCTGGAAGGATGCGATGACCTACTTTGAGAAGAGCCTCGCCAAACGCCCCGACAACGCCAGTGGCAGGCATTACCTCGGCATCATCGCCACCAAGCTGAACCTGATCGAACGTGCCGAACGCGAGTTCAAGACAGCTCTCGCCATTGATCCCGCCTATGGTGAAGCCCATTTCAATCTCGCCGTGCTCTACATCACCTGGGATCCACCACAGTGGGACAAGGCCAGTGCTGAATACAGTGAAGCGATCAAAAAGGGCGTCCGGCCCGACCCCAATCTCGAAAAACTGCTCGAAGGCGGCAAGGTGTCGCAGCGTTAAGAAGATGACGGGCGCAAGTTCGCCCTCGCTCTTCTTCCATGAAAACCCTGTTCGCTTTTCTACTCGCGGCCTCCGGCCTCGCTGCTCAAACTTTGGTTGAAATCGGCACCGCAGCGGATGGTCTCGTGATCGATCTGCGCTACACCACGGCGGATAATTTTTTCAAAACGGCGTTCTATCCCAAGCATGCACGCGCCTTGCTGCGCCCGGCCACAGCAGCCAAGCTGGCCCAGGTCCAGGCGGAACTCAAATCCCAGGGCCTGAGCTTGAAAATCTGGGACGCCTACCGTCCGCTCGCCGTCCAGCGCGCGATGTGGAAAACGCTGCCAGATGCTCGCTTCGTGGCCGACCCCGCCAAAGGCGGCCGTCATAACCGGGGCGCTGCCGTGGATGTCACGCTCGTCGATGCCCATGGCGTGGAACTGCGGATGCCGACAGCACACGATGACTTTTCCGAAAAAGCCGGCGCTCATTTCAAACTGGTGCCACCCGAGGTTTTCAAGAACCGCGAAAAGCTGCAGCAGTTGATGACGCGGCATGGTTTCACCGTGTACAAAAGCGAGTGGTGGCATTTCGACGACGCCGACTGGGAACGCTATGAAGCGCTGGATGTTCCTATCGCGCCGCAGGAAGCAGCCCTGAGGCAGAAGCACCTGCTGCTCGACACACGTGTGGTTCAAGAGGCGCTCAATGCCCGACTCATCCTTGGCACGCCGCAAAAGCATCCGGCCAATCCGCTGTTTCAGGCGGACAAGCCGTGGGAAAATTCGATGAACAACCTTTATCCCAATGTGATCTGGGATGAAGAGGCTCAGCTCTTCAAACTCTGGTACAAGTGCGTTCTGGCTGACAAGGAAGTGATCGCACAAATGGATCAGCCCAGCACGGTGCATGATGTCGGCTGGTACCTGCTCTACGCCACCTCCAAAGACGGCATTCACTGGAACAAGCCTGAACTGGGCATCCACAAATTCGACGGCAGCAGCGCCAACAACATTGTGGCCCGTGATTGTCCCAACGTCGGCGTTTTCAAAGACCTTCACGATGCCGACCCGGCACGCCGCTACAAACTGGTGAGTGATGTCGGCCTCGGCAAGCCGCAGGTGCGCTTCTCAGCCGATGGCATCCACTGGGGCGAAGTCCTGACCGCCCATGGTTTCGGCGCGCAGAACGGCGACACCCACAACAATGCTTTTTGGGATGAGCGCAGCGGCAAATACCTTTGGTTTACCAAACTCTACCTCGGGGAACGGCTTGTCTCCCGCTTTGAGAGTGAGGACTTCCTCCATTGGAAAAACAACGGCCTCGTGCTGCGCTCCAGCCTTGCAGAAGGCCGCGCCAGCCAGACCTATTGCATGCCGGTCTTCCGTTACGGCAGCATCTACCTGAGCTTTGTAATGATGTACAACGTCGGCAGCGACCGCTCCGTCGATTGCGAACTGGCATGGAGCCACGACGGCCTGCAATGGCAGCGCGTGGCACCCGGAACGCCGTTCATCCCACGCGGTTCGAAAGGTGCCTACGACAGCGAATGCATCTACGCGATGGCCGGCCCACCTATCTTGAGAGACGGCAAGCTCATGATTTTTTACGGTGGCGATGACTTCCCCCACACTGGCTGGAAGCGTCATTGCCTGCCCTGTCTGGCAACGCTGCGTCCTGATGGATTTGCAGGTTACACGCCCGTCGAGGCCGGCAAGCCCTCGCATGTGCTGACCCGGACGCTGCGTCTGACCTCGGAGCCGGTGTGCATCACCGCCGATGTATCTTCTGGCGGCAGCCTGCGCGTCTCGGCAGTCACTGAGCAGGGAGCCGTCTTGAATGAAGCGGAAACGATTTCCACCTCTTCGACGGATCTGCCCCTGAAGTGGAAGAAGGGTGAACTCAAAGGCTCGTCGGCGCGCTTCAGAATCGAACTGGACCATGCGGTGCTGTATGCCATCAGCAGCGGCGATTTGGTGCAACAGGAGCTGCCGCCACCGGAAAACCCCTTGAAGGCTGCAACGCGTATGATCCATCCCGCGACGACCCAAACACTTTCATTCGATGCGGATGCGCAGGGCTGGAAAGGCGTCGATCAACTCGAACATCACGCCACAGGAGGAGTGAACGGTGGTGGCTATATTCATGCGTCGCGCAGTGGCAGAGCGCTGCCCATCGCCTTCTCTCCGGCGGCGGCAAAAGAGTCGCCGCTGGCGGGTGACTGGACCCAGATCATCGGCGGCAAGGGGGCCGAAATCACCTGCGAAATCCGTTCAACGAAGGCAGGCGGGAGTGTGATGATCGAGCTGTTCGCAAATGACATTGCACAGTGGCAGTTCGAGACGCAGACCACATTCTCACCTGAATGGCGCAAGGCCGCAGCCTCTTTGCGATATGACTGGGACGATACCGAAGCGCTGGCCGCAGGCTGGAAACGTGCGGCCAACAGCTTCTCATGGTCGGACACCATTCAGCACATCGGCAAAGTCGTGATCGTCCCCAGCGCGGCGGGAGCGCAGGAGAGCTTCGATTTGGATGAACTGAACGTCAGTGGATCAGCCCGCTGAGATCAGGGGCGGACTTCCTCGCCCGTGGTCGCATTCGTCAGAGTGATCTGCTCGCGGTGGAAAGCAGGATCGCTGCGGAAGGTGAGACGCGCCTGATACTTGCGTTCGAGATCGACCAGCAACTCGCCATCCTCAGTTTTGAGGCGGGTAAGCACCTCGGGATGAACGATGACGATGAGGCTCTTCTGATCCTCCTTGGCCCGTCCCAGCACCGCGACAAGACGGCGCTGCAACTCGACGCTCATGGTGAGCGGGGTCTTGACCTGGCCGTGGCCTTTGCAGTACGGGCAGGGTTCATAGAGCGTCGTGCCAAGGCTCTCATTAAGACGCTGGCGGGTCATCTCCATGAGCCCAAACTGCGAGATCGGCAGCACCTGGGTCTTGGCCTTGTCACGCTTGAGATGATCAATCATGAGCTTGTACACGGCCTGCTGGTCACGGCGGTGTTTCATGTCGATGAAGTCCACCACGATCAGGCCGCCCATGTTGCGCAGGCGGAGCTGGCGCGCGACTTCGGCGGCGGCTTCGAGGTTGGTTTCCAGCAGGAGCTTATCGACGTCCTTATGGCCCTTGTTGCGGCCGGTATTGACGTCAATGGAAACGAGCGCCTCGGTTTGATCGATCACGATGTAGCCACCGCACGGCATCCAGACCTGGCGGTAGAAGGCGTTGTCGATCTGCTTTTGAATGCCGTAGTGCTCAAAGATGGCGCTCTGGCCTTGGTAAAGATTGATCCGGCGCTTCGCACGGCCGGAGATATGCGCAGCCATGCGCTGCATGCGCTCAACAGTGGCGGCGTCATCGCAGGCGACTTCATCGATGTCTTCGGTGAGGAAATCACGCACCGTGCGCTCGACGAGATCCGGCTCCTGGAAGCAGCACACGGGGGCGTTCTGGCCGTCACGCTTGGCAACGATCTGGTCCCACTCATCGAGCAGGATGTTCAGATCGCGCACGATGTGACGCGCGCGTTTGCCGGAGGCTTCGGTGCGCAGGATGATGCCCATGCCTTCAGGCAGGCTGATTTTCTCGATGATCTTGCGGAGTCTGGAGCGCTCCTTCGGATCTTCGATCTTGCGCGAGATGCCGCAGGTGTCGTTCAGCGGCATCAACACGAGCAGTCGGCCCGCGAGGGAGATGTTGGTGGTGACGCGCGGTCCTTTGTTGCCCACGGGGCCTTTGGTGACCTGCACCATGATCTCGGAACCGATCGGGTACAGAGTCGGAATGTCCTTGGCCTCAATGCGTTTTTTCTTTTTGCTGCCGCCGCGATTGATCTCCTCCAAGCCGGCATCCAGCGCGGCCGGAATAGCGTCCCAGAAATGCAGGAAGGCATTTTTGTCGAACCCGATGTCGATGAACATGGCCTTGAGACCCTGCTCAATGTTGCGGATACGGCCTTTGAAAACACTGCCAATGAGGCTGTTCGTGCCGACACGCTCGATGTTGTATTCTTCGACGACGCCCTTGTCGAGCAAGGCGACGCGGTTCTCCAGTTTCTCGCAGTTGATGACGAGGCGCACACCGCTTTTGATGTCGCGTTTGCCGGTGAGCAGTTCTTTGATTCTTTGAACGAAGGTCAATGCCATAATATAAAGTCTCCCTGAAATTGGTGCAGTTCTTCAGCGGAAGATTCTGCGGAAAAATCCGCCGCCACTTGGTGCAGAATCGGATGGTTGAGTGCCCTGGGAGCTCCCACGGTTGAAAATACCGACCCTGCGCACTGGCACGGCCTTGGGCACATTCTGTCCGGAACTCCTGCCTGCCGATCCCGCTGAATCGGCTTTCCGGCTGATGTTGGGCGTCGCATTCACACGCGGCGCGTCCGCATCATCCGGTTCTGGCGCGGACACACCCGTGCCCACGTCTCCATCCTCATCCTCGTTGAGTGCCTCAGGCACCGCAGCGTCGGCATATTGGACGGATGCAATATGATTGAAATTACCTTCCGCAGGTTCCATCGCCGTGATGGCGACAGTGAACTTGGGATTGTCCAAAGCCAGACATTGTTCCAGCACGCGGCGAGCCACAGGTGCGGCGCAACCACCGCCGGATTTGCCGTTTTGCACGAGCACAGCCACGGCAAATTTGGGATCCTTGTAAGGCGCAAAGCAGATGAACCAAGTGTGGTTGTCATCATGCCTGACGCGCTTCGCGTCGAGGCGCCAGTTTTGGGCAGTGCCGGTCTTGCCTGCCACCTCCACTCCGGTGATGCGTGCCCCTTTACCCGTGCCTGAGGGATCGTTGACGACCTTCCACATCCCCCTGCGAATGACTTCAATCTGTTCGGGTTTCACACTGGCAGAAAGATCGCCCCGAAGGCTGGGCGGGTTTTCCAGCACGGCCTGATCATGATCCATCACCCGCTTCAAGAGATGCGGACTCCATGCCTTGCCACCATTGGCCACAGTGGCGCTGACCGAAGCCATTTGCAGCGGGGAAGCCAGCACCATTCCCTGTCCGATGGACGTGTTGGCCGTGTACCCATCACTCCAGCGTTCCGCAGGACGGTGCGCGCGCAACCAGTCTGGGTTGGGCAGGATGCCAGGGTCCTCATCATCCAGTTCAATGCCTGTTTTGGTGCCCACCCCGAGGATTTTGCCCACCTTGGTGATGTTGCTGATGCCCGCCGCATTCCCATAGCGGTAGAAGAAGCAGTTGCAGGAATACTTGATGGCATCACTCAGGCCGAGCATGCCGTGAGAGCCGCCGTTCTGACGCTGAATCCAGCACTGCATCGCCTTGTTGCCATAGGTCACGCTGCCGCTGCAGTTGAAGTGATTCATGTTGATGCCGGCGAGGCAGCCTGCAAAAGAAATGGGAATTTTGAAGGTCGAGCCCGGCACATGCCCTCTGACTGCGCGATTAATCAGCGGGATGGTAGGATTGCTCATCAGCGCATCCCAGTCGGACTGCTGGATGCTGGGGATGAATTGATTAGGATCGTAGGAAGGAACAGAAACCATTGCCAGAACCTCACCTGAGTTCGGCTCGATCACGGCAACAGCACCACGTCCGATCTTGGCGTCGCGCAAGGCCCTGTCGGCAATGAGTTGCATCCGCACATCGAGCGTTAGATAAACGTCGTTGCCCTTGCGTGGCTCCACGTATTCTTCATCCACCTCACCCACCGGCCTGCCACGCTGGTCTCGCTGCATGACACGCACGCCAGGCTTGCCCTTCAGGTAGTTGTCGAAACTCTTTTCCACACCAGCAACCCCGAAGTCATCCGGCACATAATAGTCCCAACCTTTGCGATCTTCGGCCGAGGCACGCTGGTCGTCTGGCAGGCGCACGTAGCCAAGGATGTGGCATGCCACTGATTTCAGGGGATACACGCGTGAGGCACGTTCGGCGACGGTGACGCCCGGCAGTCCCAAATTGTGTTCGGCAATCCGGCTGAACTCAGCGAAGGTGAGGTCATCACGATACACCCAAGGTACCGCGCCCCCAAAGCTGCGGTAATGCACGCGGAGGGAATCCACCGAGTAGTCCTTGTGAACCCCCATTTCCAACATGCGGGCGGTGATCGTCTCTTCGAAAATTTTGTAGATGTCGAGCTCGGGCTTCATCCGCTTGATGCCCCTTTCGGAAATTTCGAAGGTGATCTCCGGCACGGCTGCCTTCTTGATCTTGGCAAGCCGCTTATACTCCGTGACGACCTCGGCAAGATTAATGCGCACCTCAAAGCTGGCTTTGTTGGTGGCTAGCACGATGCCGTTGCGGTCCTTGATCTCCCCGCGCGGACCAGGAATGCGCGCGCGTTCCTTTTTCGCCCCGGGAATCATCTTGGCAAACTCCTCCCGGCGGTCGATCTGCAGCGACCACAGCCGGAACACAAGAAGTCCAAACCCGCACATCATGGCGAGGGAGAACAGATATAGGCGAAAGCGGTATTTAACGACCATCGAAACGGTACCTCAGGCCTTCGTATTTAATTTCATAACTCGACAGGCGGGCGAGCGAATAAAGCAGCAAAAAGATGAGCGGCGCGGCGAGCATGGCAAGCAGGGAGTCGGTGATCATCTTTGACCATACGCCCGCCGGAAACTGCAGGGAACCACGCAGGAACGTGATGATAAGATACTGCGACAGCAGCCAAACAAAAATGGCCAGGCCGACCATGAGCACCGGAAGTTCAAGCCGCCCACGTTTGAACAACGGGCGGATACCCTGCAGCAGCGTGCCGAGCATGCCAAACAGCACGATGGAAAGACCAAACGGCAGCGGATAGCTGCCCGCACCCAGCTCAACGTCTGCACCGGTGCCAAACACATCCTCCGCACCCGAAAGACCTTCCATCACCCCGGGCAGATGGCGTGCATCCCAAAGGAAACCAGTGACGAACGCGAGCAGCAGCATCATCGAAAAGGGTGACGCCACCGAAGCACTGAAGAAAAACACCGCTGGCAGAAACAGCGTGGCGTACTGGGCGATCTCCAGCCCAGGAATGAACTCCTGCACCATGAAGGTCAGCAGCAGAAGAATAATGGAGATCGGGTGAAACAACATGGCGGCTCAGGGCTTGGCGCGTGCCGGTGTCGTTGCGGGCTCCGGCGTGGGCTCGGCAACCTGCATTTCAATCACAAAAACATAATCCAAGGTAGAGAAATCTACGGCCGGTTCGATGACGGCCTCTCCAGATATCTCACGGTTTTCAAAACGCTTCACCCGGCCCAGCAGCAGATTCTCAGGAAACACTCCGCCTTCACCGGAGGAATAAACCCCCGCACCGGCATTGATGTTCGAGTTGCGATGGAGAAAACGCAGATGCAGCTCAGGGCGCACCTCCAAGGCGGCTCGTTCCCCACCGAGAATGCCCTGCTCCAGCGTGCCTTCGATTTTGGCCGACACACGGCACATTTCATCCGTGAGCAAAATCACCTTGGCCATGCGCGGCGCAAGGGTGGAGGTCTTCCCCACCAAGCCAACGGATGTAATCACCGGACTGTCCGTGCCGATGCCATCGAGCGAACCTTTGTCAATGATCAAGCTGTTCCACCAAGTACCGGTACTGCGTCGGATGACCTTGGCCGCCGTCATTTTGAACGGAGCCGACTGCTTGAACTCGATGAGCTGACGCAGCTTTGCATTCTCCTCGATGATTTGGTTGTACTTCTGCTGGATGATTCGCAGCCGCTCCAACTGAACGCCCTGCTCATCGTATTCACGTTTCAGCTCGACCGGATTGATCTGCGGAGCCACAGCAGACTCCACCGCCTGCTCCATCGCCGCACTGCTGTGAATAAAAGGCGACAGCAGGCTCATGACACGAGACTGGATCTGCCGGGTTGTCGCAGTGTCAAAGGTGAACACGGCAACCAGCCCTGCCACGAAGATCAGAAGCGCGAGGATGTTGAGCTTTTTCATGATTGGCCTTTCCTCCGGGCTGGATGCGGCGCTGTTTGACAATCACATTCAAACAAACGCGGCGCAGCGGCACGGAATGGTCATCAGACTTCGGTCGTGCTTACTTTGCGCAGGAATTCAAGCTCGCTCAGCACCCGTCCGGTGCCTTCGCCGACGGCGCTAAGCGGATCTTCCGCCACATGCACCGGGAGTGCTGTTTCTTCCTGCAGCAATTTGTCGAGGCCGCGCAGCAAAGCACCACCACCGGCAAGCATGATGCCACGATCCACCAAGTCGGCGGAGAGTTCCGGCGGGCAGCGCTCCAATGTCGTGCGCACCGCATCAATGATCGCATTGAGCGGCTCCAGCATGGCTTCGCGGACTTCTTGGCTCGTGATGGTGATCGTCTTTGGCAGACCGGCCACCATGTCGCGCCCTTTGACTTCCATCGTCGTTTCCTTGCCCAGCGGGAAGGCGGAGCCGATGCGCAGCTTGATCTCTTCCGCAGTGCGCTCACCAATCATGAGATTGTAGGCGCGCTTCATGTAGTTGATGATCGCTTCGTCGAGTTCGTCACCCGCCACACGCACACTCCGGCTGTAAACGATGCCGGAGAGCGAGATGATCGCCACCTCCGTGGTGCCACCGCCGATGTCGACGATCATGTTGCCCGCAGCTTCCTGCACAGGCAGACCCACGCCAATGGCCGCAGCCATCGGTTCTTCGATCAGGTAAACTTCACGTGCGCCAGCCTGCTCTGCGCTTTCCTTCACGGCACGCTTTTCCACTTCGGTGATTCCGGAAGGCACGGCAATGACCACGCGTGGCCCGCGCATCTTGCGCCCTCCGCCCTGCACTTTTTTGATGAAATGGCGCAGCATTGCCTCCGTCACACGGAAGTCAGCGATCACGCCGTCTCTAAGAGGGCGGATGGCCGTGATCCCGCCCGGGGTGCGCCCGAGCATGCGTTTGGCGTCGTCACCCACAGCGACGACTTCATTGGTGCCGGTTTTAACCGCCACCACTGAAGGTTCTCTGAGGACGATGCCGTGATCTTTTACATAAACGAGGGTATTTGCCGTGCCGAGATCGATGCCGATGTCTTGGGCGACGAAGCCGAAAAGTTTGCCGAACATTGAGAATAAATGGGAAAAGTGTTGAAGCGTGCAGGCGTCAGAATCCAGATGCGCGACGGAGAATTCCAACTGTTTTGAAAATCACGAAAAGCCACGCGCGCAAGGCATTCTAACCCACTTTAAAGCTTAAAACCGCTTGAAAATGCGTCAAGGGATGTTTCTAAGAAGCTTGGGATTGGCAAATTCAGGCCATTTTGGCCACAAAGCCACCTTTTTCAGCCTCGAATGCGGCTGAAAATCGATTTCTCGACCCCATAAACCCGCCCCGACAGTTGATCCGCCTCCGCCCAGTCGAGATTCGTAGTCGTAATAATCTTCTGCGCTCCTGGCGGCAGACAGGACAGCAGGGCCCGTCGGCGGTGGGCATCCAGCTCACCAAAAACGTCGTCCATCAGCATCAAGGGTGCTGAACCGCAGGAGTGCTCCAGCACCTGCGCCTGGGCGAGTTTCATCGCCAGCGCAAACGACCGCTGCTGCCCTTCGGAGGCAAAAGTAGTCGCATCAAGATCGTTCAAGCGCATCCCAATGTCATCACGATGCGGTCCGAATACCGTCGAACGCGTGCGGGCCTCTTCATCCCGCATCGTCAGCAATGCCTCAAACAAACTCAGTGCTGCATCACTCGTGCGCTGATAGGCGATGCACACATTCTCCACACCCTCACTCAGCTTCGCATGCGCCAGAGATACCTCGGGCCCCAAGGCGGTGCACAGTTCTGCGCGCCGCAGCCAGAGCGTCTGAGCAAAGCCGTCCATCACTCGCGCAAAGGCATCGGCCTGCCTCCACGCAATGCTGGCATCTCGCTTCAAAACATGGTTGCGACCACGCAGGGCGCGCTCATAACCACGCAGCGCATGCAGGTAATCAGGAAACATCTGGCTCGCCGCGAAGTCGAGAAACCTGCGCCGATGCTCTGCACCTCCACGCAGCAAATTCATATCGCGATGATCCATCCACACCACGACACCCGATGCGGCAAGGTAGTCTGCAGATTTGCCGCAGGTTGCCCCATCGACTGCCAGCCGCCGCGTGGTAGCTGACTGCGCATAGCGCAATCGTTTGCCGTGCCAGTGAGCCTCCACCAAACATGTGGCAGCGCCGAAACGCACCAACTCTGAGCGATTCGATGTTCGCGGCGATTGCAGCCGCAGCAGCATGCACGCTGCCTCGATGAGAGATGTTTTCCCCTGGGCATTCCTCCCCACCAGCAGCGTCACATCGGGATGCAGTTCCAGCTTCGCCTCGGCGAAGCAGCGGAAATCGCGCACAAACAGGTCGGAGAGCATGCAGTCAGGTGGTTACGCCACACGCCGCATTTCCGGTTGCGTACCTCAGTGGCATGAAGATGAATCCCGCCCCTCTATGGAACCCATCCAAACAGTCAAAGGCTTTCGTGACTTCTTCCCTGAAGAATGCGCCGTGCGTAATTACATTTTCGACACCTGGCGCTCCGTCGCACGCCGCTATGGTTTCATGGAGTATGAAGGCCCGGTGCTTGAGAACACCGACCTGTTTCGCAAGAAGAGCGGTGACGAGATCACCAGTCAGCTTTTTTGTTTCACGACTCAAGGCAAGGATGATGTCTCCCTGCGCCCGGAGGTGACCCCTTCCCTCGCACGCATGGCCACCGCACGTCAGCGTGACTTCAAGAAGCCCATCAAGTGGTTTCAAATCGGCTCCTGCTTCCGCTATGAGGCGCCGCAGGCAGGACGCACGCGCGAGTTTGTGCAGTTCAATGCAGACATCCTTGGCGATGCCTCGCCTGCCACGGATGCCGAGCTGATCGCGATGGCGATTGACGTGATGCGCGAGTTTGGCGTGAGCTCTGACGACTTCGAGATCCGCCTCAGCAACCGCGAAATCTGGAACGGCTTCCTGGCCCAGTTCAACATCACCGCCGAACACACTCCCACATTCCTCCAGATCATCGATAAGATCGAGCGCGCCCGGTCCGAAGAGACGGAGAAGAAGCTCAACGCCATCGGCCTCTCGCTGGCGGATGTGCGTGCGTTCATGGCATCCGCCGATGAGAGCCACCCGGCCTTCGCCGCCCTGCGCGAAAACCTCAGTGCACGCGGCATCTGGCAGCACGTCCGCATTGATGCAACCATCGTTCGCGGCCTGGCCTATTACACAGGCACCGTGTTTGAAGTGTTCGACCGCAAGCACGGCCTCCGTGCCGTGGCCGGCGGCGGCCGCTATGACAAGCTCTGCTCCCTGATGAGCGACGGCAAGGTGGACATGCCCGCAGCAGGTTTCGCAATGGGCGACGTGGTGCTCAAACTGCTGCTCGAAAAGACGCCCGGCGCGCAGATGAAGCTCACCAGCGCCTTGCTCGCGGCAAGCAGCATCGATGCCTACGTCGTGGTGGTGGACGAAGCTCAGCGCGGCCACGCGCTCGCCGCTGTGCAGGCCCTGCGTGCCGCAGGCATCCGCATCGACTACAGCTTTGGCGCGCAAAAAGCCGGCAAGCAATTTCAGGCCGCTGAAGATCGCAAAGCACGCTTTGCCATCGTCTTCGGTGCTGAATACCCCGAGGTCGTCATCAAGAACCTGATCGCTCGTTCGCAGAGCTCCGTGCCAGCGGCCGGTCTTGTCGAAGAAGTGCAAAGGCTGCTCGCCGAACCCGCCATTGGCCCATTGATCGCATAATCGGAGGGCAAGCATGTGACCTTCATGAGCGTTGGTTTAAGCCAATCTCATGAAGTCACTCCTGCTTTTTCTCTGCCTAGCAGTCATCACCGCACAGGCGCAGCCAGTCTTCCGCGCAGGCGTCTCCGCCATCGACATCACCCCCACGACATTCCCACGCATCATCGCGGGCGGGTTTCTCGAAGGGCGTGGTGAGAAGGTCACGGACCGCCTGCATGTGCGGAGCTTTGTGCTCGATGACGGCAAGATGAAAATCGCCTTCGCCATCGTGGACACCTGCATGATGGAGCAGTCGCTCATTGATGAAGCGAAGGCGCTCGCATCCAAGCAATGCGGTATTCCGATGGAGCGCATGATGGTCAGCGCCACGCACACGCACTCCGCACCGGCGGCGATGGGCTGCCTCGGCACGCGCAAGGACACGGAGTATGGCAAACTCCTCACACCGAAAATCGCCGAAGCCATCGTGGCAGCAGACAAGGCCTTGCAGCCCGCACGCATCGGCTGGGGCAGCTTTGACGACTGGGAGCACACCCACAACCGCCGCTGGATTCGCCTGCCCGGCAAGGAAGTCATCGATCCCTTCGGCCAGCCCACGGGCCGTGCGAACATGCACCCCGGCTACCTCAGCAAAGACGTCGTGGGTCCCAGCGGTCCAGTCGATCCTCAGCTCTCCGTCATCTCCCTGCAAACCGCCGAGGGTAAACCACTGGGCGTGCTGGCAAACTACTCACAGCACTACTTCGGCAGCAGCCCGATCTCTTCCGATTACTATGGCCTCTTCTGCAAACACCTCGCCGCCAAAATGGGACAGTCAGGTGATGGCATCGGCTCCTTTGTCTGCGCCATGTGTCAGGGCACCAGCGGCGACCAGATGTGGATGGACTATGGCGCGGAGAAGAAAAACATCACCATCGATACCTACGCCAGCGCGGTCGCTGACAGCGCCATGAAAGCCCTGCAAACAGTGAAGTATCTCGATCATGCACCGCTCGGCATGGTGGAGAAGACGCTGGAGCTCAACTACCGCGTGCCTGATGAAAAGAGGCTGGCGTGGGCACGCCCCATCGCCGCGAAAATCGAGAATGATCTGCCGAAAAACAAAGAGGAAGTCTATGCCCGCGAGGCGCTGATTCTGCACGAGCGGCAGAAGACCAGCGTGAAGCTGCAAGCCATCCGCATCGGCGACCTGAGCATCGCCACACTGCCGAACGAGGTGTATGCGATCACGGGGTTGAAACTGAAGGCGCAGAGTCCGCTGCCGAGGACGATCAACATCGAACTCGCCAACGGCGCTGAAGGCTACATCCCACCACCGGAACAGCATGTGCTCGGCGGCTACACCACTTGGCCTGCGCGTACGGCGGGACTCGAAGTGCAGGCGGAGCCGAAGATGGTTGAGTCATTGCTTGATGCCCTAGAGGAGATCACGGGCAAAAACCGTCAGATCATCACCCACACTCTGGGCGCATATCCGCAGGCAGTCTTTGCTTCCAATCCTACATCATACTGGCGCATGGACGAGATCGCAGGCGACTCGCTCTATCCCGTCAATGACTGGCGTGGCGAGGAGCCACGCTACGAGCCTGGAGTGGCCCGCTATTTGGAGGGGCCTCAGGGCGAGGCTTTCTCTGGCAAGGGCATCAATCGTGCGCCGCACTTTGCCGGCGGACGGGTGGACGGCTTTGCCATGACCGGCACAGATTACAGCGTGGAGTTCTGGTTTTGGAATGCGCTGCCCACGGAGTCACGCGCAGTGACGGGCTATCTTTTTTCACGCGGGTCGGACGGCGACAAAGCCTGCCCGGGAGATCATCTTGGCATCGGTGGCACGCATGCAGATGCCCAACCAGGCTGCCTGTTTGTTTACAATGGCAACGCCGCCAAGGGGTTAATCTCAGGGAAAACCAAGCTGGCATTCAAGCAATGGCATCATGTGGTTTTGAGCCGCACAGGGAAGCGGTTGAGTGTGCTGCTGGACGGTAAACCGGAAATCGAAGGTGAACTGGACATCACCCACACAACAAAGGATCAGTGGTTCATCGGCGGACGCAGCGACAATCTGTTCAACTTTGAGGGCAAGATCGACGAGGCGGCTTTCTATGACCGCGCTTTGTCTGTTGATGAAGCCGCAGCGCATTACAAGGCCAGCGGCATGACACCGCCCGCACCTGCGAAGCTGCAAACCGCCACACCGCCGCTCTCCCCCGAGGAGTCGGCAAAGAAGTGGCATGTGCGTGAGGGCTACCGTATCGAACTCGTCGCAGCAGAACCCGTGGTGCTTGATCCGGTGGCGTTTGACTGGGATGAAAAAGGCCGCCTGTGGGTGATTGAAATGGCGGACTATCCGCTCGGCATGGATGGCAACGGCAAGGCCGGCGGACGCGTGGTGATGCTCGAAGACACCAACGCCGATGGCCGCTACGACAAGCGCACAGTCATCGTGAACGACCTCAGCTATCCCACCGGCATCCTGACCTGGCGCGATGGCGTCATCGTGACCGCCGCTCCAGACATCTTCTTCATCAAACCCAACGGCGAAAAGCAGGTGCTCTTCACCGGCTTCAGCACCGGAAATCAGCAGCTCCGCGTGAACGGTCTGCGCTGGGGCATGGATGGCTGGGTGTACTGCGCGGCAGGTGCGCACAACAGCGGCTACAACAAAGGCACGCAGATTGAATCAAAGCTCACCGGACAGAAGATCGACCTCGGCAGCCGCGATTTCCGCTTCCAGCCGGACACGGGGGACTTTGATCCGCAAAGCGGCCCTTCGCAGTTCGGTCGTGCACGCGATGACTGGGGCCAATGGTTCGGCGTGCAGAACAGCTTCCCGCTCTGGCATTATGTGTTGCAGGATCACTATCTGCGGCGGAATCCGCACGTCATCCCACCGGACCCGATTCATCAGCTCTTCCCGCGCAATCCTCCCGTGTATCCCGCCAGCAGTATGGAGAAGCGTTTCCATAGCTTCGACCAGTCGGGGCGCTTTACCAGCGCCTGCGGCATTGAGGTGTATCGCGATCGCGTGCTGTTTGATGATGGCAAAACGCACGCCTTCACCTGCGAGCCGTTTCACAACGTGGTGCAGCATCATGTGCTGGAAGACGATGGCGTGACATTCAAGGCCGCACGCGATCCGGCGGAGTCGAAGATGGATTTTTTAGCGAGCGAAGACCGCTGGTGCCGACCCGTGATGGTGCGCACCGGTCCCGATGGCGCGTTGTGGGTGGCGGACATGTACCGCTACATGATCGAGCATCCGCAGTGGTTGCCACAAAACGGCAAAGACGAGCTGCTGCCGCATTATCGTGAGGGGGATGACAAGGGGCGGATTTGGAGAATCATACGCTCCCCAGAACCGCCTAAAGGCGGGATTACAGAACAGAATCTGAGCTCCTCGAATGGCTGGCAGCGTGACAAGGCGCAGATGCAAGCGCTGTGGCAGAAACCAGAGGAAAAAGCGTGGGTGGCAATACATCATGCCTCTCAGAGCAAAATACCGCAGGTTCGAGCACAGGCAGCATGGACGCTTCACCTCTTGGACAAATTGTCCCCAGAACAGCTCCACCTTATTTTACTCGACGAAAATGACGAGGTCGTGGCTCAAGGATTGCAGATAGCCGAGGGAAAAAGATTTGAGGGAATCGAAGAGCCATTACTTCTCCTTGTGAGTGGAAAGCGTTTTTCACATCCAAGGATCCGAATGCAACTGGCTCTCTCCGCCGGCTCATGGAAGGGGGATTGGCCAGCGGACATCGTGGGGACTGTCTTGGACGAAGCTACATCGGGCAGCCCTCTCGCTGGAGCGGCTTTGAGTTCAGCCCTTCCTCACTTGCAGCGAATTTGCCAGCAGTTTGGCAAGCCGGAGTACAAGGCACCTAAAGGAGTCATTGGCATGTTGTTTCATTGTGCTCTCGAAACCAAGAATGAAGAAGCAATCGCCGCTTTAGTTTCGGAAATGAAAGACAAGGAAAAGTTCGCTGAGTTGCTGACTGTCCTTGATGAGAAAGGCCTCTCACTGGCGGAGTTTTCGAAACAAGTGACTTCGGCGGAGGCACAGCAGGGGCTGAAGAAGATGGCGACCATGTTGGCACAGGCAGTTGAGACGGTGAAAATTGCCAAGACGGCTCCACCGATGGCGGAACTGGCGCTACTGGCCTCAGACCGTGAGCATCGCGAGATGGTGAAGTCGCTACTGCCGGAACTATGGCAGAAGTCGCAGAGCACCGAGGTGCTACGGCTGGTGACGAAGCTGCAACCGCAGGGAGGACCCGAGTTTTTGCTGGCAGGTTGGAACGAGCGGACCCCCGTGGTTCGTGGCCAGATCATCGAGGCTTTGCTTTCGAGCGATACCTGGACCGTGGCTGTGCTGAAGCGGCATGAGGCGAAGGCATGTGACGCTGCGACACGAGCACGCCTGACGAAGCATCCGAAAAAGGAGATCGCTAAGCTGGCATCGGCAGCGTTTGCGGATTCAACCAGCGCCACGCGCGCAGCGGTGGTGGAGAAGTTCAAACCGGCGCTGAAGCTGACGGGTGACGCGACAAAGGGGAAGGCGGCGTTTGCACAGGTGTGCATCAGTTGTCACAAACTGGATGGCGTGGGCCTCGAACTGGGGCCGGACCTGCGCAGCGTGGTGCAGCATGACGCAGAAAAGCTGCTCAACTCCATCCTGGATCCGAGCGCCATCATCGAACCCGGATTCACAGCGTATCATTGCACTCTTAAAAACGGCGAGCAACTCTACGGAGTGATCGCGACGGAAACAAGCGCGAGCCTGACGCTGAAGATGGCAGGAAACCTGACGAAGTCGGTGCTGCGCAGCGAGATCGCGAGTTTGCAGAGCACCGGCACGTCCCTGATGCCGGAAGGGCTCGAAGTCGCTCTCACGCCCCAGTCGCTGGCAGATTTGATCGCGTATTTGAAAGGGGTGAAGTGACGTCCGCATAGTATTTGCTGCACTTGGTTAGAGTGCCGCATGACTCTTCGTATTGGATTGCGATGCCATCCCCCGCTCATCCCTGCGCAGGCCACAGCGCCCCGCATGCATTCACGTTCATGAATCCGCGTGTGCGGGATGGCGTGGTCGTCCACAGCCGGCGCTCGGTGTTGAAAACGAGCCTCGCGGGTTTGGGCGGCCTTTCCTTGCCTGCGCTCACGAAGCTGCGTGCGGAGGGCAAAGTCTCCAAGAACGGCAAAGCGGTGATCCTGCTCTGGATGACGGGCGGCCCGTCACAAATCGACACCTGGGATCCGAAGCCGGACCGCCCGAGTGAGATTCGCGGCCCCTTCAAAACGATCCCCACCAAGCTGCCCGGCACGCACATCTGCGAGTATCTGCCGAAGCAGGCGGCCATGCTCGACAAGTTCACGCTCATCCGTTCGGTGGACTGCCGCTTCAGCAATCATGAACCGAACATGGTCATGCAGACGGCGAACCTCGCCAACGAGCCGCGCACGAATCCGAAGGCGAAGTATTACCCTTCATTCGGCAGCATCGTGGCGAAACATCATGGTCCGAATCATCCGGCCATGCCGCCGTATGTGGCGCTGAACATGAAATCGCGCTCGCACATCGCATGGGGCGGTTATCTCGGCACGCAGTATGATCCCTTCGACGGCAGCAGCGCCACCAAGCTCTTCCAACTGCCCGCTGGCCTCAGCATGGACCGCATGCATGCACGCCAGACGCTGAGCCGGCAAATGGACGGCCTGCGTGCCGAGATCGATGCCAGCGGCATGATGGATGCGATGGACAGTTTCTCTCAGACCGCCTTCGACATCGTGGCCGGTGGCCGGGCGCAGGAAGCTTTTGATTTGAGCAAGGAGCCGCAAAAAGTACGCGACCGCTACGGCGAGCATGACTGGGCCAAGCAGGCGTTGCTGGCGCGCCGTCTCGTCGAGCGCGGCTCATCCTTCGTCACCATCGACCTCAGCAATCACGGGGCTTCCGGCACCTGGGACAATCATGGCGACAACATCCCGCCCTATGGCGGTATCTGGAATGGCCTGCGCCCGCTGCTGCCTGTTTTTGATCACGTCATCACCACACTCGTCAGCGATCTCGCGGAACGTGGCATGCTTGATGACACCCTTGTCCTCACCATGGGTGAGTTTGGCCGCACGCCCACCCTCGGCACGCAGGGCAGCACGGATGGGCGCAACCACTGGCCGCATGTCATGTCCATGTCCCTCGCTGGCGGTGGCTTCCGTCACGGTCAGGTCATCGGTGCCTCGGACAAAGACGGCGGGCAGATCGACGAACGCCCCGTCACTCCCGGCGATCTTGCAGCCACCATCTACCACCACATGGGTGTTCCGCTTGATGCGACTTATACGGATCATTCGGGGAGGCCGAACTTTATTGTGGATCAGGGTGCGCCGTTGAAGGAGTTGATTTGACAGTCTGCACTCATGAAAATGTTAACCGTAACCGAGGTGGCCCGAAACTTCAGTTCCGTCATTGATGGCGTCGAAGCCGATCAGGAGGAGATCGTGCTCATGCGCAATCACAAGCCCGTCGCCCACCTTGTGCCTCAGCTCCCGACTCAAAACGCTCTGGAAGTTCTGGGCGACATCTACCGCACACTTGATGACGACACGGCAGATGCTTTGGCCGAAGCGGTTAATTCCAGCAAGAAGGCCAATCGCGGAACCCTCAACGAGTTGCGTAATCCGTGGGCTTTCTGATCAAGAAAGACCTGATCCTGAGGGTGATTGGTAAGTGTTGGACCGCATGCTACATGGACCGATGCGCATTCATGTGATCAGCGATCTACATCAAGAGTTTGGCGAAGTGCCTTTGCCCAAGGTGGATTGTGACTGTGTGGTGCTGGCGGGAGATGTCTCGACCAAGACCAACGGTTTGAAGTGGATTCTGCGAGAAATCACCGATGTCCCCGTGATCTATATCTGCGGGAATCATGAGTTCTACGGTGAGAACTATCCAAGCTTGTTTGGCAAGCTGCGTGAGCAGTCGCGAGGTACGAATGTTCACTTCTTGGAGAACGAATCCGTGACGATTGGCGGAGTACGCTTTTTCGGAAGCACCCTATGGACTGACATGGCGCTCATGGGTGATTGGTCGGAAGGAGCAGCCGTGGCCGGACCTGTGATGAATGACTATAAGAGGGTGCGCAACTCAGCTCGCGGATACAAGCGCCTCTCACCACGTGACACACGAATGGCGCATCTGGCCTCTGTTCAGGCTCTGCGAGACTTCCTCAGCGGTGGCGACCCTAAACAGTCCGTTGTCGTCACTCATCATGCACCTTCTCTTTTGTCATTGCCCGAACGCAGGCGTACAGAGGAGATTAGTTGTGCCTACGCCTCGCATCTCGATGCCTTGATTCAAGAGTTTCAGCCGCAACTCTGGATCCATGGTCATATTCATCACAACAACGACTACAGGATTGGGGAGACCCGCATTCTGGCGAACCCGCGAGCCTATCCAGATGATCCAAACAAGGGCTTCATCCCTGACCTCACCGTCGAGATCACTGCCACAGCCCCCCTCCCGAAGCTGGCGCAGTGAAATTCGCTCGCCACATTCTTCGCCATGCGCCTCCTCCTCACCGCCGTCTTATTAACCATGATCGTGCATGCCCAGCAGCCCGCTGCACCGAAGCCGAAGGCCTTCATTGAGCCGGCGCAAACGGACGAGGACTTCACGATTCAAGGCGAGTATGTCGGCGAACTCGATGGCAAGACCTATGGTGTGCAGATTTGGGCGCAAGGTGGTGGGAAATTCGAAGCGGTGAGCCATCTCGGTGGGTTGCCGGGGGCGGGGTGGGATGGTGATCGGGCGACGATGACGCGGGTCATTGGCACACGGGCAGAGGGTGCCAAGAGTGCGGCGTTTGAGTCGCCGGACGGTTCCATCAAAGCCGAGGTGAACGGTGCGAGCATCTTGGTGAACAATGCCGACGGCGTGAAACTCATGGAGCTCAACCGCACGAACCGCGAATCGCCCACGCTGGGTGCCGCGCCACCAGAGAACGCGGTGGTGCTATTTGATGGCAAGGGTGTAAACCGTTTCCCCAAATCACGGGTCGATGAAAAAGCAGGCGCGCTGATGGAGGGCATCACCAGTGAGGACACCTTTGGCGATTGCAGCCTGCATGTGGAGTTTTTCCTGCCCTACATGCCAGATGCCCGTGGCCAAGGCCGGGGAAACAGTGGTCTCTATCTGCAAGGGCGCTATGAAGTGCAGATGCTCGACAGCTTTGCCCTCGAAGGGAAGGACAACGAGTGCGGCGGGTTATACAAGATCGCTGCGCCGAAGGTGAACATGTGCCTTCCGCCGCTGACTTGGCAGACCTATGACATCGATTTCACCGCTGCAACCTACGACGCCGAAGGCAAGAAAACGGCGAACGCCAAGATCACGGTCAAACACAATGGCGTGGTGATTCATGAGAACCAGGAACTGCCTGGAGCGACGACCTCAGCCCCAAAAAAGGAAGAGAACACCCCGGGACCGATCCACCTCCAGAACCACGGCAATCCGGTGCGGTACCGCAATATCTGGGTGGTGAAAAAGTAGCAACCACCTCCTGTTGAGGCCACGCAATGGAGCGGATTGAGGTGCAAAATTGTGAATAACCCACTCGTCTGTAAATACAGAAGTCGCAATTTTTCACGAATAATTATGGCAATCGGACTGAGATTCTATTATTTAAGGCCTATTAACTAACGGTTCCGCCTGTATTCGGAACTGTACTTTGTGTACGCCTTCTCATGTCTGCTGCCAAGAATGGCTCCAAAAAACCAGCCAAGCGCTCTTCTCACAAGCGCAAGGGTCCGGGCACCCACGTAATCGACTATCAGCCGGAATCTCCGGTCATTCGCGAGCATGAGGCGGTGGAGCGCCGCCGCCGTGGCTTCCGCACCGCGATGTGGCTGATCACAGCCATGATCGTGATCGGTATCGGCTGGGTGACTTGGCATGAAGCGCTGGAAAAAAACTCGCAATTCATGCTGAAGACCGTGGAGGTGAACACTGAAGGCACCCTCACCCGGCAGCAGATCGTGGCCGCCACCGGCCTCACCGAAGCCACCAACCTGCTCACCATGAATCTGCGCGAAGTGCGCGCGAAGATCGAACGCCAGCCCCAGGTGAAATCGGCGGTGATCCAGCGCGACTACCACGGCAAGCTCACGCTGGATGTCGTGCAGCGCCTGCCAGTGGCCTGGATGGAATGCCCAAAGCAGAAGCTCCTGGCACCGCTCAGCGGCAAAGGCTGCCTCATTGATGCCGAAGGTGCGCTGGTGCCCTGCAATGTCGTCACCCGGGAGTATCTCGCGATGCCCCGCATCCAATTCCCGGATCTCAGCGAAGCCATCCCCGGCAGGCCGTCGCCAGACATGCAGGTTCACGCGGCACTGCGCCTGATGGAGAAGCTGCAAAGCCGCAGCGAGGACGCCCATCCCACACTGGAAGTGATCGAAATTCCCAATCCATGGTCGCTCGTCGCGCATTTCAACGGCGATACCAAGGTCACCTTCGGCGTCGATGACCTTGACCCACAGCTGGCACGTTTTGACCGCGTCATGTACGAGGCGCGCGCGCGCAAATGGCGTGTCGCCACGCTGAACCTGATCGCCAGCATCAACACTCCCGTCACTTTTCACGAAACGCCGGATGTCACCGGGCTAAATCTGGCGGACACCGCCTCCACTTCATCCGCACGCTGAATCTCTCATGGCCAAAAGCACCATCTACGCAGGTCTTGAAATCGGAACGCACAAGATCTGCGTCGTCGTGGGTGAAGCCAAGCGCGATGGAGCCATCAAAATTCTCGGCGTCGGCCAGGCTCCTTCTCGTGGCGTCCGCAAAGGCGAGATCGTCGATTTCGAAAAGGTTCAGACCTGCGTGAACGATGCACTCGTGCGTGCAGAGGACCGCAGCGATGTGATGATCCGTAACGTCTTCCTTGGCGTCACCGGTGCGCACATCGAAAGCCTGAACAATCGCGGACGGCACCGCCTGCCGGACGAGCAGACGGAAATCAGCGAGGACGATGTGGAGGAGGCCAAGGAGATTGCCCGCAGCGTCTCGATCCCCCAGTCGAATGTCTTTCTGCACAGCGTCACACGCCAGTACATCGTCGATGGTCAGGAGGCCGTGCGCCAGCCCATCGGGCGTGAGGGCCGCGTGCTGGAGGCGGACTACCACATCATCCACGGCGTGCGCGGCCGGGTGCAGAATGCGATTCGCTGTGTACGTGAAATTCCCCTCGAAGTGGAGGACGTGGTGTTCAATCCCGTCGCTGCGGCGCAGGTCGTACTGACTCGTGAGGCGAAAATGCAGGGTGCCCTCATGATCGACTTCGGTGCCGGCACTTGTGACTACGTCTTGTACGAAGACGGCATGATCACCGCCTCCGGCTGCGTCCCTCTCGGTGGCGACCACATCACCAATGATGTCTCGATGGCGCTGCAGATCCCGAATGGCCGGGCCGAACGCCTCAAGGTGGAGGAAGGCAGCGTCTTGTATGACGAGGTGCCGGACGGCGAAATGCTCAGCATCGAAGACGACACCGGCCTGATTCTTGGCGAGATCGAACGGGCGTTTCTGAACGAGGTCATGAACCTCCGCACTAAAGAAATACTTATCCAGGTGCGGGTGAGGGTGGAGGATCACCTCGGTCGTCTTGGGGCGGGCATTTATCTCACCGGAGGTGTCAGCATGATGAAAGGCATTGACGTGGTGGCCCGTGAAGTGTTTGGGATCAAAGTCACGCGCGCAGGTTCGGCTCCCGTCAGCGGCATCACCGCCACTTTCGAGAATCCCCAATACTCCGCTCCAATCGGCCTCATTCGTTATGCGCAGATTCTTGACAGCGAGAAGCCCTTTCTCTCTCCCCTGAAGCGCCTTGGCAGGCGCATGCAGGAACTCCTCTCCTCCGTCACACTTTAATTAAAAGCCCGCAGCCCAACCCTAACCACCCACGATTATGGTAGAATACGACCGCTCCCAATCACCTGAAGGTGCCAGCACAGCGGCACCGCGCATCTGCATCGTCGGCATCGGCGGTGCGGGTTCCAATGTTGTCGATCGTATCACTCTGGACCGTATTGTGGATGCCACCCTGGTCTGCGCACATACGGACGTACGAGTGCTCGGCCATTCGATGGCACCGGTAAAAATCCAGCTGGGAGCCGAGCTCATGAAGGGTATCGGTGCCGGAGGCGATCCCGATCTCGGACGTGAAGCCGCGCTGTTCTCGCGCGAGCAGATTCGGCAGGCCATTGAAAATCACGACATCATTTTCATCAGCGCCGGACTCGGCGGCGGCACCGGCAGCGGCGCGGCTCCTGTCATTGCTGAAATTGCCAAAAACACCGGCGCTCTGGTCCTCGTCGTCGCCACCATGCCGTTCAGCTTCGAAGGCCGCCGTCGTCTTGCCCAGGCCGAAGAGGCACTCGAACTCCTCCAAAAGCGTGCAGATGCCCTCGTGCTGTTTGAAAACAACCGCATGGGTGAACTCATCCTGCCCAAGGATGGCATTCAGAAAGCCTTCAATCAGGCAGACCAGCTCATTGCCCAGAGCCTGCGTGCCATCTCCACCATCACCACCACGCCGGGTCTGGTGAAACTTGGCCTCGATGACCTCACCTCCGCGCTGGCCAATGCCAACGGCCGCTGCCTCTTTGGCTTCGGCGAAGCCCGTGGCCAGAACCGCGGCACCGAGGCGCTCAAGAAAGCACTCAAGAGCCCGCTCATCGACTCCGGCCGCCTCCTGCACCAGACGAAGAACCTTCTGGTCCACGTCGCCGGTGGCGAATCGCTCACCCTCGTCGAAGTCGAAGGAGTCATGAAGCAGCTCGGTCGTCATGTGCCGGATCAGACCCACATTCTTTTCGGCCTCGGTGTCGATGCAAAGCTGGGAGACGCCATTGCCGTCACTCTGATCAGTTCGCTGGGACTCAACCAGCTCAACGCTCACGCCACCGCAGCACCTCCATCGGAAATGCTCCAGCCGCGCGCTGAGGCGCCTGCACCTGCCCCGGCTCCCAAACGCGAAATCCCGGTGAAGAAGGCCTCCTCACCGTACGCCCCCCCTGCGGACTCACCTCCTGATCTGCTCTTCAAGTCCGATGAGTTCGCCCCTGCCCCTTCAATTGGTGAGGCCTTTCCTTTGAACAACTTCCACCAGGAAGTGGAAAAAGTTCAGCTCATGGAACAGCCGCTGGCACATGTGGAAGAACCGCCAGCCTTTGTGGAGTCACCTGCATTCGCGGAATCACCCGCATTCGTCGAGCCGCCGCCCCCCCCAGTGATCGCCGCCACTCCGGAAACAGTCCGCATTCCAGTGCGCACGCCGGCCGCCAAGGAGCTGGCCGACGCCGCCCGCAGCAGTAAGGAATCCACCCTCGCCGCAGTCGTCGCACGCAGCGTCACTTTGCAAACAGAAGCCGCTCCAGCGCAGGATGATCTCATCTCCTTCGACGAAGAACCCGAGTCCACGATGATCAGCGCCACCACCGCCGTCATCGCCCGCAAGCCCGCCACCGACAACCAGCAGACTTTCAGCCTCGGGGAAGAAGACCGTGGCCGCTTCAAGGACACTGAACCTTCGATCGTGCAAGGCGAGGACCTCGACGTCCCGACCTGGATGCGCCTGAAGAAAAAGCTCCGCCGCTAAAACTCCGGCTGAGGTGCGTTTGTTCTTCCCATGAACGCCCCTTTCACGCGCCGTCGTCTGCTTCAAACACTGCCCCTCGCCGCATGCGCGGGCAGTTTCCACATCCATGTTCGCTCCCAAGAGTCGAAAAAATCATGGATCACCGGCAATCCGGGCATCGATAAGCCGCGCGAAATCGCGCTCGGCCTGCTGAAGCCAACGCAGGCACAGATCGAACACGCCTGGGAGCTGCATTTCGGCTCCGTCGTTTTTGAAAGCTACGGCTTCGCACCCCGCTGCGCCATCGATGCGGCCGCAATGAACGAGGCGATCAAATCTGGGATGGGCGCCGCCGAGATCACCGACCTGCGCGAGTCCATGTCCATGAACCGCAACGCGACCAATGAACGCGAGCGCAAGGAATTCCTCGATGCCTTCCACGCTGCTGGCGTGACCTGCATTTTCCAAAACGCTGGCGAAGAAGGCAGCGACCCACTGCGGCTGATCAAACGCCTCGCGCATTTCACCAAAGCGACAGACTTGCTGAATCCGACACTCTCAAAGGTCGTAACGTCCGCTGAAATCGTGGCTTTGAAGCAGGCGGGAAACGTCGGCCTGTGCTTCACAACGAATGGGGTCCCCTTGATGCAAGACTGGGAAAGTGTGCGCGATGAGCTGCGCTTTGTGCGCATTTTCCACGAACTCGGCACCCGCATGATGCACCTGACCTACAACCGTCGCAATCCCATCGGCGACGGTGCCGGGGAACCTCACGATGGCGGTCTGAGCGATTTCGGCCACGCCGCCGTCGCTGAAATGAACAAAATTGGCGTCATCGTCGATGTTGCACACAGTGGCTGGAAGACGGCCTACGATGCAGCAAAGAGCAGCACGCGCCCCATGGTGGCCAGCCACACCACCTGCTGCGGCGTTTATGAGCACTTCCGCGGCAAACCAGACGACACCATCAAGGCCATCTGCGACACCGACGGCCTCGTGGGCATCTGCTGCATCCCGCGTTTCCTCGGCGGCAAAGGCGACGTCACCGCACTCCTCGATCATCTTGACCATCTCATCAAGAAATTCGGAGCCAAGCATGCCGCCATCGGCTGCGATGTGGCCTACACTTCTCGTTTTGACAAGGAAGAGCGTGCCAAGCTTCTCAAAGCCCCCGGCGGCAGAGCCGACAAATGGGAGCACCTCTGGCCCAAGGACGACTACGTGACGAGCATCGAGGCAGAGCAGAGCGTCGCATGGTCAAACTGGCCTCTTTTCACCCTCGGCATGATCATGCGCGGCCATAGCGACGAAACGATCCGGCAGGTCATCGGCGGCAACATGCTGCGAGTGCTGAAGGCGAACCAGATTTGATAGCGTCAAAACGGCATTTTACCGTCTGCAAGGTGGCATGCTCGCTGCACGTATGGATTTTGGTGGAATGTGATGTAGAATCACCCCTCCAAACCCCCACATGACCCTGCGTTTCCAGTTTCCCTCTTTTGTTTTGGGCGGCTTTGCCGTCGCAAGTTCCCTTGTGTCAGCGGCCGAGACATTTCCGCCCGACCAGATCGAGTTCTTTGAGAAAAACGTCCGTCCCGTGCTCGCAGAGCGCTGCTACGACTGCCATGGCGCGCACAAGCATCAAAATGGCCTGCGTCTCGACTCACGCGCAGCGATTTTGCAAGGCAGTGACTACGGCAAGGTGGTCGAAGCTGGCAACCCGAGCGCCAGCAAGCTGATCAAAGCGATCAATCACGTCGCCGGTGTCGAGGCGATGCCCAAGAAGGGCGACAAGCTGCCAGCACCCCAAATAGCTGCGTTTGAAAAATGGATAAGCATGGGCCTTCCCTGGCCGGTGGAGGCCGCTGTGGCTGAGCACGTCAAAGTGGACCCAATGCAGCACTGGGCCTTCAAGCCGGTGCAAAAGCCCGCGCTTCCACCGGGTTTCACCGGTAATCCCATCGACGCATTCGTCGGTGCCAAGCTCAAGGCTGCCGGTTTCGATTTCGCCGCACCCGCCGACCCGGCCACGCTGACGCGCCGCATTTACCTCACGCTCACCGGACTGCCGCCTGCCTATGATGTGCTGCAGAAGAATCCAGCTCCGCAGGCACTGATCCCGCAACTGCTCGCGCAACCCACCTATGGCGAGCGCTGGGCGCGCTTCTGGCTCGATGTGGTGCGCTATGCCGACACGAACGGCTACCAGGTGGCCGGCCGCAGCAATTTCTACCCTTTCGCCTACACATATCGCGACTGGATCGTAAAGGCGTTCAACGATGACATGCCGTACGACCAGTTCGTGAGCTATCAGCTTGCGGCGGATCGCATGACCGCAGCCACCCCGAATTCGCCCAATCTGGCGGCGATGGGCTTCTACAATGTCGGCGAACGATTCATCAATGACCGGCTGCTCATTGCTGATGACCGCATCGATGTCATTGGTCGGGGGCTCCTCGGACTCACAGTCGCCTGTGCACGCTGCCATGATCACAAATTCGACCCCATCCCGAGCCGTGACTACTATGCGATGTACAGCATCCTGAACAGCAGCGACGAGCCGGATGACACGGTGAAGCCCATCATCGGCAAGGCGTCGAATGAAAAGGATGGGCTGGACTACGATGCCAAGGTGGCCGAGATCTCGAAGAAGGAGCTCGATTTCAAACGCACCGTGTATGACGAGTTCCGCAAGCCAGAGCGTCTGGCTGAATACCTCGCGTTCGCCCAGGAGGCGACAGAGATCGCAGACACCACCGCGTTTAGAGGGAAGGCTGGCCAGATGAAGCTGCGTGACCGCGTGGCCAGCCAGTGGCGTGACTTCCTGAAGCGCTACGCCCTGAACGCGAAGCCTCACGCCGCGATGATCGCCTGGAATCGCTTCGCCAAGCTTCCTGAGGCAGAGTTTGCCGCGAAATCAGCCGCCATTGTGCAAGAGCTGGCCAAGCCGGAAAGCGGCTGCACGCCGGAGATCGCCGCCGCATTTGCACAAACACCGCCGAAGTCGATGAAGGACGTCGCCCTGGCCTACGCGCGCATCATTCTCGAAAGCAAGGTGGAGCCCATGCGCCAGCTCATGCAGGACAAGCTCTCCCCCATGTCCGTGCCGGTGGAAGGCGCGAATGCATTCTTCACCCGCAAGGACAGCGAGACGGTGGTGCGCCTGAACAACGAGCGCACCAAGCTGGACAGCACCCATCCCGGCGCACCGCCACGCGCCATGGTGATGATCGACAAACCGAAGCCACAAGACGTGCGCATCTTTATTCGAGGCAATCCGGGGCGGCAGGGAGATCCCGCACCGCGCGCTTGGCTCACCATGTTCGGCGGTGAAAAATTCACTGAGGGCAGCGGACGGCTCGAACTCGCCCAGCACATCGCCAGCAAGGACAATCCGCTCACCGCACGCGTCATTGTAAACCGCGTGTGGCTGCAGCATTTTGGCAAACCCCTCGTCTCTCAGACCAGTGACTTCGGCGTGCAGACCGCGAAGCCCTTGCAGGCAGATCTGCTCGACTACCTCGCCGCCACCTTCATGGAAAACGGCTGGAGCTTGAAGAAGCTGCACACGCTGATCCTCACCTCCCGCACCTTCCAGCAGAGCAGCCATGCCACGCCGGAAAAAGCTGTCAAAGATGCGGAGAACGACTTGCTAGGCCACTTCAACCGCCAGCGCCTCGACTATGAAACGATGCGCGATGCGATCCTCACCGTCACGGGTGAACTGGACACGGCCCGGCAAGGCGGACGCGCCGTGGAGTTGAATGCCAAGGATGCCGACTCCCTACGCACCGTTTATCTCAAAGTGGACCGCTATGATCAGGCCAGCGTACCGGCGATGTTTGACTTTGCCAATCCGGACGGCCACAGCCCGCAGCGCTTCAACACCACCGTGCCGCAGCAGGCGCTCTTCTTGATGAACAGCCCCTTCATGCGCGCCCGTGCAGATGCCATCGCCAAAGCCACGCCGCTGGCCGGCACCACGCTCGATTCCGAAGCCATCCGTGCCATGTATCACCGCGTGCTAGCCCGCGATCCGAAGCCAGATGAGGTCGAGCTGGCCCAGCGCTTCGCCGCCGATGCCACCGCGCTCAACGCAGAGAAGCCTTTCCGCTGGAGCTATGGCACGATGAAGTTCGCACGCACGCCCGAAGGCAAACCCGCGTTCACGGAGTTCCAAGCCTTCACGCAGTTGACGGAACGTGGTGGCGGCGGTCAGAAAGTCTGGAGTCCTGCCGCCAAGATTCCAGATCCAAAATGGGGGCATGCCTTCTGGGCCAACTACGGCGCCCACGCCGCGCCGAGCGAGTACATCGTCACCGCCCGCTGGCATGTGCCGACCGATATGAAAGTTTCCATCGACAGCGTTCTGAGCCGCAGCAGTGATCGTGGCGACGGCGTCCGTGCCTGGATCTACAACGAGCGCACCGGCATCCTGGCCGAGCAGCTTTGCAACCCGCAGAACAAAAAAGTCCCCGTGCAACTCACCACCGACGTGAAGCGTGGCGACACCCTCTGCTTCGTCATTCACAACGAAGGCGGCACCGACAGCGACAGCTTTGACTGGACCCCCACCATCAGCCGTGCCGACAACGGCGAAGTGCTGACCCATGCGAAAACCGACTTCTGCGACGCCAGCCGCTGGCCCATCGGCCGCGCCCGCCCCCAAAGCTCCCTCAGCCAGCTCGCGCAGGTGTTGCTGATGAGCAACGAGTTCATGTTTGAGGATTGAGGCCTGCGAAATTTTCTCGACACCGCTCCCCCCGTCACCGTAGCATTGAGGGCATGAAATTGCCCGGCACCCGTTTCTGCCTGCGTATTGCGGTCATCTGCTCTTCCTTGGGGCTGTTAATCGGCTGCGCG
>NZ_JAQSEA010000177.1 GCF_029946185.1 Prosthecobacter sp.
CATCGCCGAACCATGTGTGCCCACGCGTCCATGCCCATGATGTGCGTAGCGTGAAAAAGGCCTTCATCTCCTCGCTCAGTCCATCCGTCGGCGTGAGCATCAAAGGCTTGCCTTTCCACTGAAACCACGTCTCACTATGCTTGCCCGGCTTATAAAAGGTGTCCCAGAGGTGCTGCACGACCGGGATGTGGTTCGCATACGGAAACATCGCAATCTTCGGCACGCGCTGGCCCTCGGCCTGCATTTGTTCCAGCACCGTGCAGAGCATCTCGCGCTCGGCGTCATAGGTGAGGGCGTTCGTGGCATCCAGTATCAGCACGTCCACGCCTGCATCGCTGAGCATCTGCATTTGCTTGCGGATCACCCACGGATCATCGGGGCGGTAGTAACCAAAGCGCGGCTCATTCCAGTAATGCGGAGCATTCACCGGTCCCCATGCTGGCGCGGTCGGATTCGCTGCCACGATTTTCGCGATGTCATGCACTGCCGGGTTCCCAAACGCCGCATGCCAGTTGAAGTAAAAGATGCCCACCGTGCGATTCGCCTTCTGCGCCCCAACTTCCTCCGGCATCGGCAGCACACGCCCGAGCGCATCCGTGGCCGCCCAGGTGTCTGGCTGGGTATCGCGGGGTTCGGCGGTGAAGAGCGATCCGCCTGCAACCATGAGAATTCCAAGGCACTGCGACCACGTCTGAAAGCGAGAATAAATCACTGTGAGAATGAAACATGGTTTAAGTTGAGATTCGCAGGCCTGAGCCCACGTCTTGATGACTGAAATGCACACGCCATAAACTCAGGCGATTAGCTCCCGAATGACCCGCTCATGCACGTTTGTGAGCTGTTGGTCACTGCCACCGTGGCGGAACGTGAGCTTGGTGTGGTCTATACCCTTTTGATTTTTGTCATGGTAAGACCGATGCCTTACTTCCGTCGAAACTTCACGAAGTAGTTCTCCTTCAGCACATCCGTCACCTCACCGATTTTCTCGAAACCCGCAGCGGTGACTTCGGCCTCGAAGACTTCCTGTCCCGCGCGGACGTGGCCCATGACGAAGTCGCTGCTTTCACCGGGAATGCGTTTGAAGTCGATCAGCACCAGAACACCGCCGGGCTTTAGAGCCTTGTGCAGCGTGGCGAGGCTCGCCTGCGGGAATTCAAAGTGGTGATACACATCGCAGATAAACGCGAGATCAATGCTGGCCTCCGGGAGTTCGACGCTGCGCCCCGTGCACTGGATCGTCTGCACATTCGCCGCATGCGCCTTGGTGGCGCGGGCCTGGATGTGTTCGAGGAAGTTCTTCGCAATATCAACCGCATAGACCTTGCCCTTGGCGCCGACGGCTTGTGAAAACGGCAGCGTGAACAGTCCGGTGCCCGCGCCGATGTCCGCCATGGCCATGCCGGGCTTCAAGCCGACGGCGGTGACGATCTTCTCCCGCTGATAGTAGATCTCGCGGCTCTCCGTCTCAAACTTCTGCGTCCATTCACCGACCTTGAGCTTGGGATCGAGAAACTTGTCGTTGATGCCGGGCTTGACGCTTTGTTCCTGGGCAAAGGCGTGGGCGACAAATAGAAGGAGGAGTGGGAGGATGGGGCGCATGGGGATTATCAGATGGAGGGAATTGCGTGGCTGTGGTGGTAAGTGGATCTATGCTGGCGAACTCGGCCGGCCCTATTCGTTCAGCGGCATCGAAGCTTCAGCTCCCGGACTGCCGGCTTTGTCTGAAAGTGCGTGACCTTGCGTTCGAGGTCGGTTTGGAGTCGCGAGCAGACGAGGGTGCAGAGGTCGAAGACCATGCTGTCGGCGATGGCGTAGAAGACGTGCAGTCCGTCCTTGCGGCGGCGGAGGACGCCCGCGTCGCAAAGCAGGCTGAGGTGTTTGGAGACATTGGCCTGCGTGGCGCCGCTGGCTTCAACAAGCTGCGTGACGTTTCGCTCGCCATTATAAAGCGCCTGCAGAAGACGCAGACGCATCGGCTCCGCGAGCAGCTTGAACCGGGCGGCGATGAGTTCGAGCGCCTCGGGCGAGAGCGAAGCGGGGGATATTTTCGGGCGGGCCATGAGGTGAAATTAAATATAATTGCATAACTATAGAGTTATGTAGTCGTATATAACGTAACCCCAACCCTGCCGCTCTGCAATGGCGGAATCATCGTCCCTCCGTGAGCGATCTTTTCGCCGGGCGGGCGGTTATTCAAACACACCCCTCCATCCCCATGAAATCCTCTTTACTCCAAGCCTACTGGCCTGTTCTCCTCGCCGTGTTCATCGGTGCCGCGCTCGGGGCCACCCTCGGCTACTTCGGTCAATGCACCTCCGGTACCTGCCCGCTCACCTCGACGTGGTGGCGGGGAGCAATCTACGGCGGCGTGCTTGGGCTGCTCTTCGCGTTCAGTTCGAACGCCCGAAACGCAGCCTCGGAAAAATTGGGCGGTCGTCCGGCACTCTCGCCGGTGAGCCCGCCGGCCACGGATTCCACCGCGAAAGATTCCACCCGCCCTCAATAAATCTGATCCAGTTCATTCCTATGAAACTCGACAAAGTCACCATCCTCATCCTCGCCGTCGGCACCGCATTCGCGGGCTGGGCTTTCTGCAATAGTACCTCGGGTCGTTGCGGCCTCTCCCAGTCACGGGACATCATCCCCATGAGCAGCACAGCGGGTGGCGAATCATCGGCACCCGAGTGGGCTTTGCCGGGGCTCGACGGCAAGACGGTCAAGCTCTCCGACTTCAGAGGCAAAGTTGTCGTGCTCAATTTTTGGGCAACCTGGTGTCCGCCGTGTCGGAGGGAAATTCCCGACCTCGTCGCGCTGCATGAGAAGTATGCGGAACAAGGTTTGGTGGTCATCGGCGTCTCACTTGATGAAGGTGGGGCGACCAGCGTGAAGTCTTTTGTCACGAAGGCGGGCGTCAAGTACCCCGTCGTCATGGGCGATCAGGAAACGGCCCAGGCGTATGGCGGCATCACTTCGATCCCGACCACCTTCATC
>NZ_JAQSEA010000178.1:0-25857 GCF_029946185.1 Prosthecobacter sp.
GGTTACCTCATCCAGTTGAAGCCAGACGTGAAGTCCCTCGACGGCCCTAGCGGCTCGGAGGTGGATTTCACCGACCTCCACGCCTGGTGTGAGGTCTATCTGCCCGGCGCAGGCTGGGTCGGACTCGATCCCACCTCCGGCCTCTTCGCCGGAGAGGGCCACATCCCCCTCGCGGCCACGCCTGACCCCCAGAGCGCCGCGCCCATCAGCGGCGGGGCGGAATCCTGCGAAACGGAGTTCGACTTCGACATGAAGGTCACTCGTATTTACGAGTCCCCTCGCGTCACCAAGCCCTACACCGAGGAGCAGTGGGAAGAGATCGCTGCCTTGGGTCATGCCTTGGACAAAGAACTCGAAGCCAACGATGTACGCCTCACCATGGGCGGCGAGCCCACCTTCGTTTCCATCGACGATGCTGAAGGGGACGAGTGGAACACCACCGCCGTCGGGCCCATGAAGGCCAAGCTCTCCGACGTCCTGCTCAAACGCCTGCGCGACCGCTTCGCCCCCGGGGGCTTCCTGCACTATGGCCAGGGCAAATGGTACCCCGGTGAATCCCTGCCGCGCTGGTCCTATGGCTGCCATTGGCGCAAGGACGGCCAGCCACTCTGGGCCCATCCCCATCTGTATGCCGACATGCAGACAGACTACGGCGTGAATGAGACCCACTCCGCACGCTTCGTCCACGCCTTGGCCGAGCGCCTTGGCTGCAGTGACCAGTGGATCATGCCCACGTATGAAGATGCCTTCTACTACCTCTGGCGCGAGCGCAAGCTGCCCGTGAACGTGGACCCCCTCAAATCCAACCTCAAAGACAAGGAGGAGCGCACCCGCCTCTCCAAGGTGTTCGAGGCAGGGCTCGACAAAATCATCGGCCACGTGCTGCCCCTCAAACCGGCGGACGAAGGCTGGGAAACCGGTCCGTGGTTCCTGCGTGCCGAACGCTGCTACCTCGTGCCGGGAGATTCACCCATCGGCCTGCGTCTCCCGCTCGATTCACATCCTTGGGTCAAGACCACCGACTACCCCTATCATCACGAGCAGGACCCGATGGAAGACCGCAATCCGCTGCCCCCACGGCAGCATTTTGTACGCGGCATCGCTGGCGTGCCGCCCTCATTCTGGGAAAAACTCGCGCAGCGCCGTGGCCCTTCCAGAGCACAAGGTCTCACCGGGGAAGAAGCACAGCCGCAAGGCATCGATCCCGCCGCCCAGCCCCCTTCGGTGGGACAATCCGCTGACAAAGTCGTGCGTACCGCCCTCTGCGTGCAGCCGCGGGATGGCAAGCTCTTCATCTTCATGCCACCGACGAAGACCCTGGAGGAATACCTCTCCGCTCTCGGTGCCGTGGAAGACGTGGCGCTTGCGCTGGATCAGCCCGTCGTCATCGAAGGCTATGCCCCCCCCTTTGACCCACGCCTGCACGTGCTCAAAGTCACCCCTGACCCGGGCGTGATCGAAGTGAACGTCCACCCCGCCAAGAGCTGGGACGAAATGGTCAACATCACCGAATCCATCTATGACGAAGCGCGGCAGACCCGCCTTGGCACCGAAAAATTCATGGTCGATGGCCGCCACACCGGCACCGGCGGCGGTAATCACATCGTCATGGGCGCGGAAACGCCCCAGGACAGTCCCTTCCTTCGCCGCCCCGATCTTCTGCGCAGCCTCACCAGCTACTGGCAGAATCATCCGTCGCTCTCGTTCATGTTCGCCGGCATGTTCATCGGCCCCACCAGCCAGAGCCCGCGCATCGACGAAGCCCGCAACGATGCGCTCTATGAACTCGAAGTCGCCTTTAAAGCCGCTTCTGAAGCGAAGCAAGTCACCCCCTGGCTGGTGGACCGGTTGTACCGCAACCTCTTCATCGACTCCAGCGGCAACACCCACCGCGCCGAGTTCTGCATCGACAAGCTCTACTCGCCAGACAGCAGCACCGGCCGCCTCGGCCTCCTCGAAATGCGCGGCTTTGAAATGCCGCCCCATCCGCACATGAGCCTCGCCCAGGCCCTCATGCTGCGCACTCTCATTGCCCGTTTCTGGAAGGAGCCCTACGAGGCGCCGCTCGTGCGCTGGGGCACCGACATCCACGACCGCTGGATGCTGCCACACTTCGCCTGGAGCGACATCGAGGACGTCTGCCATGACACCCAGCAGGCTGGGTTTAAGCTGAAACCCGAGTGGTTCTCACCGCATTACGAGTTCCGCTACCCGCTCAGCGGTGACTGGTGCACCCGCAACGTGAACGTGGAAATCCGCCAGGCCTTGGAGCCTTGGCACGTGCTCGGTGAAGACAACGGTGCCGGTGGTGCCGTCCGCTTCGTCGACTCCTCCCTCGAACGCATTCAAATCAAGGCGCAGGGCATGGTGGAAGGCCGCTACGCCATCACCTGCAACGGCCGCACCGTGCCCATGCATCCGACCGGCACCAATGGCGAATACGTCGCCGGCGTGCGCTACCGCGCCTGGCAGCCGCCAAACTGCCTGCAACCCACCGTCGGCGTCCATTCACCGCTCACGATTGACCTCGTCGATCAGTGGAATCAGCGCTCCCTCGGGGGCTGCACCTATCATGTCGCCCACCCCGGTGGCCTCAGCCACGAAACCTTCCCGGTGAACTCCTACGAAGCCGAAAGCCGCCGCTACTCCCGTTTCTTCCGCCACGGTCACACCCCCGGGAAGATGAAGGCAGAGCCACCCAAGCCAAACCCCGAGTTCCCCTTCACCCTGGATCTGCGGAACAGCTGAAAGTGAAGAAACGGGATGCACGATGCATGAACGATTCCTACTATCGTCACCAGCAAAGCTGCCCACGCATTGATTTTCCAATCCCAAAGCTCCACCGCCGCCGCCTCTCCCGCTCCACAACGGGTCATGGCATCGCGCGTGGACGGCCCTGAGTCCCGCGGCCATTACGATGAGCTGCGGGATGCCAGTGGCAAGGTGCGCCCGCATTACGAGCCCGTCATTGCCGATCTCCAGCGTCGGGACGCCACCGGCATCAAACGTCTGTCGGACACCGCCCGCCGCCTGCTGGCAGAGCGCGGCGTCACCTTCAACATCTATGATGACAAAGGCATGGACACCCCGTGGCACATGGACCCGGTGCCCTTTGTCATCTCGGCGCGTGAATGGGTGGGCATTGAGAAGGCGCTGATTCAGCGTGCCATGCTTCTGAACGCGATTTTGACTGATAGCTATGGCCCGCAGCAGTTGATCCGGGATGGCAGCATGCCTGCCGCACTCGTGCTCGGTCAGCCCGGCTATCTGCGGCCCTGCCACGGCATCAAGCTGCCGAACGCCAAACCGCTGCAGGTTTACAGTGCCGACATCGCCCGTTCACCCAATGGGCAGTGGTGGGTCATTTCCGATCGCACCCAGATTCCCACCGGCTCCGGCTACGCCTTGGAAAACCGCCTGATCACTTCGCGGCTGCTGCCAGACGTGTTTCGTGACGCGCGCGTGCGCCGTCTCGCCGGGTTCTTCCGCCAGATGCAGCAATCCCTTGCCGCCCTGGCACCTCGGCCCGTGGAGGAGCCGCGTGTCGTGCTGCTGACACCCGGGCCGTACAATGAAACCTACTTTGAACAGGCCTACCTCGCCCGCTACCTCGGCTACACGCTGGTGGAAGGGGAAGACCTCACCGTGCGCGATGACCGGGTCTATTTGAAGACTCTCAACGGCCTGGAGCAGGTGGATGTGATCCTGCGCCGCGTGGATGACGATTTCTGCGATCCCTTGGAGCTGCGCAACGATTCCATGCTCGGCGTTCCCGGCCTCGTCCGCGCCGTGCGTGCCGGCAATGTGTCACTGGGAAATGCGCTGGGCTCAGGCCTCGCCGAAGCACCCGCGATGATGGCCTTCCTGCCGGGTTTGTGCCGCAAACTGCTGGGCTCGGAACTGCTCATGCCCTCCGTCGCCACCTGGTGGTGCGGGCAGGAGCGGCCACGTGGCGAGGTGGAAAAAAATCTCGACCGCATGGTCATCAAAAGCGCCTTCCGCGTGCGCGGACGTGAGGCCTGCTTTGGCGGCCGCCTCACCGGTTCTGAACGTGCCTCCCTCGCTGAACGCATGCGCTTTGCCCCGGACCGCTGGGCGGCGCAGGAAAAAATTTCTTTCTCCACCGCACCTATGTGGGAGGACGGCCATCTCGTGCACAAGCCGGTGAGCGTGCGGGTGTATCTCGTCGCTACCAAGGACGGCTATATGGTCATGCCCGGAGCTTTGACGCGTGTGGCCGCCAGCATGGACTCCCCCCTGGTGTCCATGCAGAAAGGCGGCACCAGCAAAGACACCTGGGTGCTCAATGAAGGGCCGGTGGAAAACGTCACCCTGCTCTCCACCACCAGCACTCCGGTGGAACTCCGCCGCACAGGGCACAATCTCAGCAGCCGGGTCGCGAATCATCTCTACTGGCTCGGGCGCTACGCAGAACGCGCTGAATCCAGCGCCCGCCTGCTGCGCTCGACGCTGCTGCGTTGCTCACCGGAAAGCGGCATGAGCGAAACGCCCCTGCTGCTCCCGCTGCTGGAGGCATTGAAGTGTCTCACTGTTCTCGATGATGTGCCGGACGCCGCCGCGTTGGCCTCCCAGCAGGAGCATCTCGAAGCCCGGCTGCTTGAGGCGGTGTTTGATGCCAATCACCCCACCAGCATTCGCTCCTGCGTGACGCACATCCAGCGCATCGGCGTCTTGCTCCGGGACCGCATTTCCGTCGATACTTGGCGCATCATCAGCCAGCTCGGGGACGCCCTGGACGCCTATGACAACACCCCCAGCGTCACACCCATGTCTGACGCGCTGAACGTGCTCACCCGCATCATCCTCGAACTCGCCTCCTTCCATGGCTTGGCCAAGGAAAACATGACGCGCGCCCAGGGCTGGATGTTCCTCGACGTCGGCCACCGCATTGAGCGCACGGTGTACATCTGCGAGCTGCTGCGCGCCGGACTGCGCAGTGACGATGCGGAAAATCCGAGTTTGCTGGAGGCCATTCTGGAGGTGGCTGACAGCACCATCACCTACCGCAACCGCTACAGTCTGCTGCCACAGCTCGCTGCAGTGTATGACCTGCTCATGCTCGACGAACTGAATCCGCGTGGCCTGCGCTTCCAGTTTGAGCGCATTCGCCAGCAGTTCAAGCATCTGCCACACGAGCAAAGCTCAGCAGTGCTCACGCCGGCGATGCGTGTGTTTCTGGAAAACAGCACTCGCCTGCAGTTGTGTGATCCCACCGAACTCGCCCGTGTCGAACCGGGCGCTTGGGCGCAGACCCAGGTGGCCAAGCTTCTCACTCAGCTCATCGAGGCCATGCCGATGCTCAATGATGCGCTGACGGCCGGTTACTTCGCACACTCCACCATTAGCAGCAGCGAGGAAACGCCTGCTGACATCCAATCCACGTGATGAACTACCGCATCACTCATCGCACAACGTATGAATACAGCTCGCGGGTGGTCGTGTCACACCATGCCGCCCGTCTGCGCCCACGAGACACGGAAACGCAGCGCTGTCTGGAGTTCAGCCTCAGCTTTGAGCCGGAGCCGGATCTGCTCACCGAGCACACCGATTCCTTTGGCAATCAGGTCTCCTGCTTCTCCGTGCAGAAGCTTCACAAGCACTTCGAAGTCATCTCACGCAGCTTTGTCTCGCTGATGCCCGTCTTGCAGCCGGACCCGCTCCAGACGCCGCCTTGGGAGAGCGTTGCCGCGATGTTTCGTGATCCCGTGCCGGTGGATTTGCTGGACCCCTGCCAGTTTGTATTCGGCAGTCCGCTGCTCCTGCATGAAATGCCGCTGCGTGATTTTGCGCTGCCCAGTTTCACGAAGGGACGCCCCGTACTGGCCGCCGCCGCAGATCTCTGCCGCCGCATCCATCGTGAGTTTGTCTTTGATCCGAAGGCGACCACGATCAGCACACCGCTGAACGAAGTGCTGGAAAAAAAGCGCGGCGTCTGTCAGGACTTTGCACATCTCGCCATCGCCAGCCTGCGCGCCATGGGGCTGCCCGCACGCTACGTCAGCGGTTACCTGCGCACCCATCCTCCCGCAGGCAAGCCACGGCTGCAGGGCGCCGATGCCTCACATGCCTGGGCCTCCTGCTTTGTCCCCGGCTTTGGCTGGGTGGATTTCGACCCCACCAACAACTGCTTCACTTCGCTGGACCACATCACCGTGGCCATCGGGCGTGACTTCTCAGATGTCAGCCCCGTGCGCGGCATCATCACCGGCGGTGGCAAGCATACGGTCAGTGTCGGCGTGGACGTCGAACCGGTGGGAGCTTAATTATGACCTCCCTGCCGATGCTGATTGCAAAGCGTTTGGAAATTTGGCACAACCCTTGCTAAGTAATAAAAGACCATGTCGTCACTGTTTAACGACTACCAACCAGAGAGCTTCTTCGACGAGGTGTTTTCCAAAACCGGGAAAGCACGTTCGCACTACGGAGCCATGCTTGATAGTGTAGGTTCACTCAACCCATCCGAATACTCCGCGCGCCAAAAAGCCGTGGATGCCACGTTCCTTCGCCAAGGCGTGACATTCACCGTTTACGGTGATGATCAAGGCACGGAGCGCATTTTCCCCTTCGATCTCATGCCGCGCATCATCCCGCAGCGTGAGTGGGAGAGGGTGGAAGCCGGACTCATCCAGCGCATCACCGCGCTGAACCTCTTCCTCGACGACATCTACCACGGCCAGAAGATCATCACGGACAAGGCCGTCCCTGCGGAGCTCGTGCTCTCCGCCTCGCATTACCGGCCTGAGTTCCGCGGCATCAAGGTGCCCCACGGCATCTACATTCACATCTGCGGCACCGACCTCGTGCGTGATGGCAAGGGCGACTACTACGTCCTCGAAGACAACGGCCGCTGCCCTTCCGGCGCTTCCTACATGCTGGAAAACCGCAATGCGATGAAGCGCGCCTTCCCCGGCCTGCTGCAGCAGCTGCCCGTGCGTCCGGTGGACGCCTACGGCTCCATGCTGCGTGAAACACTCGCGCATCTCGCCCCCGGCAGCGTGCTTGATCCTGTCATCGTGGTGCTCACCCCCGGCATCTACAACAGCGCCTACTTCGAGCACTGCTACCTCGCCAAACAGATGGGCGTGCCGATCGTCGAAGGCCGCGATCTCATCATCCGCAATGATCGCGTGTTCATGCGCACCACCAAGGGGCTGGAGCAGGTCCACGTCATCTATCGCCGCATCGACGACGATTTCCTCGATCCTCAGGTGTTCCGCAAAGACTCCCTCCTCGGCGTGCCCGGCATCATCAACGCCTATCGCAAAGGCCACGTCGCCCTCGCCAACTCCATCGGCACCGGTGTGGCCGATGACAAGGCGGTCTATGCGCTCGTGCCGCAGATGATCAAATACTACCTCGATCAAGATCCCATCCTGCCGAACGTGCCCACTCATCTGGGCGTCGATCCCAAGGAGTGCTCCTACATTCTCGACAACCTCGACAAGCTCGTGGTCAAGGCGGTGAACGAGTCCGGCGGCTACGGCATGCTCATGGGGCCGCATGCTTCGAAAAAAGAGCGCGCCGATTTTGCCGAACTCATCAAGAAGAACCCCCGCAACTACATCGCCCAGCCCGTGCTGCAGCTCTCACGCCATCCCGTGTTCGTCGATGATCATTTTGAAGGTCGTCACATCGACCTCCGCCCCTACGTGCTCTGCGGCGACCGTGTTCGCGTCGTTCCCGGTGGCCTCACCCGCGTGGCCCTGAAAAAAGGCTCGCTCGTCGTGAACTCCTCCCAAGGCGGCGGCAGCAAGGACACCTGGGTGCTCTGGGATGACCCCCTCGACATGCCTGCCGAAACCTCACCCGCCGCCTGATCACACGCCATGCTTAGCCGAGTCGCAGACAGCATTTACTGGATGGCACGCTATGTAGAGCGTGCAGAAAACCTCTCACGCCTCTTGCTTTCCACGCAGGACCTCCTGCTGGATGCCGGAGCCGAGGGCGTCGATGAAGCGCAGTTCTGGCAGCCCCTCCTCGCCACCACCGGCGATGAAGAGGCCTACTCCAAGCTGCACAAAAAAATCAAAGGCAAGGACGTCACCGAATTCCTCGCCCTGCGCGCCGACAATCCCAATTCGATGCTCAACAGCATCCGCGCCGCACGCGAAAACGCGCGCACGGTGCGGGATCAGATCTCTGATGAAATTTGGGAATCCCTGAACTCCCTGCGGCTTTTTGTCGAATCTGCCGAAGGCAAGGCGATGCACCGCACGCAGAGTGCCGCATTCTATGAGCGCGTCTTGCGCGGGTCCTATGAGTTCCAGGGCATCGCAGACTCCACCACACCACGGGGTGAGATCTGGCACTTCCTCCGCCTCGGCACCTGCCTGGAGCGTGCAGACAAAATGTCCCGTCTGCTGGACACCTGCTCCGGCTTGTCCCTCGAACTCCCACCCCACGCGCAGGCCAGACCGCTGCGCTGGGCCGCACTCCTGCGCTCCTGTTCCGCCTGGCATGCGTTTCAGGCGTCTCACCGCCGCCTCGTTCCATCCAAAATCATCGCCTATCTGCTGCTCGACGAGACCTTCCCGCGCTCCATCGCCTGCTGTGTCGCAGAAGCTGAATCCGCCCTGAAATCGCTCTGCGCGAATGCCGGCCTGAAAGGCATGCCCTTGCCTCTGCGTCATGTGGGCCGCTTGCGCGCAGATCTGGCCTACACCACCGTCGAAGAAGTCCTCGCCACCGGTTTGCATGAATACATCGACGATTTGCAGTCACGCCTGAATCAAATTGGTGAAGCCATCTTCCAGACCTTCGTGCAGCACGCAGATCTCGCGCTGTTGCCTGAGGAGACCCCGGTGGAAAGCATCGCCTCAGGCGCATACCACACCTACGCGAACGAAGATCTTCAGGCCCAGTTTCAGCAGCAAAAGCAGTAACCACATCGTCGGTAACTCCTGCTGCACGCGACATGCGATTCCGAGTCTTCCATCGCACCCGCTACGTTTACCGCGTGGCGGTGCGTGACAGCTACAACGAAGTGAGGCTGCGGCCCGTCACGGACGACAAGTCGCGTCTCGAATTCTTTCTGCTCAACGTCAATCCTCCCGCCCGGCTGCAGCACTTCCGCGACAACTGGCTCAACTACGTCCACTATTTCGACATTCCAGAGCCGCATACGGAGCTGATCATCGAGTCCCAGTCCACGATCAACACCACCAATCCCTACCAGGATGGCAAGCCCCTCGGAGTGCCCTTTGCAGCGCTCAAAAGCGGCATGGACGAAATGGTCGCACCCTTTCTCGGCGACAGCCATTATGTCGCGGTTACCCCTGAAGTCTGGCGCCTGGGCATCGACATCCGCAATGACAGCAACGACATCTTTGAAACCGCCGAGGCGGTGATGCAGCACATCTTCCGCGAATGGAAGTATGAGCCGAAGAGCACCACGGCCTCCACTCATATGAACGAGGTCCTGCAGAAAAAGCAGGGCGTCTGCCAGGACTTCGCGCACCTCATGATCGGCATCTGCCGCTCGCTCGGCATTCCAGCACGCTACGTCAGCGGTTATCTCTACAACGGCCCCGAAGCGCACTTGCGCGGGGCTCAGGCTTCCCACGCTTGGTGTGAGGTCCACGTCCCGGGAAAAGGCTGGTTCGGCCTCGACCCCACCAACGACACCCTGGCCGATGAGCGCCACATCCTCATCGCCACCGGCCGTGATTACCAGGATGTCGCCCCCATCTCCGGCCACTACAATGGCCCGCCCGGTTCAACGTCGGCGCTTCAGGTCGAGCTCGAAGTGTGTCGCTTGGATGCATAATTCCTTGCGAGAATCTTCCGTTGTCTTTCCTACCCTGCCCGCTACATTTCATCCACAGCGGGTCGCGCAACGGGGTTGGAAATATTCAAAACCGATTCTGGAGCGAGGCTCCTAGAATCAATATTAAGTTTTTATGGGGTTGTTCTCTCTTCCGGTAGTGAAAATAGGGTCTGTGTCGATGGATGGCACGGAACCGGTCCTGATGCTCGGCCCTTGCGTGATCGAGAGCGAAGATTTCATCTGGAGCGTGGCCGAAAAACTCGGTGCCATGGCGCAGCAGTACGGCTGGCGCTGGATTTTCAAAGCCTCCTACGACAAGGCCAACCGCAGCGCCATTTCCTCCTATCGGGGTCTCGGCTGTGAGGCCGGCTGCAAGCTCCTGGCCCAGATCGGCGCGAAACTGGGCGTGCCCGTGACCACGGACGTCCACAGCGTCGAAGAAGTCAAACAAGCCGCAGAACACATCGACCTCCTGCAAATCCCTGCCTTTCTCTGCCGCCAGACGGATCTGATCGTCGCAGCCGGTGAATCCGGCCGCGCCGTGAATGTCAAAAAAGGCCAGTTCCTCGCCCCGTGGGACGTGCGCAACATCGCCGACAAGCTGGCCAGCGTCGGCTGCCAGAATTTCATGTTTACCGAGCGCGGCACCACCTTTGGTTACAACAATCTCGTCGCCGACATGCGATCTCTCTACTGGATGAGGGAGCTCGGATATCGTGTGGTGATGGACGCGACGCACAGTGTGCAGCGCCCCGGCGGGCTTGGTACCGCGACTGGCGGAGATGGCAAACTGGCCCCCGTGCTCGCACGCGCTGCGGTCGCCACCGGCTGCGACGGCGTCTTCATGGAAACTCACCCGGATCCCGCCAACGCCTTTTCAGACGGCCCCAACCAAATCCCACTTTCGCAGATTGCCGAAGTGGTCGAAACCCTGCGGAAAATTCATGGCCTCGTTCGTGACATCACTTGAGCGGCTCTACCGCCGCAGGCTCGCGCTTTCCATCACGCTCGGCGTGCTGGCCGGTTTCGTCATGTTTGCTTCCGCACAGCAGTCCGCCACGGCGGACTCCGGCCTCAGCGCTTTTCTCCAAATGGTCCCTCCGGGTGCCGTCAACACGGGCGCGGTCATCCCCTCCTTCGACTCCACCGGCCGCCGTACCTCGCTAATCACCGCAGACATGCTCCGTCGCGTGGATGACGAGCGTATCTATGCAGAGAAACTGGTGGTACAGATGTTCAACGCGGATCCAAAAAACGACATGCGCATCGACTTGAAAACCGCCTTTTATCAGATGGCCGGCAGTGGTGGCTTGTTGCGCAGCACGGAGCGCAGCCACGTGAGTAGTCCCGATTTCCACATCGAAGGCGACAGCCTCATCTTTGACACCGCCAAGAACCAGGGCCGCATGACTGGAAACATCCACATGGTCATCTTTGACAGCAGCACTCTCAGCAGCGAGGTACCTCCCCCCGCTGCATCACTCCCCACCAAGTGACATGAAGACGTCCTACATACTGTACATTGCCCTGCTCATCAGCAGCGCTGGCTCCTTGGCACAAGGTCCGGAGAGCTCTCGCCCGCTCTTTGATTTTCGCAAAAAGAAGGTGGATGAAGAGACCAAATCCAAAGCGATTGATGCGGCCAGGAATGCCGTCAAGCAGGTGCCGGATAACATCCAAGACAAGGCGAAGGAGCTGCTGCTCTCTCCCGAAAGCGCTGAGATGCGCCAGAAGGCACTGCAAGCCGCCCAATCGGTGATGCAGGGCACCCCTTCCAGTCCCGCCGGGGCGACGACAACCCCCGCCACAGAAACAGCGCCTGCCCCATCGGCGCCCATAGTTGCCGTGGTTGCCCCTCCGCCCTCCGGCCCCCAGCCACAACCTTTGCAGCCCCTGAATCTGGACGAGGCCCCCAAAGCCACCAAAAGCCAGATCGACATCACCGCGCAAAAAAGCTCCTTCTTTGATGGCAATACAAACTACGCCATTTTTACGGGCGACGTGAAGGCCCGCCATCCTCAGATGTATATCGAGTGCGAGGAATTGGAACTCTTCATGGCCAAGCAAGGCGGCAGCGTCCTCGGCGCTCCCAAGCCCAAAACAACCCGCCCTGCAGCCAAGGATGCGGACATCCTCGCCGCCCCCAAAAAGGCGGCCAACTCCGCTCCCCCCATCGACAAAGCCGATGCGCGCGGTCCCATGGTCACCATTGAGAAAATTTCAGAGGACGGTGAACTGCAGATCGGTCACTGCAAACACCTGATCTATGACGGCAAAACCGAGCGGACCACCCTCCTTGAATGGCCCCAGGTGCAGGCTGGCAATCAGTTGCACAAAGCCACCGAAGCAGGCTGTATCATGATCATCGAAAAGACCGGCAAGCTGACCACCACCGGTGGGCATGAGACGATCATTCTCCAGGGAGATGAAGTCACGCCCCGGAGGAACGGTATGAATTCGCCCGCACCCGCACCGCAGTGAACATGGCTACGCGAAAGAAAAAAATGAAGAATGAAGATGGCAGGGAAACTCTGCCCTCCTTGGATCTTGCAGACACCCGGCAGGTCGTGACCGACTCGGGTGTGCCTCAGGCCATCATTCCAGACAAGAACACACTCCTGCACACGGAAGGACTGAAAAAAGTCTATGATGGCCGCGCCGTGGTCAACGGCGTCGACATTGAAGTCAAAAGCGGTGAGATCGTCGGCCTGCTCGGCCCCAACGGTGCCGGCAAGACCACCACCTTCTACATGATCGTGGGTCTTGTGCAGCCCAACGGCGGCAAGGTGATGTTTGATGGCAAAGACACCACCAATCAGCCCATGTACATGCGCTCCAGGCTCGGCATGGGCTACCTGCCGCAGGAGGAGTCCATCTTCCGCCGCCTTAGCGTGCGTGAAAACATCATGGGCGTGATGGAAACTCAGCCTTTCACCCGCAAAGAGCGTGAGGAGCAGACCCAGTCCCTCATGGAAAAATTTGGCATCGATCATGTCGCGGATAACATGGCCATCACCCTCTCCGGCGGTGAAAAACGCCGTCTCACCATCGCCCGCTCCCTCGTCACCTCGCCCAAGCTGCTCATGCTCGATGAGCCCTTCAGCGGCGTTGACCCCATCGCCGTCAGCGAAATTCAGGAGATCATCCGCATGCTGCGCGCCGCTGGTCTCGCCATTCTCATCACCGACCACAACGTACGTGAAACTCTCAATATCGTGGATCGTGCCTACCTCATCTTTGAGGGCAGGGTGCGCCGCCACGGCACCAAAGATTTTCTCGTCAATGATGATGAAGCCCGCCGCCTGTATCTGGGCGAAGGGTTCACCATGTAAAATTAACCCAACCAAAAAGGAGAAACACCATGCAAAAACACAACGTCAACCTCCCAATCATCGTCACCGCACGACACATGGAAGTCACCGATGCGATCCGTGAGTACGCTCATAAAAAGATCGAAGGACTCCACCTTGACTATCCCCGCATCATTGAGGCCAAGGTCGTGCTCGACGTCCAGAACCATCACCGCCACATCGCGGAAATCATTCTCTTCTGCGCCGACCACATCGTCATCGAAGTCAAGTCCGTCACCGAAGACATCTATGCTTCGATCGACGAAAGCGCCGCCAAAATCGCCCGGCGCATGCGCAAGTACAAGACCCGTCTGCTCAGGACCCATCGCCCCCGCGGAGAAGTCTCCATCCGTCACATTGAGGAGCAGGTCTTCCACCAGGAAGTGCTGCACACCGAAGAAGAGCACGTCGAGCCTTCCTACGTGCACAAGGAGAAGTACAAAATCCGCCCCCTCTATGCTGACGAAGCCTTGATGGACCTCGAAATCAGTGATCGCCCCTTCGTGATCTTCCACAATCAGAAGACCCACAAGCTCGCCCTCCTGTTCCGCCGCAAGGATGGCGACTACGGCCTCATCGAACCCGAAATGGAAGCCACCAACGGCACCCACAAATAACCAGCAGCATCTGCTGGATTCACTCACGGAGCGGCCTGGATTCAGGCCGCTTCTTTTTTGTGGCTGGCAGGATACTGCTTTTCAATAGTTCGTGGTATGAAGCATCCAACCCCAAAGGGGTTGTGCACCATAGCGAAGGGTTGCCGAGCCCTGGCGAGGCTACCCTGGTGCTGCCGTCCCCTCTGGGAAGCAAAGCCAATGCTCCGTAACACCTCACGGCTACTAGCAGCGTCTGCAAGTAGTCCCGCATGCAGGGCGAGGTTGCCGTCAGCTCACTCACCTCAATGCCTTTCGTGTTGGGCGGTGTTGCATACCCCGGAGGTATAATCCACCACAACCACAGTTCACGAAGCGGCCTGATTCAGGCCGCTTCTTTTTTGTGGCTCGCGAGATACTGGCGGCAGTTTTCCTCACCCATGTACTTGGACAGCAGCCGAGGGTCAGTCTCCGTGAAATCGACCATGATCAGACCATCAACCACCGATGAGAAATCCTTGTCCACGTTGAAGCTCAGCAGCGTCGCATTCAGCTTCAGGTAGTGCTTCAGCAGAATCGGGATACCCTTGCCGTCCGTTTCCAGGCTGGAGATCAGCGCAGAGCAGTCGTCCACGTTTTGCAGATCCGCGCTGATGAACTCGCGCATCATCCGCCGCGTCTTCATGTAGCGGAAGGGATTGCGCGCCTTCACAAAACTCGAGAGGTGCGGGTGCATGCGGTTGTCCTGCAAAAACTCCACGATCATCTTCCGCGACAGGCTGCTGTAATCCTTGCTGATGCTCACCGGGCCAAACAGCTTTTTGTAGTGCGGATTGCGCGAGATCCAGTGCGCGATGCCCTTCCACAGCAGCGGCAGCGTGGCGAGATTGCGCTGGTAAGCCTTGATGATGAAACTGCGCCCCATCTCCACCGCATGTTCCAGATTGGCCAGGAACGGCTTTTCAAACCGGAACAGCGTGCTGGTGTAAAGCCCCTTGGAACCATACTCGCGCAGAATAATGTCTGCCCGTCCGAGACGGTAAGCCCCGGCGACTTTTTCCTTCTCCTCATCCCACAGAATGAGGTGCTCGTAGTAGCGGTCGTACTTGTCGAGGTCGATGTCGTTGCCGCTGCCTTCGCCCACTTCACGGAAAGTGATTTCGCGCAGGCGGCCGATCTCCGGCAGCAGCGCAGGAATTTCATGCGAATGCGCCTGATAGACGGACAAATTGCCTTGCCCAACCAGACGGCCACCACGCGCACGGATGCGGTCGATCTCCTCCACCATGTGCGCCTGCTGCGTTTCAGACGGCGGTATGATCGTGATATTTTCACCCGCAACAGTCAGTTTGGCCATCTCCTCCTTGCCGCGCTGATGCAGCACAAAAGTGTGAATGCGCAGGTAGCGGGTGAGGGATTCGTCATCCTCAAATTTCTTCAGGCGCGAGAAGGGGATGGGCTGCCCCACGTTCATCTGCACCAGGGTGTTCTCGCGGTTGCAGAACTCGCGCAGCAGCAGTCCCGTGCGCAGCCGTGGGTGGATCATCCCTGCGGCATGAAACAGTGCGCTGTTGGAGCCCGGGAAATAAACGGGCAGCACCGTCGCCTGCGTGCGGCGCACCAGCGAGCCCACGTGGTTGCTCCACGCCGGTTCCTCGACGCCGCGTCCGGGTTTGTAGGAAGCCACTTCCCCCGCTGGGAAAATGATCAGCGCACCACCGCTGCGGAGCAGTCGGATCGCCTCTTTCATCGGCCCCAGGTTGCGTTTGGCCGCGCCTTCACCCCCAAAGGGGTCCACGGGAATCACATGCGCTGCCAGTTCCTCCATGGCCAGCAGCATTGAATTGGTCATCACCTTCATGTCAGGCCGGAACCGCCCCACCCAGCGCGCAAGCATGACGGGATCGATCACGCCAAACGGATGATTGGCCACGATGATCAGCGGCCCTTGCTTCGGAAACGAAAACTCCGCCGGCAGATCGGCTTCTTCCTGCAGCTTGAACGCATGTGCTGCCGAATCAAACCACGCGAACACATTGGGATGCTGCGGGTGCAGCTTGAACAGCCGTGAGGTTTCCCGGTAGCAATCCTCAAAGCCACGAAACCCCAGCGCCTTTTCCAGGGTGGGTCCGATCAGACGGTAAATCCTTTTCTGGAAGGGTGTTTTGAGATGCTCGCTGAGGTCGATTACCATGGATGTCTGTGGAGACCACACATCCTCTCGAATGCGCTTCAATCAAGCTCCATCCGCTTTTCGATTTGACCATTCTTCAAAATGAAAGTGTCAGTTCAGCGCACCCTGAATCTGCTTCATCCAGTGCTCCGCACGCGCGGCAAAACTCAGCTCATCCTTTTGATACAGAACGCCTCGGGACACATTCACCAGCAGCGGCGCTTTCCGCCCGCTGCCTTTCAGGGCCCCCAGATCGCCACCTTGCGCGCCCAGTCCCGGAATCAGCAGCGGCACGTCCGGGATGTGATTCAGCACATCCGGTGCCGCATTCGTCAGCCCCACCACCAGCCCCGCCTGCGGGTGCCCCGCCGTCATTCCCGCCACGATTTCATACACCTGACGGTCGCCCGCCTGCTGCAGCTCAATGTCCTTCGCGCCCGGATTCGAGGTCACGCCGAGCAAATACAGCCCCTTGTCCGTGTATTTCAAAAACGGCTCCAGCGTGTCCCGGCCCATGTAGGCATTCAGCGTCACCGCATCCACGTTCATCGCCTCAAAACAGGCCTTGGCGTAATATCCTTGCGTCTCGCCGATGTCTCCGCGTTTCACATCCAGCACCACCGGAATATCTGAGGGGATCTCCTGCAAAATCTCCTCCAGCATCTTCATCCCGCGCCAGCCCAGCGCCTCAAAGTACGCCGAGTTCGGCTTAAAAGCCGCCGCATACGGTGCCGTCTGCGCGATCACATCCAGAATCCACCGCTTGGTCGATTCTTCCGCATTCTCCGCCCGCACATCCAGCCCCACACAGAGATTGGATCCAGTTTTGGCGATGCGTTGATTCAGTTTGTCGAGAAAGGTCATGTTCCTGTGCTTGGCACAGCCTTCGGCCTCGGGCAAGAGGCTTGCTAAACGATCACCCGCCGACTCGGGGACTCCGACCGCGATCATTGGATCGCACGGCCCTTTTGGACTCTGACCCTCTGGATGCCGGAGCCATCTGGATCGCGCGGCCCCCTTATGGAGTTTGACCTTCTGAATGGCGTAGCCATCCCAGCCTGTAGCGAGGGGTTGAGCGAAGCGACACTCCTCGAACGCGCACCCTCATCACCCAGCAGGCGTTCGCATAGCGCAGCGATGCCAGCACCCCAGCCCCTTTCTTCGCTCTGTTCCCAAAGTCTTTTTTAAGCCTGGCCCATGTTAAATCCCCGTCTCATCTCTGGTCGCCCTGAAACCCGCGAAGAACATCAAGGAGGAGTCCTGGCCTTGAATCGCACCCGGCCTTCGTACTGGCTGAAATCGATCTGCTTCATCCGCCCGAGCAGCCAAATCTCCCGCTCCTGCCCGGGATGGTCCGCCAGTCCCTGCCACTTGTTGGCTGCACGCAAAACTCCCAGCATGTGAGTCAGCTTTGACTCCAGACCAGCCTCATCCGGGATGCGGCTCTTGAGACGCTGAATGCTCTTCAGCATCAGCAGCGGTCCGCTCAGAAACAGCTGGCTTATTACATAGGCCGTTCCCCTCAGCTCCTGCCCTTGGTGGTCCGCCGCACGCAGCCACATCGTTTCGCCGCTGCCTGTCAGATCTGGGCAAAAGACAGATTCCGCATAGCTCTCAAAGCTCTGGCCGCTTTTCCAAGTGCGCCATCCGCTCAAGGTCATGACGATCACCATCACCCAGCTCAGCCACGTGGCATGCGTCCCGGAGAGATTGAATGCATCCAGCAAGGCCATCGCCACCCGTTGCAGGAACACCCACGTCAGCGCATAGCACACCGCACTGCCCGCGAGACCGAGTGCCGCCCACACGATCTGGCTGCGGTTGAATTCTGAAATCATGACAGGCACCCTACAAGGCTCTGGCAAATCTCATCCAGAAAAAATTTGTGCCCGGCCACCCTGCCGCCATTCTGCCAGCTTTCCCGATGAGCAACACCTCCGCCAGCCAGCCCCTCGTGGGCATCATCATGGGCTCCAGTTCCGACTGGCCCACGCTCCAAAACGCCGCCCAGGTGCTCACCGACTTCGGCATCCCCTTTGAAAAGAAAGTCGTCAGCGCCCACCGCACGCCCCAGCTTCTCTACGATTACGCCACCACCGCCTCTCAGCGCGGTCTGAAATGCATCATCGCCGGTGCCGGCGGTGCCGCGCATCTTCCTGGCATGACCGCCAGCATGACCACCATCCCCGTCCTCGGCGTCCCCGTGCAAAGCCGCGCCCTCAGCGGCGTGGACAGCCTCTACTCCATCGTCCAGATGCCCGGCGGCATCCCCGTCGCTACCTTCGCCATTGGCAACGCAGGCGCCCTGAACGCCGGACTCTTCGCCGTCTCCATGCTCGCGAATGATAATCCCGAGCTCGTCGAAAAACTGAAAATCTTCCGCGAGCGCCAGACGCAAAAGGTGCTCGAAAGCCAGAAGGAACTCGAAGTCGAACCCAAGGCATGAAGTTCCCGCCTCCCTCGACCATCGGCGTCCTCGGCGGCGGCCAGCTCGGCCGCATGCTCGCCCTCGAAGCCCGCCGCGCCGGTCATCGCATTGCCATCTTCACCGACGAACCCCAGGGCTGCCCCGCCGGCCAGTTCGCCGACCTCGAAATCAACGCCGCCTACGACGACACCACCGCCCTGAACAACTTCCTGCAGCAGGTCGATGTCGTCACCGCCGAATTCGAAAACATCCCCGCCGCCTGCCTCGCCGCCGTCGAAGCCGTGAAGCCTCTGCGCCCCGGCGCCAAGGCCCTCATCACCACCCAGCACCGCGAGCGCGAAAAAAACTTCCTGCGTGATCAAGGCATCGCCTGCGCCCCCTTCCGAGTCATCGACGACCTCGCCGGACTCGAAGCCGCCGTCGCCGCGCTCGGCCGCCCCTGCGTCATCAAAACCGCCGCCTTCGGCTACGACGGCAAAGGCCAGTGCAAAGTCACCGCAGACACCAACCTCGCCGAAGCCTGGAGCGGCTTCACCGGCCAGCGTGCCGTCGTCGAGCAATGGGTCACCTTCGACTGCGAAGTCTCCGTCGTCGGCGCCCGCAGCATCGATGGCAGCATGGCCACCCACGGCTGCGTCGAGAACCAGCACACCCACCACATCCTCGACGTCACCATCGCCCCCGCCCGCGTCGATCCCAAGATCACCCAGCAAGCCATCGCCCTCTGGCAAGCCGTCGCCGAAGGCCTCGACTACGTCGGCACCATGGCCGTCGAAATGTTCGTCACCACCGACGGCAAAGTCATCGTCAACGAAGTCGCCCCCCGCCCCCACAACAGCGGCCACTACACCATCGACGCCTGCCTTACGAACCAGTTCCAGCAGCAGCACCGCGCCATCTGCGGCCTCCCCCTCGGCGATGCCACCCAGCACACCCCCGCCGTCATGGTCAATCTCCTCGGCGACGTCTGGCCCGCCCCCCTCATCCACCCCGACTGGTCCCCCGTCCTCAATCACCCACGCGCCAAACTCCACCTCTACGGCAAACGCGAAGCCCGCCCCCGCCGCAAAATGGGCCACTTCACCGTCCTCGGTGACACCATTGACAAAGCCCTCAAAGACGCCCTCGCCATCCGCAAGGCGTTAGGGATTGGCTAGGTGCATCCGCGAACGCGACAGCGTCATGGAGTGCGGTGGGAAGCGCAGCGCCACACCGCTTTCGAGCCGGTGTAGCATGCACAAAGGCCAAAGAACCTACGTCCGGCTGACGGAAAGCGGCGTCGCGCCTAGGCTTGCCGCACGCACTCCACGACGCTGTCGCGCTTGCTTCACACCAGACCATTCCGTAGCATTCTCCAATGCCCCCCGACAATGATCCGAAGCTCGCATGGCCTCATGCGCCGCTCCATCGGCTCGGCACCCACGGCATCTACTTCGTCACCGCCGCCACATACCTCAAAGAACACCACTTCCGTAGCGCCGCTCGCCTCGCCGTTCTCCATCGCGGCCTCCTCAAAGTCTGCGCCGACTTCGACTGGCGCCTAGAAGCCTGGACCGTCTTCTCCAATCACTACCACTTCATCGCCGAGTCACCCGATACCGCCGAGAGCCTCCCCAAAATGCTCGGACTCCTCCATGAGAAAACCGCCAGGTGGGTGAACAAGCTAGATCGTACACCCGGCAGAAAAGTTTGGCAAAACTATCGCGAAACCCAGCTCACTTATGAGCGCTCCTATCTCGCACGGCTGAACTACACCCATCAAAACGCCGTCAAGCACGGCCTCGTCTCCAAAGCCGCCGATTACCCCTAGTGTTCCGCCGCTTGGTTCGAGCGCCACACCAGCAAGCCACTGGTCGAATCCATCTATCGCTTCAACACACAGCGCATCCAAGTCCCCGACGACTAAGAAGTCCACGCAGATTGGTAAAAACGCGACAGCGTCATGGAGTGCGGTGGCAAAGATGCGAGGCGCAAGCCTGCATCGACGACACCGCTTTCGAATCGGTATAGCATGTGCAAAGTCCAAAGGACTCGCGTCCGGCTGACGGAAAGAGGTGCTGTATGCGAAAAGGCCAAGATGCCGCGCACACGTCCAACGAGCCCCTCCGTGCTTCATTCCTCTTCAGGCATCCCCCGCCTCTCCCCCCTCACCCCTCCATCACATGCGCCTTCATCTCCGGAAAAAACGCCTCAAAGTCCTCCCGAAACCCTTCGTACTGCTCTTCTAGCACCGCCATCGCCGCCGCCAGATCAAACGGAAAGCGTAGCCTGTGGGACATCCGCCGCAGCGTCATTTCGATGCCCGACAAAGTCGCATACGAACACAGCCAGTCACCCGCCCGCATGTGCTCCAGCACCGTGCACGCCTGCGCCGGAATGTGTCGCTGCACCTGCTCCACCGAGTCGTAAAAGCCCTGCACAAATTCTCCCAGCGGTTCCTTGCTATGCACATTCCAGCCCGCCGCCAGGAAGTGATCATAGAAGATATCCGTCAGCACCCCACCATAGCGCCGAAACGGCTTCTCAAACCTCCGCACACTCTGCCTCACCAGCGGATGCGCATCCGTGAACGCATCAATTCTCCGATGCCTCGCAATCCCCCGCTGAAATCCCTCCGGCAGCCCCACCATCTCCCACGGCCCCACCCAGTCCGGCAACAAATTCCCCACCCGAAACTCCACCTCCGGCTCCGACAAGTAAAGATGCGCCAGCCAGTTCATGAAGCAGAATGAACGATCTTTTCCAAAAATCGAGTCTCTGCGCATCTCCCTTCGCTCACGTGCGCTCAAACCACGGTGACCAGAAGGGATAAAGCGCCGCGATCAGACCATGAACCGTGAAGATCAAAAACATCCAGGAAAACAGCTTTATGTGTAGGCTTGGCTTTAATCCCAAAAGTATTCGGCTGACGGTAACGACGCCGAAAAGGTGATAGGCGATGCCCGCAAAACCAGAATAGTGGACGACGCGCACCCAGCTTGAATCGGGATCTGCATGCGCGAGCACAAAGCCAATCATCTGCGGCCCAGCCGTGATCGTCCCCCAATACACCTCCCACATGTTTTCAAGCACTGCTGGGAGTGCCGCAATGAGCAGGATGTAGCCGAGTAGATTGAAAGCTCTTAGCATGTCAGCAATGTGGGTTGTGCTCGGGCGGGCTGCTGCCTCACACCCCCACCCACGTCTTCTTCTCACTGCTCTCCAAAATAGCCTCACAAAGCTTGATCTCGTGGTGCCCGTCCTCCGCCGTCGCAAACAGCACCGGCGTCTGCTTACCACTGGCAATGTGCTCATAAATGGCACGGTAGTGCATCTTGTGGCCATCGCTGAAGCCTTCGGCGTGGCCGGGGGGATAGTCGGTGTAGTTGGCGACGTCTTCGAGGAAGCCGGGGGTGCCGCGCTGGAGGATTTGATTCGGCTCATCGCGACGCCCCAACGTGATCTCATTCGGCTGCTGCAAATCCCACCGCACGCTGCCCTTGGTGCCGTAGACGCCAAAGCTCAGGCTGCATTTCCAACCGGCGGCCACCTGCGAGATGCTGGCATTCGCATGCACGCCATCTGCAAAGCCGTGCTTCGCTTTGCCAAATTTGAGCAGCACGCTGCCGAAGTCTTCCGTATCGACTTGATAGTCCACCATCTTTTTCGGGTCCACTTTCGCAAAGGTCTTCACCTCGCCTTTGGGGCGTTTGCGGGTTTTGTAGAAGGTCTCGATGTGCGCAAAGACGCTCTGTGTTTTCGCGCCGAGCACGAATCCGACGGCGTCGATCCAATGCGTGCCGACATCACCCACCGCGCGCAGCTTGCCGCCTTCGCTGGAAAGGATGCGCCAGTTGTAGTCGGTCTCATGCAGCAGCCAGTCCTGGAAAAAGTGGCCCTGCACGTGGATGATCTTGCCCAGGTCACCTCGTGCTACCATGGCGCGCATTTGCAGGATGGCGGGGAAGAAGCGGCACATGTAGTTCACTGCGAAAACCGGGCCCTTCTTGCCACCTTTGCGCACCGCATCCACCACCAGCTGCGTGTCCTTCGTCGTCATGCCCAGCGGCTTTTCGCAGATGACGTGCTTGCCCATGGCCAGTGCGTCCAGGCATTGCTCGACGTGAACCTTGTTTGGCGAGGTGATGTGCACGACGTCGATGTTCGGGCTGGTATGCATCGCCTCATAATCGTAGTCGCCATAGATCTCCGGAATGCCCCACAGATTGCCCACCTGGCGCGCGCTCTTCGTGGAGCCACAGATGCCGTTCACGGTCACGCCGAGGCGCTTAAGTGCCTCAATATGAACGGGTCCGATGAAGCCGGTGCCGATGATGCCGGCGCGAAGTTGGTGAAGGGGTGTCATGCAGGTGCAGTGAAGCGCGAGGAGGGGCTTGGTCAATGCAGCAAAGTACTCGCTGCATGATTTGGTGTATCATGCTGTATGATTTGGTGGATCATGCTGCGTTCTTAAGGATACTCAGCGCGTGCTCATGCCTCCAGATTCCAATGATTTCTCAGCTCCCCCACCCGACGATGGGGCTGGGCCGTTGGAATGGGGCGATGAAAAACCCGGCGATGTCCTTGGCCCCTATCGGCTGATCGAAAAACTCGGCGAAGGTGGCTTCGGCCTCGTCTGGCGTGCCGAGCAGTCGCAGCCCTTGAAGCGCGAGGTGGCGCTGAAGCTCCTGAAGCGCGGCATGGACTCGCGCCAGATCCTCGCCCGCTTCGAGCAGGAGCGCCGCATGCTCGCGGCCATGGAGCATCCCTGCATTGCCACCATGCTGGATGCGGGCATGTCCCCGGACGGGCGGCCGTTTTTTGTGATGGAGCTGCTGCGCGGCAGGCCCATCACTGCGTTTTGCGAAGAGCAGCATCTGACGCTGCGGGAGCGCATCACGCTGTTCCGGGAGGTATGCAGTGGCGTGCAGCACGCGCACCAGAAGGGCGTCATCCACCGGGACCTCAAGCCCTCCAACATCCTCGTCACCGAGGTGGATGGCCGGCCCGTGCCGAAGATCATCGACTTCGGCATCGCCAAGGCCCTCGCCTCCGGCGGCATCGAGGCCATGACCTTCGCCACGCAGGCGAATTTCGTGATGGGCACGCCGCAGTACATGTCCCCGGAGCAGATCGAAGACGTGGGCAGCGTGGACACCCGGAGCGACATCTACGCGCTGGGCACCGTGCTGTACGAAATGCTCACCGGCAGCCCGCCCTTTGCCGAAGTCACCAGGCAGGGCCAGAGCCGGCAGGAGTTCTGGCGCATCATTCGCGACAAAAATCCGCCACGTCCTTCCACCAGTTTCACCACCAAGATCCTTCCTGCGCCCTCACCCGCCCAAGAGGTGCGCATGGATGTCTCCAAGCTGCCGGCGGATCTCGACTGGATCGCCCTGCGCGCCCTCGAAAAAGAGCCTCAGCGCCGCTACCAGAGTGCCGCCGAATTCGCCGCCGACCTGCAATGTTTCCTCGATGGCGCACCCGTCTCCGCACACCCGCCCAGCGCGGCCTACATCGCCTCGCGCTGGATCAAACGCCACCGCGTCGCCTTTGCAGCGGCTTGCTTCAGTGTGCTGGCACTGGTGAATGGGGCGGGCATGGCCATCTGGCAGGCAAAGCTCGCCCGTGAGGCGCAGGGACGGGCCGAGTCCGAGGCCTTGCGCAGCCGTGAGTCCGCTTCATTCCTCACCGACCTGCTCAAGGAAGTCGCCGATGAAGTGCGCAATGGCCGGAATCCCGAGGCCCTGCGGCTGGCGCTCATCACCAGCCAGCAGCGGATCGAAGACATGCGCGAGGACCCGGATCTGCAAATCGAGCTCATGGGCCAGGTGGCCCGTCTGTTTGATCTCATGAGCGACCGCAAGTTGTCTCTGGTTGCACTGCGTCGCAGCGCGGAGCTCACCGCTGCACGTTTAGGCCCTGAAAATCCCGCCGCACGCGAGGCCGCCTTTCAGCACATCATCATGGAAGTCGATCACGGGTCCAGGATCGAAGCGGTGGATCTGCTCAAAGCTCTGCGCACGCACATTGAGGAGCATGAGGGGCGCGGCAGCCAGAACTGGTTCCGGGCGCAGGGCATGCTGGTGCGCGCGTGGATCAAGCTCCGCCGTGGCAAAGACGCGGCGCAGGCCAGTGCCGAGGCGGTGGCCGAAGCGCGCCAAAAGCAGCTCAGTGGCGTGGCGCTGCACCAGATTCTCATGTCCAACGCATCGGCGCTGGAGGCGGCCGGGGAGTTTGATGCGGCGGAGAAGCAGATTCAGGAGTGCATCTCCCTGGCCACGCAGCGTGGCGAAGTCGCCAAGCACCAGTGGGAATTTGATATTCGGCTCGTGGAACTCATGATCCATCGTGGCAACCATGCGCGTGCCGCTGAAATGCAGGGTGCTGTGGTTCAGCGTCTTAAGGCGCTGCCAGAAGCCGCCAACCTGCCCCATCAGCTCATCTGGCTGGCCGAGATCGAAAATCGCGCCCGCCTGCATGATCAGGCCATCCAGCACACCCAGGAGGCCATCGAAGTCATCCAGCAGCGCACCGCTGCCATCTCCAAGGAGGATGCTCGCGCCAACACCCTGCGGGAGGACATGCAGGTCGCGTTTGAAGCCCAGAGCGCCGCTTATTGCGGCTTGAAGCAACCTGATGCAGCCATCGCCGCCGCGCAGGAAGGGCTGCGCGTCGCCCAGCAGGGGGGCAATGAAACCTACATGACCCGGGCCCTGGCCGCGCTGGCTGGGGCCCAGGAGTCGGCCGGGCATCTGGAGGAGGCCTGGCAGCTGCATCACCAGCTCTATGAAAATCACGCCGAACACAACGCCACCTACAAGAACCGTCTGGACGACCTCCGCGCCATGGCCCTGATCCGCCAGCGCCAGGGCCGCCTCCCCGAAGCCCTCGACCACGCCCGCGACGCCTGGCACCAGACCCTCGCCGAGCCCTCCTCCAAATTGGAGCCCGACTACCTCGAATACATGGCCGACTTCGCTCTGAAAATCTGGAAGGCGGTGAAGGCGGCGGATCCGATGGCGGCGGTGCCGGAGGAACTGGGGGCTTGGGAGGGGGCGGTGAAGGGAAAGGGGTGAGGGAGCGGAGGCGGCTGGAGGTCAGGAATCGTCATGCTGAGTGAGTGATGCTTTTGCGAGGAAATGGGGGTTTTGGTGTGTCGGATTCGGCAATCTTGCAGGTTGGTTGCGGTTGGGGTGGCTCGGGTCAGGTTTGGACAGGATTTACAGGATGGCGGAATTCACAGGATTTTTTGGATGGGATTCAAGGACCCGCTGTTGTTGGTGTGTGTCAGGGGCGGGGAGGAGGGGAGAAGGATACGGGTGTTTTTCTCTGACTCGGTTCAGGTTTGGACAGGATTTACAGGATGACAGAATTCACAGGATTTTTTTGGATGGGATTCCGACACGCTGCTGTTGTTGGCGTGTGTTTGGGGAGGGGCGAGGGTGCTGTGTGTGTGGGGGGCGGAATTGATTTTTTACCACAGAGGCCGAGCCGAGGGCACAGAGGGGCTGAACTGTCCGGAACTCTGATTCATATCTCTGTGA
>NZ_JAQSEA010000178.1:25957-29685 GCF_029946185.1 Prosthecobacter sp.
GGCCTCTGTGGTGAGATGTTTGGAGGATCGGTGATGGGCGAGGGTGCTGTGTGTGTGAGGGGCAGATTTGATTTTTTACCACGGAGTCCAAGCCGAGGGCACAGAGGGGCTGAACTGTCCGGAACTCTGATTCATATCTCTGTGATTCTCTGTGGCCTCTGTGGTGAGATGTTTGGAGGATCAGCGAGGGGCGAGGGGCTGCAGGGAGAAGAGTTTTAACCGCTGATATGACGCTGATCAGACGCTGATAAAGGCATTGGAAGTCCCGGATTTGATTTCACCACAGAGGCCGAGCCGAGGGGCACGGAGGCCGGAGGTTTTGAACCAGTCATCGGACACTTATAAGACACTCATAAAGGCATCCGGATTTTGCACCGCAGAGATGGGAACGCCGCAGAGATTTGATTTTGAATCTGTTCTCTCTGGGGTCGGACGGGACAGGGGGGCGAAGGAGGCACTGAGGTTGATGGAAGTGATTTTGATTTCACCACAGAGGCCGAGCCGAGGGCACAGAGGGTCTGATGCGGGGATTCGCCAGAATGGATCAACCACGGAGCCGAGCGAAGCGAGACAGACGACTGAAAGGAGCCCGGAGGGTGAGCGGAGCGAATCAATCCACTGAATACACGGAACCGGAATGGAAGGGACGAGGCAGCGGGGGAAAGAGGCTTTGGGACGTGCGTTTTTGCCGCAGAGGGGCGGAGAGGCAGAGGGAGCAGAGATTTTTAACCACGGATGACACGACCTGCACGGATCAGAGGAACGTCATGGCTGAAGGTTCTTTGCGCGGCAGAGATGAGATGGGTTGAAGCTGTTCTCGCTGGGGGGCGGACGGGACGGCGGGGAAATGCCGCCGGAGTGGATCAACCACGGAGCCGAGCGAAGCGAACCGGAGCGAAGCGTCGATAGCCGAAGGCAACGCAGACGACTGAAAGGAGCCCGGAGGGTGAGCGGAGCGAATCAATACACTGAATACACGGAGCCGAACGAAGTGAACCGGAGCGCAGCGCAGATAGCCGAAGGCAACGCAGACAGCCGAAGGCTGCCCGCAGGGCAAGCGCAGCGCAGTCAACCCGGATGGGAGAGCGGGCCCCCGTTCTTCGCTATCCATCCTTCGCTAAAGCTTCCTTCTTCGTCCTACGGGCTACGAAGGACACGACGGAGGACTGGAGAGCTTCGAAGGGCAAGATGGAATCTTGGAGGCGCTGGTTTTGGATGTTGAGGTGATCCAGGGACGTGAAGGAGAATCGAGTGGCTTGGCTGTGGTTAGAGGACTTGCTGCGCCAAAGGCTCGTCACTGACTTTCTCAAGTATTTTGCACCCCGACCCCAGTTCAAGCTGAAAAAAGCGATCTTCTCCCTCGTATTCATGTCGCCTGACCCAATTTTGTCAGGAGGAGAGCAAGCGGTAAAGCGCTGAACGGCTTGATAAAAATTTGATTTGGTCAGCCTAGGAAAGTTGGCTACAAAAGAAATGTTACAATATTTTTTATTATGTCAATTATCCTCCCACCGCTATTCGAACAAAAACTTACAGGCCAAGATCGGGAAAAAGGGATTGTTTATTACGCCTTGGCTACTTTTAGCGAGTGGTTTGGATCAAGTGGCACACCGCCATTTTTCAAAGACTATACGGATCACGGGGAGAAGCACATTAGCAGTGTTCTTGCCACATCGGCAGCAATGATTCCGAAAGATGCGGCTGAGGTGTTTTCCGCAGCTGATACAACGATATTCGTGTTGGCCACATTGTTGCACGATTCGGCATTGCATATTGCAGAACCTGGTTTCTATCAGCTTATCAAAGGTGAATCCAGAAATCAGCTTATCAGAGATATGGACGCTGAGTCATGGCCCTCGCTGTGGAATGACTTTCTATTTTCGGCACGGCGATGGAGTAATGATAAACTCGCTGATGTGTTTGGGATCGAATTTGTGAGTGAAGGGCATTCAGTTAGTGATCCGTTCCTTCGTTGGAATAATCTTACAGCTGCAGATTATAAACTTGTCGGTGAATTTATCCGCAAACATCACCCGAGGCTTGCTCATGAATTTGCTGTTTATGGAGTTCCCGGTACGAAATATAAATTTCTTCGTTTACCCGATAGTCTATCCAGCGACTGGATAGACTTGGCAGGAATAGTCGCACGAAGTCATGGAATGCCACTCAGGGTTTGCCTCGATTACCTGGCAAAAAGGTATCAAGCTCGTGATTACCAAGGAATTCATTCCGTTTATTTAATGACTTTGCTTCGGCTTGCAGACTACCTGCAGATCGAAGCGACGCGGGCTCCTGAGATCGTCTTCAAATACCGAGTTATAACAAGCCGTGTATCGAGCCTTGAATGGCGAGCGCACCAGGCAATCAAAAATATTACACCCGAAAATGAAGATCCGGAATCCGTGGAAATTAGAGCCGAGCCTTTAGATGTAGATACTTTTTTACGCCTTCGCGAATGGCTTGATGGCATTCAATTAGAACTCGACATGTCTTGGGCGGTGCTTGGTGAAGTGTATGGCCGCTACCCGAAACTGCGCCCACTTGGGTTAGAATGGAGGCGGGTTCGGTCAAATCTAGATAATGTCCCTGAATTCTCAAAAACAGTAAGCTATCTCCCCCGAAGAATTAGGGCAGAAGTGGCTAGAGCGGAGCTTTTGAGTTTGCTGATCCGACCGCTTTATGGAGATGACCCTTCATTCGGCGTTCGGGAACTCATGCAGAACGCTGTTGATGCGGTTCGAGAACGAGAATATTTTCAACAACAATATCCAGAGTACGCTAATGTTAGCTTTCGCCCACAGGAAGCAGATGTGTTGATAGAACTTAGCGAATTTGATGAGAAAAGCCAATCAGCCTGGATGGAGTTTTCTGACAAAGGCATTGGCATGACAGAAAAAGTTATTACTGATTACTTTCTGACGGCAGGGGCTTCATATCGTCATTAAGACCACTGGCAACGAACCTTTGAGCGTAGCGACTTGCCAGCCGATGCGAGCCGTCCACGTGCGCAGGTTGTTCGCACGGGCCGATTCGGCGTCGGAGCACTTGCGGCCTTCCTCTTGAGTGACGAAATCGAAGTCGAGACTCGTCATATCGCTTCGGATGATGGTTTTTGTTTTAGAATGTGCCTGACACAAGAAGCTGTTCAGGTTGAGCGCATCGAGAGTCTACATGTAGGAACCCGAATTCGAGTCCGTGTTAATCATGCGGTCTTACAAAAGTTGAGAAAACCTGCCGAAACCACTACAAAGCCCAGTTTCTGGGATTGGTATAAGCTAGACCACCCTGTGGTGCATCGAGTGACGGGAGGTTATTTACGCCCACAAAAATCAACTATTGATCTGTCGAAATGGCAAATCGCGCCTAGCGAGGTACCTATGACGATTCACTGGTCGTACAACTATAATTCACCCGCACTGACATGTAATGGAATTTTCGTAACTAGTGCTGCATCTGTTCCGGAAATATTACCCTCGCACTGCGGGCTAAAAGACTGGGGAGGGAAGTATCGAGTTAGAACACCTCGTTTGCATATTACCGACCCTGATGGCCACTTGGCCTTGGGACTAACGCGCAAAGAGGTTGTAACTGAAGAGTACGGATTTGAAAACTCATTAGTCAGTAACATTATGAGTAGCTTTTTTGCTCTGCTACTTGTTAAGTTTCCAGAATCATTTGATGCTAAAACGATTTTGAATCTGGTCAAGCTTTCGCCTTTTGCTAAAGAT
>NZ_JAQSEA010000179.1 GCF_029946185.1 Prosthecobacter sp.
TGCCCCCCATGCGCCACTCTCCCGGCACCATGAAACTCCACCTCTGCCTCTTCCTCGCCTGTGCCAGCCTGCTCACCGCGCAGGACCAGCCCAAGGATCCGTTCGTCAAAGACAGGAAGGCTGCGGGAGCGGCCTCTGCCACCAGCGGCTCTGCCATCTCCGACAAACCGGCGGCGGCCGAGGCACCTCAAAATATCCTCTGCCTCGTCGAAACCTTCACCCTGCCGCAGGCCGACTACGCCGCGCTGCTCGATGCCCCGGACGGTCGCGACAAACTGCACGCGAATGTGCTGGCAGCGGTGACGGCTGGCAGCGCCAAACTGGATGGCTGCCATTGGATCACTGGCAAGAGCGGCACACGCAGCAGCCTGGAGTGTTCTGACGAGTTGATTTGTCCGACGGAGTTTGATGTCGCTGATCGTGCGGGACTCCAATACCCCACGGCCTTTGAGATGCACCCACTCGGCGACCGCTTTGAGTTTGAACCGACATTGGAAGCCGATGCCGGTGCGGCGGGCGTCACGCATTCGTTCAATCGAGATCGGTTTCTCGGCTTTCGACCCTACAAAGCGGACACCACCTTGGCCGGTGTGCCCGTGATGGATATATTTGAAAAGGAGGGCACGTCCAGTTGCCGTATGGTAGCCGGTGTGCCATCACTCATTTCCACGCTGAATGATTCGCAGCCGGGGGCCATCACCCTGGTGTTTGCCACCTTGCAAGTCGCCACGCTGACGGCCCCCGCGCAGCCTGCGAAAACAAGCACGGGCAATCTGCTGCTGACCGAGCGCGTGATCTCGCTGAACCGCATGAAAGGCTGGGAACTGCTCAAAAAACATCCCACCGATGGCGCAGCATGCTTTGCGGAGCTGAAACCACTGCTGGCCTCCAAAGAGGCGGTGCTGGAGCATGTCTTCACGATTTGCGCCCAGTCAGGGACACGCGCCCGGCATCAATCGGGACGTCTATACACCTACGGCACTGTGTTTTGGCCTCCGAGCGAGGGCCCTCCAGCCAAAACGACCAGTCTGGCGAGTACTTCTAAATTTGAGCGCCGTAGCCTGGGTTTTAGTTTGGAAGTGGAGGCGGTTCTCGGTGCGGACCATGCCTTTGCCGACTTGGTTCTGGCTCCTGAATATGTCCACACGACGGGCAATTTGAAGGACATGAACTGGAATGAGCACTATCCCGAGCTGCCGTTGATTTCGTGCCAGAAGTTCACCACCGGTTACACGCAGGTCGTCGGCACCACGGCCTTGATCGGCACGCTGAATCCACCCGGAGACACCGGCGCAAACGAGCACAAGGATGAAGGCCGCATCTGGCTGCTGTTCATGGATGTGAACCTGGAATGAGCACATCCGCCGCACATCCGCCGATCTCGGGCGCGAGCTTCATGCTCGGCATGATGCTCGCGCTTGCCTGCTGCATCGCTGCGGGTGGGATCAGCGTGGCACACCGCGAGACCGAGACACGCCGCGGGCGCGAGCGGCAGGCGCAACTGACGCTGGGGAGCGCCCTGCAAACCGAGGCACGCAAGCTGGAGGACCTCTATGAAGGCCACCTCAAAAGCGCCGGCGCTCTGCTCACGCAGTCCATGCGCGACAGAGAGTCCGCACGGCAGATCGCCCAAAACGTCGAGGGCATCGTGCGTGTGTCCTGGTTGTTTTATAAAAGCGCCAGCCCGGAGACGCATCTCAGCATCGGCTTTCCCGCCGCCCCGCCACTGCCGCAGCCGACCCTCGAAAAAGAACACAGCGGCCTGCCGCGCCCGCGCGTGCTGCTCGATGCCAAAACCATCTTCGCCGATGCAGGCTCGCAAAGCTCCGCCTGGATCGATGAACCCGGCAAGCCGCTGATGTTCTACGTTCAGTTGCTCGGCACCGCCGTGGTGCTGACCCTCGACCGTTCAGCGGTCGAAACGGCGATGAGTGGGTACTTTAAAACCTGGCTGGAATCAGGCTTCCGTGCGGTTGAAAAACTCGGCGGGCCGGATGCCGTGCAGGACTCCCACGGACTGCAACTGCGCTCGGTCGGCAGGCTGCCCAAGCGCCCACCCGATTTGCTGGCCCCCGTCGTCTCTCGCTTTGGCGGCTGGCAGATCGTCTCTTGGGATGAGCGCGGCATCTCGGTGGGCTACCATCTGCCCACGCTTGCGGGCGCACTCGCACTCGCCGTTCTCGTCGCAGGCTGCGGCATCGGCATGAGCATCCTTCAGCGCCGTGCCGCCCTGCTGGCGCAGCAGCGCGTGTCCTTTGTGAACCGCGTCTCCCACGAACTGCGCACGCCGATGACGAACATCCTGCTCAATCTCGACGTGATCGAAGAATCCGTGCCCGACTCCGCCACCAGCCGCTTCGCTCTCGTGCGTGAAGAAGCGGGGCGTCTCAGCCGCCTCATCGAAAACGTGCTGACCTTTTCTCGCCAGGAGGAAGGCCGCCTGAAACTCAACGCCGCCCCCTGCCAGCCTGCCGCGATTGTGACCGGCATCGTGCGCCAGTTTGAGCCCGCCCTGCTGCGCCGCCACATCGCCCTGACTCGCACCCACGAAGGCGAAAAAACCAAGGCCGTGCTCGACGCCGATGCTCTGGCGCAGATCACCGCGAACCTGCTCTCCAACGTCGAAAAGTATGCGCCAGGTGCTGCCGCCGCCGTTTACACGCGCCAAAGCGCCAGCGAATTTTTCCTCACCGTGAGCGATGCCGGACCCGGCATCGCCACCAGCGCAGCCGCACGCATTTTCGAGCCCTTCTATCGTGTCGACGACCGCGTGCAGGCCGGCGTCAGCGGAGCCGGTCTCGGCCTCAGCATCGCCCGTGATCTCGCGCAGCGCATGGGCGGCACGCTGCAACTCGCTCCGAGTGAGAAGGGGACTTGCTTTGAGTTTCGCCTGCCGTTGATATTGCGCAGCCCTAAAATCGAGGACGAGTTCGAGTAGGAGACCGAGGACGATTTGACTGCGAG
>NZ_JAQSEA010000180.1 GCF_029946185.1 Prosthecobacter sp.
ATCCAATAGGCCAGGTCCAGCCTGCCACTGCCGCTTTGCGGGCTGATATTCAATGGCTCGCCCTTGGCGCACAGCACCTCCACCAGTCCACGTGGCACCACCTCACCCGGCTGCTTGATGTCGCCACGGATGAGGATCGGACTGTTGTAGGGGCTGGCGCGGTCCAGCATTCCCATCGCCAGAGTGCGCGGTGTGCCATCTTCATAGAACAAATCCACGTCTGCCTTCACCTCCTCCGCACGATCGCGCGCACCGCGTATGCGCAGGAAGTTCGCAGCACCCGCCTTCTCGCGATCCTGCTGCCGCATGGCAAAGATTTCCTTCTGCGCTTCGGCGGCGGCAGTTTTCGCCCGCTCATAGTTACCCTTGAGTTCAGCCACTTCAGCCGTCGAAATCTTCGCCAGGGAGACCGTCTGCCCCGCGTCGCGATCCAGCTCGATCAAGCCTGCCGAATTGTTGTTCTGCAGCTGCTCATACGTGCCAAACAACGTCTCGCTGCTCAGGAAGATGCCCGCCAGCGCATAGTAGTCACGCTGCGTCACCGGATCAAACTTGTGATCATGGCAGCGCGCGCAGGCCAGCGTCAGTCCCAGCATCGACTGTGACACCGCATCGATCTGCTCATCCACCACATCCATCGAGAACTGGCGGCGATCGCGGTTGTTGTGTCCTTTGGAACCAATCGCCAGAAACCCCGTCGCCACGATCTTGTTCGCCTGGTCGCGCTTGTCATCAAACTTCAATAGATCTCCAGCAATCTGCTCCTTGAGAAACTGGTCATACGGCTTGTCCTTCTTAAATGACTCAATGACGTAGTCGCGGTAGCGCCATGCATGTGGGTAGAGCACGTTCACCTCCTTGCCGCTGCTTTCGCCATACCGCGCCACATCCAGCCAGTGCCGCGCCCAGCGTTCGCCATAGCGTTCGGAGTCCAGATACATGTCGATCACACGCTTCACCGCCTCCGGCGATGGGTCCGCGACAAAGGCCCTCACCTCATCTGGAGTCGGCGGCAGTCCAGTCAGATCAAACGCAATGCGGCGGATCAGCGTAGGCCGGTCCGCGTCACGCATGGGGTGCAGCCCGTTGGCTTCGATGCCTGCCAGCACAAACGAGTCGATTTCCGTCTTCGCCCAGCCTTCCGTTTTCACCGCAGGAGGCGCATGCTTCACCGGCTTTTGAAACGCCCAGTGCTTGCGGCCCTCATCCATGTCGATCACCCGCTTGCCACCGCCCGCATTCACCACCTTGTTTTCACGCGGGTCAGGCGCTCCCATCTCGATCCACTTCTTGAAGTTCGCGATCACATCGTCCGGCAGTTTCTGCTTCGGCGGCATCTGCATGTCCTCGTTCTTCCAGGTCATCGCCTCATACAGGCTGCTCTGCGCGATGTTGCCGGGTGTCACCCCCGGATGCCCCGACTCACCACCCAGCAGCGTCGCCTGCTTGGTATCCAGCGTAAGTCCGCCTTTGACCTTGGACGATTCGGCGGAGTGACACTTGTAGCAAGACTCCACCAACACCGGCCGGATGTTCTTCTCAAAGAACTGCAGTTGATCCGGCGTCATGTCCGCATGTGCCGTCTCGGCGGCTTCAGCGGCACTCAGTGCCACCGGGGCAAGCAGCATTAAAGATAGGGTCAGAGTCTTCATGGGAATCGGTAACAAGTTGAACACATGCAACACGCTCCCGAAAAAAAGGTTTCTAGAAATCACCCGGAGAGGCCCGGCAACATCCATGCGACCAGAGTCGTTACAGCCACTTCTCCCCCCTATGCGCCATCTCATCACCTCCCTGCTGCTCGTCTCATCCATCCACGCGGCGGAACTCATCGTTCCCGCCAACGTCACCTTCACCCGCGACATCGAATTCGCCAATCCCGACAACCAGCATCTGCAGGTCAATCTGGCTCAGCCCAAAGACGGCACAGGCCCCTTCCCCGCCGTAGTCTGCATTCATGGTGGCGGCTTCCGTGCAGGCAAGCGCGAGGGCTATGACAAACTGCTCCTCACACTCGCCCAGCATGGCTATGTGGCCATCGCTGTCACCTACCGGCTGGCACCGGCCTATCAGTTTCCCGCCGCCGTGCATGACTGCAAAGCCGCCGTGCGCTGGCTGCGCGCGAACGCCACCCAGTATCACGTGGACCCCGCACGCATCGGCGCCATGGGCGGCTCGGCCGGCGGCCACCTGGCGCAGTTCCTCGGCGTCACCGCCGGAGTTCCTCAGTTCGAAGGTGAAGGAAATCTGGATCAAAACAGCGCCGTGAACTGTGTGGTCAATTTCTTTGGCCCCAGCGACTTCACCAAGAGCTACGACAAGAGCGTGGACGCCAAAGACGTGCTGCCGCTTTTCTTCGGCGGCGACCTCAGCACCAAGCGCAGGGAGCACATCATTGGCAGTCCCTTGTACTGGGTGACGCCAAACGCCGCCCCCACCCTCTGCCTGCATGGCACCGCCGATGAATACGTCGCCTATGAGCAGGCCTCCTGGCTCGTGGACAAGCTCAAGGCCGCCACCGTGGAAGCCGAACTCGTCGGCTTCGAAGGCGCGGGACACGGTCTGAAAGGCGTGCCCCCTGAAAAAACTGAGCAACTCATGCTGGCCTTCTTTGACCGGCATCTCAAGCCTTCCGCAGCCCCATAAGCGCGTGTTGATTGAATCTACAACGATTTGATCAACCATGAAAACTCGTGCTTTTCTAAGTAAAAATCCAATTTATGATCAACATTCCACGGTTCTTTTTTTAAATATTACCCACCCATAACGCAGCAGGCAAGAATGAACGGCAATCACAACTCACTTTGCATTTTGAACTGCATCACAGGAGAACGTTCCCGATTTGACGGTGCAACGTTTGTTATCGGTGCAGGGCCCCAGTCAGACTTGAAGGTGAATTCCCCTCAATGCCCCCAGGTGCTTTGCAAAGTGACGAAAAACGGCGACACCATGGACTTTCATTTCAGCTGCCCTGTTCTCGTAAACGGTGCTGAAACGACATTTTTCAGATCCATTCTTGGAGAAGAGCATACCGTGGTAGGAGCTGGGCATTTGCTGGCCTTTAAATACAGCTCCCAATCGGCCGCCTGGATGGCCTTGGGGAATGACAACTCCTGGTTTGTTTACAACTGTGAACAGCATGACTGGAACGGCCCGTTCGGACCGGAGTTTTTGAAAACCTGGCTCGGTCAGTTTTCCGTCAAGGCCCGCAAGCAGTTGCTTTTAATTCCGAACGGAATGGAACAAATGGGATTTTATGTCCACGACTCCAGTGAGATTCTCAAAATCCCTCCCCCCATGACACCGCCAGCCGAGAAAGCCGCCTGGTTTGACCGCTACAGCTCCATTCCAGATGAACCCGCCAGGCCTGCCCATCAACCTGCGGCGGAGGCCTCGGAAGTGAACAGCGAATACGGCGAATTCACCTGCCCGATCTGCTGGTTCAAATTTGACCGGGGCGATGCGATGAACATCGCCGTCCACAACAGCCTCCGTGGTGATCCCATGCTCGGCGATGAAGCCATGCAGCGCTTCCACGCCACGCGTTTCAATGACCGTGGTCAGGCGCTGGATGCCATGGGCCTCTCCACCTCCGACCTGGCCTGCCCGCACTGCCGTCGCAAGCTGCCACCGGGATTCCTCGACCTGCCCCATCACATCTTTTCCATCGTCGGCGCACCTTCGTCAGGCAAATCATACTACCTCAGCGTACTGATCAAAATCCTGCAGAGCACCTTGTTTCAGAATTTCGGCATCACGTTCCGGGATGCCGATCCCTCGGAGAACGTCATCCTCACGCAGATGAAGACGCAGTTGTTTTCCTCCTCGTCACCGGAGGATGCCTTCCTGGCGAAAACCGACCTTGAAGGGGCTCTCTATGAGACCCTGCCCCGCCAGGGGCGCAAGGTACGCTTGCCGAAGCCTTTCATCTTCAAACTGTCCCATCCTGCCACACCGGAGAACGGCTTCTCCATGGTCTTTTACGACAATGCGGGCGAGCATTTCGAACCCACCCGCAACAGCGCAGACTCACCGGGGGCCCAGCACATCGCGGTGGCTTCCGGCATTTTCTTCCTCTTTGATCCTCTGCACAACACCGAGTTCCGCGCCATGATGAGGAGCGTCACCGATCCGCAGATCAAGACCCACCGTATTGATCAGCAGGATGTCATCCTCGCTGAAACGGAAGTCCGCATCAAAAGTCTGCTCGGGCTGGACTCCCGCCAGCGTGTCTCCACACCGCTCGCGGTGATGGTGGGCAAGTACGACACCTGGGCCTACCTGCTGGGTGATGAGCCACTGCTGCCAGCCATTCAAGATGGAACGGTCAGACTCGACCACATCAAGACAAACTCCACCCGCGTGCGCAATCTCATGGTCCGCACCTGCCCTTCCATCGTGGCCAATGCTGAAGCCATCTCCTCAAACGTTTGTTACTTTGCCGTCAGCCCCCTGGGCTGTTCTCCCGTCGAGTTTCTCGACCGCGACGGCACGCCCCGCATCGGCCCTGATCCGAAACAGCTCAATCCCCGGCATGTGGAGGCACCCACTCTCTGGGTGCTCGCGCAGGCCACCCCTGAAATGATCCCCTCCACCTCCGCGAACTGATCTCATGGCTTGGCAGCTCATCTACACCAGCGCCCCGCGCCTGCTCGAAGCAGGCCGCACCGGATTCGGCACCGTGGCCAGACACCGTGCCGTCAGCGGCATGCTCTCATCCTCCGTGGAGCGCTTCAGCCAGTTTGCCCGCCTGCCGGGTCATGACCCACGACGCGTCGTTTATGCTCATCGCATCCTAAGCGTGGGCTCAGGCACCTTTCATATCCTGAGTTGTCTGCAGGACGCAGGGTCCGACTACACCGGCCGCACCAATCACATCGCCCATCACCTCATCGCCGAGCCACGCGAAACTCGTGCCCTCTCCGCCGCAGGACTGACACCAGCGGATGTTCTGCTCTCCATGGCGTGGCGCAGTTCATGGAGTGAAGTCCCGCGTTATCTTGATCCTGCCGAGGAGGTGGATCTGTCATGCTTCCCCGCTTCGGCCTCCCACGCCTGGTCCGCTGTCACCGGCAATCCCGCCTCCGCTGGCATGTTAATGTCCCGTGAAGCACACAAGGGCTGCTATATCATCACACCTCCTGGCATCAGCAGTCTGGAGCTTTTTCGCGAATCCTTGCTGGAGGATCCGGCACAGGCCTGGCAGACCCGATTCACCACCTGCCTGGAGCCGAATGACGATGTGGCGGACTTCCATTGGGTGGCGCTTTCATCCGCCTCCCCCATGCGCGGACCGGTGGAAACCTCCAACCGCCTTGTTCTTGATCTCACCCGCCCTGACACCCTGCCGACACCGCCTCCACCTCAGGTTGCTCCGCCTGCCGTTGGAACCTTGAGTGCGACAGCACCGGAGCATGCATACTCCACACAACCAAAGGTCCTTGAACCCAAGCCTTCGTCAGGCGCGGCATCTGCTCCCGTCAGCCCCATGGGCAACTGGTCGCCTGCGTCACGCCGCAAAGCAGCAAAATCAAACAAGAGCTTCGTCGGCATCTCTCTCATCATTGCCGCAGTGATGATCGTTGTCGTGGTCGGGGCATTGCTGCGGCAGAACAACCTGCAGGTTCAGGTGCGCACGGACTATGAACAAAAGATCGCCAAAACCTGGAAAAGCCACCAACTCGCTCTCAACGACACGCGCAAGCTGCTGGAAGAGCAGTCGGACATGGAGGAAGGCACGGCTCTGCTAAAGTCACACGAAGATTTTTTCCGCAGCATGCAGCAGGTGCTTCACCACCCGGGCGTGCCCGTCGAAATCCTCTTGCCTGCGCATACCCAGGATGACCTCAAAGATCTCAAGAAACTGCTGGATGAATGGGCGGAGCTGCATCTGCGCCCCTGGGCAAAGCTGCAATCCGGCCAGGCCACACTGACGGCGTTGGACATTCTTGAGGCGTATCGCAAATGGCAGGACTCGCGCACCGCCAAATGGAAGCAGATGGGCGATTATCTGTCTCTCAAAGACATTCCATCTCCACGCGATGAAGTGGTTCAATCTCTGAAGGCCGCAGCCAGGGAAGTGCTGAAGCAAACGGAGCCTGTACGCGGTACCCACACGAACTGGGTGGACGTGTTCAAACTCCCAGGAGCCCCGCAGACCAGCACTGATCTCGAAGCGCTGCAATGGCTAAAACTATGGGCTGAACTGGATGAGGCTGGCGCCAAATCCCGTGCCACGGCACTAGCAGCCGCCGCAAATGACGCACTGCCCGAATGGCTGCGCGCCAAGGCTGCAGGGCTGAAGCAGCGAAATGACAAGAAAAGCGAACCCAAGATGGCGGCAAAGGATGACACCCCGCACGCTCAAGAGGCACCAAAGCCGGTGAACGTGATCGAGGATGCGGATGCAGCCTCCGCTACGAACAGCATTCATCTTTGCCTGCTCCAATCCAACGAAGACCCGACAGACAAAATCACGGGGCTACAAGTCTCTCCCGACATGCTGTTGTACATCGGCACCGCCTGGAATGCGCATCCGCGCCCGGATGGAACGACCGCGCCCAAGGAGGGCGAATTGAAGAAGTGGATGAGCGTCAGCTCGGATAGCAGTGAGGATCTCAAGTTCGGTCCCTCCTTGTTTACAAAGCTGACTGACATGATCGTCTTTTCCAAGAACGGCAACCTCGCCGCCATCCCTGAAGAACTGCGCCAGTCGCCCGATGGCGTCAGGATCGTGGCGCGCAGCAAGGAGGGAACAAAAGTCCTCTTTGATCTGAGACTAATCCCGATCAGCAGAGCCTCATCCAGACCCATCCTGACACAGGCCATTGAAACCACTGTGGTCAATGCCGCCACCGTAACGCTAAACCTGCCCACAGGTTTCCTCAGCCGGTTGCACATCGCGGGGCAGCAGGAACTAATCTATATCCTGAGGCATGACGGTCCCGCGAACCAGAAGAAGTTTTACACGCTAAAATCTACAGGAGATTCTGCATTCCAAGTCATACCCCCAAGAGTCCCGGGTGGCTCCGTGCAGAATCGGATCGGAATCGAGAAAGAAATCAAAGAACTCGAAGCTGGAATTTCCAAGGACGTTGACGACCTGGCGGCAAATGAGCGCAGCAAGGTGTCCCCTACTCAAAAGGCCAAAAGAAAAGAGTTCTACGAGAAGGGCAAAGCTGACAAGGAACTCAAACAACAAGAATTGAAGACAAAGTTGCAAAACCTCGAAGGGGAGACTCCTCCGCCCTTTGATCTCCTGCCAGGGAATTACATCCTGCTGCTGGACCAACCGAACAAACCCGAGCTTTGTCAGCTAAAAGTGGTTCTGCCATCTGGTCATTCCCCATTCAAGCCTACCAATCCGTGAAACCCCTCCCTCAAGCCATCGAGGTCATCCGTGCCGCCCTCAAAGAGGAGGTTCCGCCATCAGCCGCACAAGACGCCGCCGCCATCTACGCGCAGCTCTGCTCGGATGTGGAGCGGCGGCTGGATCTTGTTGCAGCAATGCTTCAAAAAGGCAGTGACTACCAGGCCCTGCAAGTAGCCGAAGAAGACCCGCCGCTGCTTGATCTCGCCGCATCAGTGAGTTTCGGCGAGGAAAAGAACTGGCAGATCTATTGCGACACACACGGGCTGAAAGTGGCACCGCGCATTGACACCCGCATCATTCAGGATTTGGAGACACTTTATGGCCGGGGCATCTCCGCCAATCATCCGCTCTACAAAGACTTTCGTGCGGCGGTACTCTCACGCGATGACGTGAAGTCGCTCCGCATCGTCAAAACCATCCTCAAGCTGAATCCGCAGGATGACAACGCCAAGAAAGAACTCCAGCGACTGGAGAACAAGGGGCTGCAGGAAAAAATCGACCTGTTGCGTGAGGTGCTGAAGACGGATGACGAGGAGCGCATCGCCACGCTGACTGAGAGCATCAAGGCCGTTGCACCCGCGTCCAAGCTCGAACGCCTGGATGTTTTCCAGCAGGGCGAAAACATCCGCCAGGCGCTCCGCCGCAGGCAGGCTGAGGCCCGTGTGCCAGACATGCTCCACACCATGCAGATGCTGAAGGCGGAGGGCAAATGGCGGCAGGTGGGGCAGATGCTTGATTCTCTGAACGTCTTGTTCAAGGAGCACGGCTTTTCGCCCGCCGACCCTGCCATGAAGGCTGCGGTGGAGGATCTGTCGCGCTTCTTCCAAAAAGAAAAGGCCGGGGATGAAAAGCAGCGCAGCTTTGACCGCACGCTCAAGAGCTTTCTCGTCTTTGTCGAAGAAGTGGAAACCCGCCTCCTCACCGGCGCAGGCGTCACCTATGAAGAAATTGCCGAAAGGGACGAAATTTTCGTCAAACGCTGGAAGGAGCTGGAAGGCTATCAACTGCCGGTGGCCGCGGAATGTTTGCAGCGCCTTCGTGCGGCAGGACAGGAACTGCGGGCCAAACTGGAGCGCATGCAACGCACCAAACGCGTGCGCAACACCGCGCTGGCCGCTGCCGCACTGCTGCTGCTCGGCTGCATTTCCACCATCGGCCTGCATGCCTGGAAGGCCTGGTCCCTGACGCAGGAACTCGCCTCGTATCAGGCCAAAGAAAACTACAGCGCCGCCGAAGGTCTGATCAAAAAACTGCGCAGCGAGGAGGAACTGCTGCTGCGCTGGCCCTACTTGCAGGCCAGGATCGAAGAGGTCAGCTCCTGGGCAGCTAAAACCCGCGTCACCGGCAAGCAGGCAGCGGATGCCTTGCTGGCCCTTGAAAATACATTCCAGGGTGAACGCACCGCTTTGTCCCCCACCCAATTGGTCAGGCAGTTCGACGATGCCGACGCTCTCGTGAAGCAGCTGGGCGGCGATGTGGCGGCTGAGCCAAAGAACCGCCTCATGACATTGAAGACCAAAAAGGATCTTCACCTCGCGACGGTTCTGAAGAAGTTCGCCGCCAGCACCGCCACCACTCTGGGCAAGCTTGAAAAGCGCGGCACAGCAGAGCTTTCACATGAGAAACTGGCCGCCAATGTCACCACCAGTTGCACGGCGATCGACAAGGAGTTGAAACCGCTCGAAGCACTCCTCAAACCGGAAGTTCCAGCGCTGGCCCTCCCGGCAGATTTGGAGGCCCGCATCAAAACCCTGCGCCAGCGGCTGACCACCTATCAGGAAGACCTGAAATCATTCGCCGCCATTAGAACAGCGACAGCTGGTGCAAACACGCTGGACGACTACGTCAAAGCAATTTCCAAATGGCAGTCGGTCAAGTTTGCCGAAGCCGCTCCTTCTTTGAAAATGCTGGACACACTGCCCACCGAAAAGGCCTTTCAGGCAGCACTCTTCACAGGTGGAGACCAGGACGAACTCCAGGCCATTCTCAATGACAAATCCGGGCGCTACATGGCTCCCGACACACTCCTCGAAGCAGAACGGAAAGTAATCCTCTCACTCATTCACGATGAAAATCTGAACAACATTTTCGAAAGTACCGTGGTCCATTATTCCAAAAACAAGGGCACCTCCACCATCTGGTCCCTGGGCAAGCCTGAAGCGACCACGATAGGCAGTTCATCCCGCTGGAGTGGCAAATTCTACCAGCCCGATCCAACACAAACGTCGGTGATGTTTATTCAGCAAAGCCTCACCCGCGCCGGGGAGGTCGGCTTCTATCAGGGTGCTGCCTTGAGCACCACCCGCCTGAGCCAGACCAGTGAATTCATGAACCTGCTCGATATCGGGCGCATCACAGACGAAAAAGGCGAGCGGGTGTTCAAGTCGCTCTTCGATGTCTGTGACAATCTCGTGCAGGACACCCGTGGCAGCCCCATTGCCAAAGCCTATGTACTGCTTAAATTGGAAGGTATGATGCGCCTGCGGCCGCGCGAGTGGGGCTTGCACTACTGCCCGTCGTTGCAGCAGGATCTGCGGATCCTGCACCAGACACTCGACAACACGAATCTGCGCAGCGAGGACTGGCTCGTGCCGGCCATGCGGGAGAGATGGCTGGCACCGCTCACGGCCTTTTTCAAGCCCCTGAAAGCACGTGCCTACCAGCGGGAGGCGCTCGCCCACCGGAACTACCTGCGCGCAGCCACCGCCGCCGGACTGAAATTTGCCGGCTATGTGGAGACCGACCTCTCACTGGTCCTCAACCCGCAGGGACGCACCTCTCGCGAGTTGTGGGTCATCGGCAGAGAGAACGGCAAGCCGCTCCTCGTCGCCAACCCTGCTGCCGGGAAAGCGGCCGCAGACGCACCGAATACAATCATGGCCACCGCTTCCCTTCCACTGAGCCCCGTATTCGTCGTGGCCACGGACCGGGCAGCTCTGCTGCAGAAGTATCATGAAGCGCTGTCCACCACCGGAGTTGATCTCAAACCCCTTCCTGGAGAAGCCCTGTTCCTAACCCATCCCTGATATGAATGAAACGACCTATTCACTTGAGTGGCGCGGTGCCAGGAAGTCCCCAATCTCGTATTCCGACATCGAGGCCGCACTCGTCACAGGTGATTTGCACACCCTGTATAAAATCCATGTGAACGGCAAATGGCTCGTGCTGCGGGACTTCTTGGAACAGCAGCGCCCCATGCTCGCGCCACCCCCTGCCAGAATGCACACGCTGCCGCAGCCAGACACGGCACCTTTTCCACGGTCAGAGCAGCACTCCTCACCACCTCCCCCGACGCCTCACGGCAAGGCTGTGCTGCCTCCGGCCTCACTCTTCACAGCTTCGCCAGCGGGTGGCAAAACGCCAAAGCCCGTCTGGTTTTGGCCGGCCATCATCCTCTCTTCCACCGTCTGCCTGCTGCTGGGCGTTGTCTTTGTTTACATGTCCGCCACCGCTCCCACACGTTCGGGCAGCCCGCACACCACCGAGACCAAATCAGAGACCAAACTAGGCCCACCGAAATTCAAGCCATTCTCCTTCACAGGAAAAGAAATTTTCCCAAGCGCGCTCCTATCCACCGCAGGAGTTGACTGGAACGGTGACGAGCAGTCCGCAGAAGATAAGAAAACCGATGAGGATGCACAAATTCGCAAACGCGAAATACCCATCTATGGCGACGAGAACAGCTGGCTGGGCGTTGAACTTTCAGAGCTGAACAAGGGAGCACAGGTCAGTGTCGAGATCACTTCAGACGGCCTGATGAAGACGGCCAAATGGCAGGGGACCGTCGCCACAGTGGGCCAGCAGGGTCGTGCTTTGATCAGACCCAAGGTAATCTGGGACTACCAAGCACTGAGAAAAGTGCTCCAGCAGCGCCCGATCAACGTCATCTTCTCGGCATCTGTGGACGGCACGCCGCTTCCGGAGGCCACCGAAGTCTTCACGCTGAGATCCATCAATGACTGCCCTCTCTATGTCTCGAAGGACAAATCAGGCAAGAACCTGACCAGCCTTTCTTTCCTGTTTGCTGCATACGTCAACGAGAACCACCCGCAAGTTCAGGAAATACTCAAAGAAGCGCTCGAGTGCCACATTGTGGACAAGTTTGACGGTTATCTCTCCGAGAATCCCAAAGAGGTCTTTCTTCAGGTTTTTTCCATATGGAACGCACTTCAGCGCCGCGGCATCAAATACAGCAACGTAGCTGCCACAACGCCAGGCGACAGAGTGTTCAGTCAGAGCGTCCGTTTCTTGGACCAGTCGATCAGCGACCATCAGGCCAACTGCGTGGACGGCACGGTGCTCATGGCATCCGTGCTGCAGAAAATTGGGATCAAATCCTATCTCGTGATCATCCCCGGGCACTGCTTCCTCGCTTTCGACCTGACTCCGGACAGTGCCGCCCTGCCCATCGGCCTAGAGACCACCATGCTCGGAAAAAACGAGATCACAGATGTCAAAAATTTGGGCTATCTGCCGAAACAGGAAAAGTTTAAGGAGTATGACGACTCCTACAAAACATTTGGCGAAGCTGTGGACACCGGAATTTCAACCATCCAGGCAAACGCCCGCACACTGCAAAGCCAGTCTGACGTCCGGTTCAGGCTTGTTTCTATAGAAGACGAGCGCAATTTCGGCATCCAGCCGATTTCCTTCACCATGGACAAGTGATCGTATTTACATCCCTGTCCCAGCCCTAAAACAACCCCAAATCCATGAGCATGCCACAGGTCCCACCCTCAAGTTCAGTGGCTATTCCATCGGGCAATCCTTTCCAGGATCCGCAGAAGACACTCGACTGGTCGCGCTCAGACATAGAGCGCAGGCTCGGCTTTCGTGGCGGGCGCTTCACCAGTCCGGGCAATGTTTTGTCATTCATCATCGCCCTGCTGCTGACAGCCGTTTTTTACACCCTGATCATTCTGATGCAGCAGAAGTGGCCGCAGACGCAGTGGCTGGCCGCCATGTTTCTTGAGCGCGGCCCCTGCCCCTATCCCACCATGTTCCTGTTCTTCTGGGCGCTCTCCATGCTGCTGCTCAAATGGCGCAAGCTCGTCTTCCAGCAGAAAGTCTTCGGCCTGTCCATCATGCCGCAGGAGCCTGAATTTGTGCTCACCTCCGCCACCGCCAAGGAAGTACGTGACCGCATGTGCACGCTGGTGGACAACCCGCACAACTTTGTCCTCTTCAACCGCATCGACCTCGCCCTCGCCAATCTCCACAACATCGGCCACACCTCAGACGTGGCCGCCATCCTGAAAGTGCAGGCGGAAAACGACGAAGCCCAGATCGTCTCCAGCTACGGGATCATTCAGGGGTTCATGTGGGGCATCCCCGTGCTCGGCTTCATCGGCACCGTTCTGGGCCTGAGCCAGGCCATCGGCGCCTTCACGGACACCCTGCAGGCAGGTGGTGACCTCACGGCCATTCGCGCCTCTTTGAAGACGGTCACTGCCGGACTCTCCACCGCTTTCGAAACCACTCTCGTGGCCCTGGTCTGCGCCTTCATCCTCCAGCTCATCGTCAGCTTCATGCAGTCCCTTGAATCTCAATTCTTGGACAACTGCAATGACGTCTGCAGCAGGCAGGTCGCTGGAAAACTCCGTTTGCAGGAAACCTGATCACCACCTGCATGAGAGGCCGGTTCAAAAAATCCAGCGGCAGCACCGTGAGCTTCTTCGCGTTTCAGGACGTGATCACAGGCACCACCGGCTTTCTCATCATCATCACCATTTTTCTCGCGCTCAATCTCGACGAGGTCATCGGTGTCAGCAGCGATGCAGATCCCCATGCGGCGCTTGCGGTGACTCTGAAGGACACCCTCGCGGAAATCGTGAAGCTCAAGCAGCAGGCCGCCATGGCCGTGCTGAGCCCGAACGAAACGGAGGAAACCCTCACGCGCATGATCGACGAGTTGAAGCGTTCCATTGCGCGGCTCGATCCCTCCACCAATCCTGATCCCACCAAAATTCTCGCTGACGAGACCCCTCTCGAAAGGGAGATCCGCATTGAAAAACAGAAGCTGCTGGCCGCCATCGAAGCGCTCAAAAAACTCCTCCCAGACAGCACCAAGGAGGCCGCTGCGGCAGAGTCCAAGCTGGCGGCACTGGAAAGCGAGATCAAAAAAGTTCAGAGCCGTCTGCAGCAGACTTTTGACCAGCAAAATGTGCTGCGCCTGATTCCGGAGAAGAGCACCACCAACAAAGATCCCGTGCTCGTAGTGGTCGATAAGAGCGGCTTTCGCATCCAGCTTTTTGATGGCTCAAAATCGCAGTCTGCGTCCTCGCTGGCCGACCTGATGCAGACCTTGACCCAATTTCCACCGGTAAAGAATTACATCGTGCTGTACTTCAAGCCCTCGGGTGCCCTGCACTTCAACGATGTCACACGACGGACTCGAGGAGCGGGTTACGAAATTGGCTACGATCTCATCCCCGAAGACATTCAACTGGAGACCACGGGCCCAACCGAGTAACAGGTCATGAGAAAACTGCGCCCCAATTCAGACCAAAGCCTCGACCTGCTGCTCGACACCCTTTGCAATGTGTTTGGCAGCATCATCCTCATCTCATGCCTGCTGGCGCTCCTGAGCAACCAGCAGACCGCCATCCCTGGCGATCCGACCGAATTGTCCGGCGCTAAGGGCAGACTGCTGGCCGAACGAATCGAAGCTGCAAAGAGTGAACTGGCAGGACTCAAAAAGTTAAGCACGAAGATGAAAGACAGCGGTCAGGACAAGCTGCAGACCCTTGTCCAAGAGCGCAACGAACTCCAGGCCACTCAGGACAGACTGCGCAAAGAGCAGGCTGCCCAGATGAATGCCGACTCAGGCTCCTCAAAAGCCCCTGCGGGAGACCTCTCTGAACTCAACTCCGAGATCAAGGCTCTGGATCAGCGCCACGCTGATGCCAAAGCCAGAAAGGAAGCGGCGGAAAAAAAGGCTCATGACCTTGCCGCCCAAATCCAAAGCCTCCGCAGCAAGCTCACCGCCGAAGATGAAAAGCACGTCGAGCATGTGCGCTTCCCCAAAGAGCGGGCCATCACCAAGTCGGCCACGAACATCCTCTTGAAGTACGGCGCTTTGTATCCGCTGATCGACTCGGCAGGAGAAGAGTACCCCGGCATCACACGTGTCCAGAAGAGCGGCGAAGACTTCGAAGCCATTCCCAAAAAATCCGAGGGCATCCCCATATCGAACATAGAGACAGTGCGCAGGCTCCTCGCCAGTTACAAACGCGGGGGCGTTTACGTCAGCATTTGCGTCTATCCTGATTCATTCGAAACCTTCCGAGCCCTTAAGGTGCTGATCATTGAAGCAGGCCTGGAGTATGGCTTCGAAGTCTTTCCCGAACACTTCATCATCACCTTCAGCCCCAAAGGCACCTCACCCGCTCCGCTTTGAAGATCACGGCCACGTCAGACCATAAGTCCTTCAATTAGCCGGCCGCAAATCAAAGCACACGAGCTTGTCTTTCTGCCTCACGATCAGCCTGCCATTGGCGATGGCCGGGGAGGAGCAGCCCATCGCGTCCGTCTTCGCACGGCCAAGCTGTTCGTAGGAGGCATTGTCCGCCTTCACCATGCGCACGTGCGTGCCGTTGTTTTCATAGACCAGCAGCTTGCCGTCAGCGATCAGCGGCGATGTGATGGTACTATTCACTTCGTTCACCACCCACTTCACCGCACCGCTTTCAAGATCGATGCACTGATGCTTCTCGCCGCAGCAAAGATACACGCTGCCTTCGTAAATGATCGGGCTGCCAGCGTAGCGGCGGGTCACCCAAAAGTGGGACCACGCGGTTTTCGGGGTTCCATCCGCCTGCATTTTGTAGGCACGCAGACCCACACCTTCGGTACCGCTGTAAAGCACCAACCAGTCGCCGCTGGACACCGGCGTGCTCTGGCTGCCACCTTCGACCTTCCATTTCACGCTGCCATTTTCAGGATCGAGCCCATAGAGCGCGTTGTTGCCATTGATCACGAGCAATGGCTTGCCGCTGCTCGGTGCCCACCACGTAGGACTTGCGATCAATCCTTTCGCTTCCTTCTGCTCCCACAGCAGCTTGCCATCCGCTTTCGAAAAAGCGCAGGCCACGCCGGTGGCCATGTACACGCGATCCCCCATGACAAGCGGCGATGCCGCAGGCCCCTTGGCGGAAAGCGGCGTGGACCAGACTAGTTTGCCATCGGCCTCATTCACGCAGAGCAGTTCCGAACTGCACGCCGCATACACTTTGCCATCCACCACCGCACACGTGCTGGAGGACTGGCGGCCGCTCGGCTTGCCAGGCTGCGCGTATTTCCAAAGCTGCTTCCCTGTGGCGAGATCAAGGCAGAGGATCACATCCTGCGCGACCTTCACCGTATTCGGCACCAGAGCGATCATTTTCTCCTTCACGTCCGGCGGGAAACCTTCGTCATCCAGCCACTTGCTGTACGCCGCCGCACTCGCAAACGGCTTGCCCTGACGGCGGCTCATCTTGTCGAGCCACTCCAGAGCGATGGCATTTTTGCCTGCTTTAAACCGGCTGGCCACCCAGGAGCCGATGTTGATCTCCTCTTTCTCGCTCAGGTTGTCCTTGCGCCATTGCGTGACCCATTCATCGAACTTCTCGCCACGCAGCTTGGGCAGATTGAGGCGGGTTTCCTCCAGCTTCTTCGCCAGTTCCGGCGAGGTTCCGCGATGGTTCAACGACTGCATGACCTCGGTGTCAATCTCTCGGGTTTCGGAGACCACGCGCTCATGCCACACCACGCTGATAAACACCTTCTCCCCGCTGACGACCGGGCTGCCATGACCGCCATACTCGTTGCTGGGGATGAAATCGCTCTCCCAGACTTTTTTCAGCCCCTCGCTTGGAAAAGCATCCGCAATCGGGCTCGTGTCCTGCGAAACCCCGTTGCGGTCCGGCCCACGCCATTGATTCCAATCACCAGCCCAAACTGGCGCGGTGAACAACAAGACCTGCGTAGCAGCAATAGCGTATTTCATGTGCAGCGCTTAACGACTCGACCAACCCTAAAGTTTCACCGGCCATCACCCTTTAGCCACCCTCCAAGCTTTCCATCTCAGGCGTGGTGGCCTTCGCTTTGGCTTTCGATGATGAACTCACGGTGTCAAGTTGGCATCAGGGAGCACGCGCAGCCCCTCTGCGGCGGCCACCTCACGCTGCAAGCCGTCAAAGCTCAGGAACACCCTGGCCTGCCATTGCAGGGCCGTGGCGATGTGCAGCAGGTCAAAGGCACGAGCACCCCGCCGCATGGTGTGCCGCTCGCTGAGGCGCTCCACCTCCGCAGCCACGTCAGACAAGATCACTCCCGCTTCGATCAGCATTCCGCTTTCCAGATCGTTCTCAAACTGCGCCAGCATCGACATGGCTTCCGTCTCCAGATAGCCCTTGTGCGCATCCTTTGAGCGCAGGAACACCTGAAAGCGCACGGCTTGGCGAAACTCATAGGCCAGCAGGGAGGAGATCACTATCGGCCCGCCGATGGCCTCCAGCGTGGCAATGGCACGCTCGGAATGGCTTTGATGCCGATACAACGCGCAGAGAAAGGACGTGTCCGCGCAGTGCATCAGCCAAGGCAGTGTTCAAGCTCCGCCTCGCGCATGGCCTTCACCTCTGCATCGCTGAAAACACGGCTTCCCCACGTCTGGCGCAAACGAGCGCGAAAATCAGGCAAAGGCACACTCTGTGGCTTGAGTGATGTAGGGAGAAACACTCCCAACTTCTTGCCACCTTTGAAGACAGTCACAACCTCGCCAGCCGAAAGCAGGCGTTCAAAAGGCGATGCGTGATCCAGTGTCAGTGTGGACATAACATAGGAGAATACTTCCTTACCCGATCAATGGCAAGCCTCACGGCGGCAGGCGTGGAAATTGGCGGACAACGCAGGAAGAGAGGGGATTCTGTTTCCATAATGTTCCCTTTTAGGGGTCATCTTTGCCATTTCCAACATAAACCACTCTGTATCAGAGTGGTGCGCAGGGAGGGGTTCGAACCCTCGACCAATTGGTTAAAAGCCAACTGCTCTACCGCTGAGCTACCTGCGCATTTCCGAAACGGGGGTCGGTATGTATTCACAGGAGCGTTCAACGCAAGCCGGAATATCCCTCAAAGCGGACTTTTTGCACCAACTCGCCGAGTCCGGCTTCGGGTCGCTTCACATGAAAGGCATGAATTCCGCAGTTTTGTGCTCCGGTCAGATCGCATTTCACGTCATCGCCAATGTGCAGGGCCTCCTCAGGAAGGCAGCCCGCAGCGGCCAGCGCAGCCTGAAACATACGGGGGTGCGGCTTGGCCGCGCCGACCTCGCTGGAGATGATGACCTGCTCAAAAAAGCGCAGCAGACCATGCCCGGCCAGGATGGTATGCAGTCGGCGGTCGAAATTCGACAGCACCAGCAACCGGTGATCACGCGAGAGATCCTCCAACGCTGGCACCACGTCCTCAAACACGCTCCAAGCCTGTGGCTGTGCGTAATACAAGTAAAGCTCGCCAAACAGCGCCTCCAACGTGCTTTCCGCCAACGGCGCTCCCAGCACCCGGTCAAACACCTCGCCCACCAAGGCGCGCCACCAGCCGCGATCATCATCTGCGGCAGGCTGGCCCGCTGGATGCAGCGGCGGCTCTGTGTCCTTCCACACTCTGCCGAAGGCCTGCATGATGGCCTCAGGCTCCGCCACGATGCCATGCAGCAGGGCATGCTGTGCATACGTCCGCCCCACCCTGTCTGCTGGCCGCATCAGGGTACCAGCCGCATCAAAAAACAACGTTCGCAGCGACATGGGGCTGAAAAACAAAAAACGGGAGCGACCTTGCAGTCGCTCCCGTGGGAAAATCTGATGAAATTACTTGGAGAAGGTGACCGGGTTTTTGCCGTATGTCACTTCCTGCTCTGGCTCCACCGGCAGCTCTGGGAGGCGGCAATGCCAGCTAGAGCCAGGGAGAAGATAACCACCATTCAGATCATTCAGGCTGCCCACCATGTAGGACTTGGGTTCTGGAGGAGTGATGATGTCAACAGCTCCAAAAAGACCGCGGCTGACCGTTTCCCCGTAGGTATACAAGGCACTTTGATACACTCTTTTCGTCGATACCATGCCGCGCTGCATGATGCCCGTTGCCACTCCAGGCCAGCGCCGGATGAAGCGGGAACCAAAGGTAGCGGTGTCATCCACCGTATCCATGACGTAGTCCGTGTAGCGGTTGGTTTCACGGAAAGCGATGTCGTCCGAGCGAAACGCGGCATCCATGCCGATGTTCGTGTAATCTCTGGCCTGGCGATCAACGACTTTGCCGCCGGCATTGCTGCCGTCATCAACGATGTCCACCACGCTGGTGCTTGCCTGGCCTACGCCTTGGCTGACGTAGCCGAGTCCTTTGTTCACATATGCAGCGTCGCGGCAAGGCATCACTGAAGAAGGGCGCGGATTATTGACCACGTTCCTCGTAGAGGTGCAGGAAGCGAGAGTGGAGAGTAGAACAAGGGGCAGGAGCAATTTCATAAATTAATGGGACATTCTGTCGGAAAGGACCATGGATTGTCAAAGTTAAAATCCGCCAATCTCCGTTAAATGCACGCTGGAATAACACAGAAGTTGAAAGACCCCTGCCAGCAGGGCGTTATCGCGCCATCCCCTACTGTCTATTTCCATGAAGCTGAACCCCCTCTGCGCCCTGCTCGCATCGTTTGCCACGTCGGTCCTGCTGGCCCATGCCGCCCCCGATCTGAAGGCCACCACCGCCAAAATTGACGAACTCGTCAACGCCAAGCTCACCAAGGAAAAAATCCAGCCCAACAAAGCCGCCAGCGACGAAATCTTCGTCCGCCGCGTGTATCTCGACGTCGCAGGCCGCATCCCCACCCTGCAGGAAACCACCGAGTTCCTCAAAAGCAGCGACGCCGACAAGCGGGCAAACTTGATCGACAAGCTCCTCGCTGGCGACGGCTATGTGCAGAACTTTTACAACTACTGGGCCGATATCCTGCGCATGAAGACCCAGATGATCGGCGGCGGTCAGAGCCTGCCCGCCTTTTACGGCTACTCCAAATGGCTCAAGGACAGCCTGCGCGACAACAAGCCCTACGACGCAATGGTGCGTGAAGTCGTCACTGCCGACGGCAAGAGCTACGAGAACGGTGCCATCGGCTTCTACATCCGCGATTACAACATGCCGCTCGATAACATGGCGGTCACCACCCAGATCTTTCTGGGCACCAGCATGGTCTGTGCCCAGTGCCACAACCACCCTTTCGATAAATGGACCCAGATGGACTACTACCAGATGGCGTCCCACACCTACGGCATGACCGGCAGCAACGGCCTCACCAATCCACTCCTCGCGCAGGCGATCTATGGCGGCGGGCCCGCCAAGAAAAAAACCAACCGTTACGGCGGCTCCGTAACAAAATTCAGCCTCCCTGAAGGCATCGAGCGCAAGGACGTCGGCCGTGCCATGACCGAAATCCTCCGTCCTCTCCGCTACAACAACGTGCTGGATCAGACCGGTAAAAAAGCCCTGCTTCTACCCCATGATTATCAGTACACCGACGCGAAGCCCAAGCAGAAAGTCGAGCCCGCCATTCCCGCCTCTTTCAGCAAGGACGGCAACATCGTGAAGGAGGGAGTCACGCCCATCACGGCTTACGCAGGCTGGATGACCAGCAAGGAGAACCCACGCTTCACCACCGTCATCGCCAACCGCCTGTGGAAAAAGCTCATGGGCCAGGGGATTATCGAGCCCGTCGATGAAATCACCGACAGCACCGTGCCCAGCAATCCTCAGCTCATGACCTTCCTCGAAGACACGATGAAGGCCGCCAATTACGACATGAAGGCCGTGCTGCGCGCCATCCTCAATTCGCAGGCCTACCAGCGTGAAGCCTATACCAAGGACGTCGAACTCGGCGAAGTTTACAACTTCCCCGGCCCCCTCCTCCGCCGCATGAGCTCCGAGCAGATCTGGGACAGCATGGTCACCCTCTACAAGCCCGGTGCCGACATTCCGAGCATCTCCACCAAAGTCGATGCTGAGATCGCCCTGCGCCGCATCGAGTGGCTCGACCGCGCGCTGAACAGCCTCACTCCCCAGCAACTCCAAGCCTGCACCGTTCAGGTGGCTCAAAAGCAGAAGGAACTCGCCGCTGAAGTCCGCACCGCCCAGGAAACCATGGATGCCGCCTCCAAGGCCAAGGACGAAGCCGCCATCCGTGCCGCCCGCAAGGCCATCCAGAGCCAGCGCAAACGCATCGACGAAGCCGTGGACGCTGTCGTCTATGACGCCGGCTTCAGGCGCTTTGCCGAACTCGCCCGCGAAGGCAAGCTAGACGACTACACCCAAGACGCAGACTTTGCCAAAGAAGTCGCCGCTGCGATCAAGCTCAAGAAAGACGGCGAAGACCTCAGCATGGAGGAAGCCCTCGCTATTCTGGCCAAACAGCGCCGCGCCAAGCTCACCGCGCAGGCCAAAGCCCGCTTCGCCGCCGATGCCGGCCGCTTTGAAGTCACCGCCAAAAACGAAAAAGCCGCCCTCGCCGCTTGGGAAAACTACCGTGACACCTACATGCTGCGCGCCGCCGATCTGCGCAGCCCGGCACCGAATGGCCACTTCATGCGTGACTTCGGCCAGAGCGACCGCGAACTCGTCCAGAACTCCAACAATGATGCCAGCGTGAGCCAGGCGCTGGCCCTGCTCAATGGCAAGGTCTTCACCAACCTCATGAACCGCTACACCGTCATTGCCCGCGCAATGGACAGGGCCAGGAAGGTCGGCCCTGAAGCCGTCATCGACAGCGTCTATCTCAGCCTGCTGAGCCGCAAAGCCACCCCTGAGGAACAAGCCCTGCTCAAACCCATCGCCGACAACGCCGACAACACTGACCGCGGCGACGTCCTCTGGACCGTGCTGAACACCCGCCAGTTCTTCTTCATTCAGTAAAGTTGCCCAGTTGCGCCGCAACTGGTCTGGATTGGCCGCCTTAAAGTTGCCCCTGTTCCTGTGGAACAAGGAAAGGCGTCGCAACGGCAGTCCATGTGGACTGCCGTGAGGTGCAGGCGAATGGCAGAGGTTGCTTGTTGCACAGCAACAAGGCTACGTCCTACGCCAGCACGCCCTTCACCACTTCCCCCGCCACATCCGTCAGCCGGAAATCACGCCCTGCGTAACGATAGGTCAGCTTCAAATGATCCAGCCCCAGCAGGTGCAAAATCGTGGCATGCAGATCGTGAATATGCACTTTGTCCACCGCCGCGTAGTAGCCGTAGTCATCCGTCGCGCCATAGGCCGTGCCCGGTTTGCTGCCTCCACCGGCCAGCCACATGGTGAAGCCATGCGGGTTGTGGTCGCGCCCATCCGTGCCTTGCGCCACGGGCGTACGGCCAAACTCACCGCCCCAGACCACCAGCGTATCTTCCAGCAGTCCGCGTGATTTGAGATCTGCCAGCAGTCCCGCGATCGGTTTATCCACCTCAGCAGCGTTCTTCGTGTGCCCTTTGAGCAGATCACCGTGCTGGTCCCACTGCACGAAGCTGTCGCTGTGCGTGACCTGTACAAACCGCACGCCGCTTTCCGCAAAGCGTCGTGCCATGAGGCACTGCCGCCCAAAATTCGCCGTCACCGGATCATCCAGCCCATACATTTTGCGCGTGGCCTCCGTCTCGCCCGAGATGTCCTGCAAATCCGGCAGCGTCGATTGCATGCGGTAGGCCAGTTCAAAAGAATTAATCCGCGCCTCCAGGGCGGCATTGGCCCCGGCCGCATCCAAATGCGCGTGATTCATCTGCGACACCAGATCAAGCTGTGAGCGCTGCATGTCCGGCGAGAGCATCTTGTTTTGGATGTGCCTCACCACCGCCTGTGCCGCCGGGATGCTGGCATTGCCCAGCGGCGTCCCCTGACAGTGCGCAGGCAGAAAGGCTGAACCCCAGTTGCTGACACCGCCATGCGCCAGCGTCGGGCAGATCGTCACAAAAGCTGGCAGATCCGAATTTTCCGTCCCCAGACCGTAGCTGACCCACGAGCCAAGACTCGGGCGCACCAGCGTATCGCTCCCCGTGTGCAGTTTCAGCAAAGCCCCGCCATGCGCCGGATTCGTACCGTGCATGGAGCGGATGACGCACAGATCATCCACATGCTTCGCCACATGCGGAAAGAGATCGCTCACCGGCAGCCCGCTCTGGCCATAGTTCCGGAACTTCCAAGGCGACTTCAGCAGATTGCCTGTCTCCGCAAATTTCACCCGTGGCAGCGCAAACGGCGGCGGCTTGCCATGGTCCCGATCCAGCATCGGCTTCGGATCAAACGTATCCACCTGCGACGGCCCACCCTTCATCAGCAGAAAAATCACCCGCTTCGCCTTCGCTGGAAAATGCGGCAGCTTCGGCGCCAGCGGATCAATCACCGCTGCCTTGGCAGATTCCAGCCCCAGCGCCCCCTGCAAAGCCAGATAGCCAAAGCCTGCGCAGGTGTTGCGCAGCATCTCACGGCGGCTAAACGGCGGCAGGGTAGGCATGGTTCTCACACAGCAATATACGGGCCGAATCCTCCGGCTCTTGCTTCTTGTATTGCCTCCCCTTCTCCACCTGAAACGCCATCACAGCCACCCGATCCCTTAACGTTGAACAGAAAAATTGGGAAGCACCCCCCTAAAGCAAGCCCCCTTCCCGACTTCAGACTCAAACTTGATTTCTCCTCCAAGAAGATGGGTCACGTACCGTGAGGCCAGCAGCCCCAGCTTGAGCCCAGTAAAGTGAGAACCAGAAACGTGATGCATCACGCGGAATATCTGACGCGCTTCCACCAGTCCTATTCCATTCCCATCATCGGTGACCTTCAGCAGAAGACGCTCCGGTCCGTCATCTGAAACTTCGACCTGAACCATCCCTGCTTTGGCTGCTTGAATAGCGTTGCTCACCAAATTATCGGCAATGAGGTTGAGCTTGTTTAGATCGGTGGTGATTGCCGTGAGCCCGTCAGCCTTTCTACAAATCAACCGCGTCCGAGTTGTTCCTGCCAGAGCGCGATGCCTCTGTTCCAGCTCATTCAGAAACGGGTCCACATCCACGGAGCCAAGCTGGACATAACATTCACCCGCGAGGAGATCGGAATAGCTCTGGACTCTGTCGAGAAGCTTCTGCAAATGAACGCCGTTCGTCGCAAGCCTTTCCATGATCTCCGCCACCCCGGGGTCTCTCGGCCCCTCCACCAGAGATGACGCATAGAGCAGCAAAGACTGCAGGCAGTTGCGCAGTTCATGGATCACTCCCTCCAAAAGTTGCACTCTTGAGCGGCAAGACGCTCGGGAGATTTCAGTTGCCACCAGCAGCCTCTCATTCGCCTCTTTTAGCTGGCTTACGCGCAATGCAATTTCCATCTCCTGCGCCGCTACAAATTGCAGGCAGTAGTTCGCGACCTTCAAATCAAAAAAAAGCCTCACTTCACGGCATGCATCGTCTAGGAACACGTCGGCAACAGATCCCTTTAACCGTAGAAGCGCCAAGACAACCATCTCGCTGATGCCGCCCAGTGTTTTGATGACCACATCAAGCCGGTGCCCCGCCCGACACTCAATCCCTCCCATGGGCACTGGCGGCATTTTCCATTCTCCCTTCATCACGTGAGGAAGAAGCAAAATCAACTCATCCAGCAAGAGCGGCACATTCTTTTGAATCGTTTCCAAGATGGAATGATTCCCCTGCTGCCTTTTTTCATCAGCAAATGCAGCAGCGCATTCGGAAATGATTCGGGCGCTGTTTTCTTTCAGGCACTGCCCAAACACCCCGAAATCTGGAGGTTGGAGTGGTTTAGGCGCAATCATTTTGCAGCACGCCTCCGTAGGGCGCGTGTGCCTTCACGCTCCATGGGGAGTCGTTGCAGTGAGGCGGGAAAAGAGTTCTCATGATCGATGATTGAAAGGCACGTTCCAGAGACACCCCATTATGTCAAAACCTTCAAATTATACACGCAAAATGGGCGCTGCCTGCGATTTCAAAAGGAATCCAATTTAAAGCCATGTCATCCCTCATAACCGTTGAACGCGTTGAGACAAAACAGACCCTGATTGAAGTTGCCGCCGACACTCCCGAGGAGGCCTTCCAAGAAGTAAAAGAAGGTCAGGGACACGCATTAGGAACAGTTAAAAATTCTGAGCTCTTGATACGTGATCATCACCTGCCAAAGAAGCCAGATAAATGAACTGAGGGAGATACGTTCTCACACAGGCCGCCTCACACACTGCCCGGCGCCGGAGTGCCGCGCTTCTCATCATCGCGGAAAAATTTCTCCATTCGCTCGCGCAGATCGCCATAGAAGTTCCGGGACATCTCCTCGATCACATCTGCCGTGTGGCTGACACCGCTCTTGGCGGCCAGTTCCCGCGCAAGACGGCTCCGCTCTTCAAAGTCGCGCTCCAGATCCATCAGATAGACCAGGAATTCCTTCGCCGAGCGCGCACCATCCACGCCGGTGACCAGCGCACGTTCCAGCGTCTTGTTCCGCGTGAGGTTCAGCATCTTGCTCTCGCCCAGCTCCTTCATCTGCAAGCTGAAGCCAGCGAGGAATGCTTTGCGCTCGCCATCATAGCCCATCTCCTCGCGGTCCAGCAGCGTGTCATACGGGCCGGGCTTGGAGAAGAATTTCACGATCAGCGGAATCGTGTCCACCAGCATGAAAAGCAGCGTCAGCACCAGATACGCCACCAGCGCAAACGTGCCGCCCTGCGAACCTTGCTCAAACAGTTCATGCAGCGCCAGCGTCTGCGTGAGCAGATCCCGGCGTGGCTCGGCGCGAATGCCTGAGATGCGGGTGTCCTCGTCTTTGATGAGTTGAGTGATCTCAGTGTGCAGATTCTTTTGCTGCAGCAGCAGCGCGTCGATCTGCGTCTTCAGTGTCTCGCGAATCGCATTCTGCTGGCCCACAAACTGGTCTGCCTGCTCCGTCTGCACCTTCTGCTTCAACGCAGCCACGCGATCACGCTCCGCCTTGTTAAGCGCCGCTTCCTCAGCCGCCTTGGCATCCAGCGCCGCATTCACGCCATCCTCGGCAGCTTTGATTTCAGCCACGAGCACGGTGCGGTTTTTCGTCATCGTATCCAGCACACCGCTGAGGCGGGCGCTTTCAGCACGCCGCCAGGTCAGCTGGTCTTCCTGGATGCTTTTCGCACGTGGCCCCAGACCAATGATGCCGCTGCGCTGGCCATTCACCTCGCGCTCAAATTCCGTCTGCCAGTGGTTCAGCTCTTCGGCGATCTTTTGGTAATCCGTATTCAGCTTGGCCATCTCCGTTTCCATCGCTGTCAGGCGTGTTTTACCCGGAGTCACCGCATCATCAATCTTGGCATCACGTTCAGCTTTGACCGCCTTCTCATCCTCCGTAAGCGGCTTTTCCACCGGCTTGCCGTTCTCATCCAAAAACTTCGCGTTGAAAGTCGCGTTCCAGTTCTCACGCTGCGTGGCGATCTCCGCCTCCAGCGGCACGAGGCGTGCCTCCACAGCAACCTTCTGCAGCTTCGAGACTTCACGCGCCGCTTCAATCTCGCCCTGCCGATGTTTTTCAACGACAGACGTAATGGTGTCCTTGAACAACAGCAGCGTCAGCGGGTGCGAGATGGTGATGCCCATCAGCGCGGCCACCACCATGCGCAGCGAGAACTGCGCGGCCTTGCGAAAGAAAGACTGGTAGGCGCGATAAGTCGCCAGCAGCGCCCGGTCCACCGTGAGAATGATGAACGACCACACCAGCGACACCGGCGCGATGATCAGCCAGTTGTCCGTCAGCGTGCTCAGTGCATACGCGCAGGCAATGATGGCGAACGTCGAAGGCACCAGCACCGTCGCGCCAAAGGCCACATACTTGCGCCGCTCCCATGCCGGGCAGGCATCGAGGTTGTCGGAGGAGGCTGCGGAGAGCCAGAAAAAGACGCGTTCGATGCGTTGCAGGAGGTTCATAGGCGTGGAGGACTACCGGTTTCGGAGTGTGCGGGTGGGCGCGGGATTGTCAATCTGCCGGACTGGATTAATAAGACCCTCCTATGACGCCAGTGTTCGACGATGCATTCATCTGTGATTCCGTTCCTGCGGAAGTCATGGATCAGGCATGGGCGGCAGGCTGGCGGCATTTTGACAGGTATTTCTTTCGTTACAGCACACAGCAGGCCAGCGAGGGCAGCCTGCAAACCATAACGCCGCTGCGCATCGATCTTGCGTCCTGCACATTCACCAAAAGCCAGCGCCGCGTCCTGAGCAAGAACGCCGACCTGCGCACCGAGATCGTCCCCGCCGCCATCGACGGCGAACTCCGCGCCCTCTTCCAGCGCCACAAACTACGCTTCACCCAAAACATCCCCGACACCCTCGAAACCTTCCTCGGCCCCGACCCCGCCCAGGGCCCCTGCACCTGCCGCATGGTCCGCGTGTTCGACGGCCCCCGCCTCGTCGCCGCCAGTTTCCTCGATGTCGGCATGCAGTCCGCCTCCAGCGTTTACGGCCTCTTTGAACCCGAATACGCCAGACGCAGCCTCGGTATCTTCACCCTCCTGCTCGAAATCCAGCACTGCCGCGAAGCCGGCTTACGCTGGCTCTACACCGGCTACGCCACCCACGAGCCCAGCCTCTACGATTACAAAAAGCAGTTCCGCAGCACCCAATACCTCGACTGGAACGCCGCCGCTTGGCTGCCCCTCCAAGTCACCGAAGTCTGCTGACCCCGTGCAGCCGCTCCTGCCGTTGACAATCAATGCCGCGCCACAAACGGCCAGAACACCGGAATGAAATAAACAGAGGCACCCCAAAAGAGAAGATTCAAAGGCACACCCACACGGAGGAAGTCGCTGAATCGATAACCGCCGGCATTGTACACCATGGTGTTGGTCTGGTAGCCCACGGGGGTGGCAAAGCTGGTGGAGGCTGCAAAGGTCACCGCAACAAGGAAGGGCTTGGGATCAAGACCGATGCTCTGCGCCGTGGCGATGGCAATCGGCGCGATGAGGACGGCCGCTCCGTTGTTGCTCATGCACTCCGTGAGAATGGCCGTGACGAGGTAAATGGCTGCAAGCAGCGCGATGGGTGAATCCCGCCCGGCGAGCTGGAGAACAACGTCCGTGATGGCCTGGGCGGCGCCGGTCTTCTCCATGGCGATTCCCAGTGGCAGGATCCCTGCCAGCATGATGAGCACGCGCCAGTCCACCGCGCCGTAGGCCTGCTCGGGACGGACACAGCGGGTTATGATGAGCACCAGCACAGCCGCGAGCGCACCGACGAGGATGGGCAAAATATTCAACGCGGCGAGCACGACGATCAGGCCGAACACACCGAGAGCCAGGAACGTTTTCCCCCGCTGACGGACGGGAGCGTCCAGTTCATTGAGGACGATTAAGCCGTCCTCCGCACGCACACGGTCAATGTCGGCCTGCTCACCCAGCAGCAGCAGGGCGTCACCGATGCGCAGCCGAACGGAGGAGAGCTTTTCACGCAGCAGGTGGCCCGTGCGCTGCACGGCAAGAGCGATGACGCCGGTTTTTTGACCAAAGCGGAGATCGGCCAGGGTGCGGCCTATAAAGGGTGAACCCGGCGGCACGATCGTTTCACAGAGTTTTACATCGTCGGAGCGGATAGTTTCGTCACGCAGCTTGAACTCGGGCTCGATTTCAAGCTTCAGACCCGTGGTGACGGCGAGCAGTTTGTCCGGCTTGGCACGGACGAGGAGAAGGTCGTCGGCCTTCACAATCTCGTAGCTGGCTGCCCTGATGGCGCGTTTATCTCGGCGGATCTCAAGCAGGGTTACGTCATGATCTTTGGACAATTCGGCCTGGCCGACGCGCTGGCCAATGAGCGGAGAGCCTTCCATGACGCGCAGCTCGGTGACGTACTCACCCAGTTGATACACATCGGTGAGCTGCTCGGAACGGCGAGACGGCAGCAGCCAGCCTCCGAACAACACGAGAAAGCCCCCACCCAGGAGAGTCAGCACGATTCCCAGCGGGGCATATTCAAACATGCTGAAGCTGCCGAGTCCTGTCTTCTCATAGATGGAGTTGACGAGCAGATTGGTGGAGGTGCCGATGAGGGTGCAGACGCCACCAAACTGGGAGGCAAAGCTCAGCGGGATCAGCACGCGTGAGGCGGAGATTTTTTTCGCGGCGGCAGCGGCGATGACCAGCGGCAGGAAAACGGCAACGGCAGCAGTGTTGTTGACGAAGGCAGAGACGGGCGCAACGCAGAGCATGATCAGCATGCAGAACATGCCGGGACTGCTGCCACCGCTTTTGGAAAGAAGCTTGCCCAAGGAGTCGAGTGCACCCGTCCTCTGCAAGGCGGAGCTGAGCACGAACATGCAGCCAACAGTGATCACCGCAGGATTGGAAAAACCCGCAATGCCTTCATCTACGGTGACGACGCCGGTGATGAGGAGCACCGAGGTGGACAGCAGTGCGACGATGTCCACCGGCAGCTTTTCCGTAGCAAAGAGGATCACTGCCCCGAGGAGCGTGATGAGGGTTACCCAAAGTTCAAATGTCATGCAGGGGAATATTCATCAAAGGGCGGGCTGCGCAGCCTGACCTTCGAATAGGGTGATGACATTTCATGGGGGGGCAGAGGAGAATGCAGCAAACGCTCAATGGCAAGATCAGGCTTCGCCCCGCGTGCCGATCTTGGCGGCGTTCGTGTCAGTTTTTTTCATGGCTATGCCTGTGCGCTTTGGTGCAGCGTGAGCTGATTGAAAGGAATCTTCCAGGCATTCTCATTGCAGGCCTCCACACACAGCCGCTGAATTGCCCGCGTGAGGAAGGAGTGCCGCTGCGCCACCTCGCCGGAAAAATCCGCCAGCACAGTGTAGTTCAGCGCGGACCTGTCCGCTTCAGACAGCTCCACGTCCACGTTTTTGAAATACTCCGCGCCAATGAGACTGCGCAGTTCCCGCTCCATGTACGCTTTGAGTTTCTGCGGCACCTCCGTGGTGCTGATGCTCTGGTGGCGGTAGTCGATGCCGAAAACACTGCGTACGCGGAAGCTCTTCGTCAGATTTTCAGGGCACAGTTGCAGAAACGTCTGCGTCGGGTAGGTGCGGCGGCTGCCACCCAGCAGCACCAGTTGCACCCAGTCCGGCGTCTGCGTCACCACCTTGCCGTGCGTGCCATCGCTCAGGCACACCCATTCATCCACCGCGCAGGGGAACCACACCTCCGCCTCATCCGGCCGGGACACCAGGACCGTCAGCTCCCGCAGCGGCAGGCGGATGTGCCCGCCGTCCAGCGCCGGATTGCGCAGCTCTGAGAACACGCCCACGGTCCG
>NZ_JAQSEA010000181.1 GCF_029946185.1 Prosthecobacter sp.
GAGGGCGGCAGACAATTCGTGATCGTCGTGCGCGCCGGTGATGGCTGCGGGAAATATTCGCGGTAGAGCTGGTTGAACAATGGCACGTCCTCCGCATCGCGGACGTAGTTCCGCGTCTGCACCACATGCGCGAGATCGCTGCCTGCCGCTTCGAGCACTTTGCGCACGTTTTCAATGCTGCGGCGAAACTCACCTTCGAAGCTGTCGCTGACGATGTTGCCTTCCTGATCCACGGAGGCCTGGCCCGAAACAAAAATCAAATCGCCCACCACCACGCAGGGGCTGAACGGCAGGTGTGAGGTCGGCGTGTCAGGAAGCTGGGGATAGGAGACGAGTGGATGGGTCATGAAAATGGTGGGATCAAGGTTTGGCGGCTGGCGCGGACTGCAGGCGGGCCTTCTCCTCAGCGTCACGCTTCAGCATATCCTTTGGATGTTTTGAAAAACTCGCAAACACATCGCCAACCACACGATCTGCCAGCTCCCCTAGTTTTTTCAAAAGGATCGGCTCGGCTTCGGGTTTGAGCTTCGACAAGTTGGGCTCATACCCGCCCACCTTGTGAGCATCTGCCGTGGCGATGTAGCCGATGTTTCCGTTCGCATAACCAACAATGATGGGCGTGGCCCGATTGGCGATGGCCTGTTCGAGTTTGAAACCATACTCAACCATCGGCTCGCCCGGCATGGTCAGCAGCAGGAAGGGACCGATCTTCATCGCCATCAGTTCCGCACGCACCGGCTGCTCCTTGCCAGGAAGTTCCACCACCTCGCTGGCGACACGGATTGGGTAAAAGGTCTCGCGTTTGCGCAACTGCTCACGCGTCACACCATAGGCCGCCGCACGCGCTACCGCGCCGCCGAGATCGCGGCCTGCCCACTGGATGTCCGCCTCGTCAGCGCAGCGATACGGATAACCAGGCAGATTGGGCCGGATGTCTCCTGCACAGCCTTGCATAAACAAGGCGCTGGTTTTCTGCGCATAGCACATCTCGACAAACGTCTGCGCCTCACCCGGGAAGTCGGCGCTCATCCTCGGATATCCCTTCGGATACGGCAGCGTGCCTTTGTCTCCCCAGGTAAAAAAGCAAGGATGACAGACCGCATGCATGATGACTGCCAGGGGCGTGAGAGTACTGCCATCGTCAAAGCGCAGCACCTTCACGCGCGGATCGTTGGGCCCGTCGGGGTTCAGACTCACCACCGCCCGGCCATCGTATGTTTTTCGGCGGTTGATGCCGAAGCTGATCCGATCCTCGCCATAGCCGATGTTCACCGGCTTCATGTTGGTGGCGGCCTCCTTGGCTGCTGCACCCAGTTTTTTGATCAAATCGGCCGCCCACCGCATGTTTTCCATGTAGCCAGGAGCGGAGTGATTGTGTGAGGCTGCGATGAGAATATTCGCGGCGGGAACGCCGGTTTCCGCCTCGATCCTCACCCGCGCATCCCGTACCATGTCATCCCACGCACCAATGGTATCCATCGTCACAATGGCAGCCTTCGTTTCGCCATCATCGAGAATCAAAACGCCCGCACGCAGCGGATCACGCACACCGCTGACCGGGCGCACATGCCCGACAATTTTGATCTCCGCCGCACCAGGCGGGGTGATGTCCACCTTGGCCACCCCCGCTTTCAGATTCGAGACCACGGCAAATTTTCCATCCATGATTTCCTGCGCCTGCGCGCTGGACAGGATGCAGAAAACACCAAGGAGAAGAGCTGGACGTGGATGCATGGCTCTCTTCTACGCACTCAAATGCTGTAACTCATCACGCGATCAGTTCCGCAATCGGCCTGCCATTTTCCACGATGTGCGTTGGTCTGCCATTCAGATCGTTGATGGTAACCTTGGAGTAGTCGATGCCGAGATGATGATAAATCGTAGCGAGGAAGTCGCTCGCATTGCAGGGGCGCTCGACCACGTCTTCACCGCGTTTGTCGCTGGCACCGATGACACCGCCCGTCTGGATGCCACCGCCGGCCCAGACATTGGAGAACGCACGCGGCCAATGGTCACGTCCGGGTTGCAATGTACCAGTCGGGCCGCTGGCATCACCCGCCCCCGTGCTGCGGTCAAAGCTGATCTTCGGCGTGCGGCCAAACTCTCCCGTGACAACGACGAGCACGCGTTTGTCGAGACCACGCGCATAAATGTCCTCGATGAGCGCTGACACAGCACGGTCATAGGTTGGCATGCGGAAGCGCAATGCTTCAAACTGATGCTGATTCACCGCGTGGTCGTCCCAGTTGTTCACCCGGCCGCACAGAGGCCCGCTTAGGCTGCTGGTGACGATCTCCACGCCGGACTCGACCAGGCGACGCGCCAGCAGGAGCTGCTGCCCCCAGCGATTGCGCCCGTAGCGGTCACGGATGGCGGCATCCTCTTTGCTCAGATCAAAGGCGTCACGTGTTTTCGGATTCGTCAGCAGGGTGGCTGCCTGCGCCTCAAATTCATCCAGCGCACCGAGTTCGCCTTCGCGGTCAAACGCACGCTCCATTTTGTCCAGACTCTTGCGCAGCGCGATGCGGTCACTCAGGCGGCGATTTTCCGCTTCGTCAGCGAGGCCGATGTTTGGCACCTGAAAATTCGGGCGGTTCGGATCATCGCTCACAGCGAAAGGCGCATACGCATCACCGAGATAGGCAGGACTTGAGTACTCAGGAGATGCCGCAGGCACGCCGATGTAGTTCGGCAGCGGATTTGCGCGTCCGCCTTCCTTACCCCGCAGGTAATGCGCCACAGACATCCAGTCTGGCAGACGCGGTTTAGGCTTGTCGCGTGTATCACTGTCGCCGGAAAACATCTGCATTGTCCCCGCCGGATGTCCGCCCGCTGATTGGAACATGGAACGCACGACGGTGAACTTGTCCGCGATCTTGGCATTCATCGGCAGCATCTCCGTGAAATGCGTGCCCGGCACCTTGGTGCTGATCGTCTTGAACGGCCCGCGATACTCGCTGCTGGCCTCCGGCTTCGGATCGTAGGTGTCAATGTGCGACTGCCCGCCCGGCAGCCATACCATGATGATGGATTTGCGTTCGCCCTTCGGCTTCGCCGCATTCTCCGCACGCAGCTTGAGCAGTCCCGGCCAGCTCAGTGTCGCCATGCCTGACAAACCAAACTGCATGAACCCACGCCGCGATAAAGGACCGGCGCAACGAACGAGAGAAGGGGGCTGAATGATGGATGACATGTGATGAAAACTACGGAGTGTATGATGATCCTTTATCCCGGAGATCGGGTTACTTTGCGCCAAAGACGGCGAGTTCCTTCCCTGCCCCGTCCCAAACGCGCAGCAGGCTGTCTTCACCGCCGCCAATAATGGCGCTGCCATTGGGCGCGCTGGCGGCGGCCTGCATGTAGTCAGGTAAATTTGCCATGGCGCGCACTTCGGTGCCATCATCAGTGACGATGCGGATGCGGTTGTCGCCTGCGGAGGTGACGATTTGATTCGTGGCACCGATGAATTGCAGCGAAGTGACCTCCTTGGTCCAGCCTTCGACTTTTCTCTTTCGCTCACCATTGATCATGTCCCATGTCATTACGGCGCCGTCCGCCCCTGCCGTGGCAAGCACCCGGCCATCGTTCCGAAACGCGACGCCCATGACGTGATGGGTGTGGCCTTCAAACAAGTTCACCTGCTTGCCCGTGGCGATGTCGGTGACACGCGCAATTTTATCCGCGGCACCGGAGGCGATGCGTTTGCCATCCGGCGAATAATCAAGGCAGAGCACCGTGTCGGCATGCTTTTCCTTCCATGTCTGAGTGGCCTTGCCCGTAGTGACATCAAAAATGACAATATCGCCGCTGCGTGACAGCTCGCCGCCGCCGGTGGCGAGTGTTTTGCCATCGGGACTGAACCGCACGGCATTCACCCGGTCGGCAAACAGTCCCTTCGGATCGATCTTGCGCTCCAGCACCCAGCTTGGCGAACTTCCCACCGACTGAGTGACGGCTTTGGTGGCCACAAAAGATCCATCAGGCGCGGAGGTGATTGTTGTGATTGCGGCAGCGTTGCCGATACTCTCCTCAATCGGCGTGCCGCTGGCAGCCGCCCACACTCGCAACGTACCATCATCAAACATCGAAGCCACCCGCGCCGCATCGGCGGAAAATGAGACAGCGATGGGTTTTGCGCTGGTTTTGGTCAAGGCCAGCTTCGCAGCGGCCAGATCAGCCGCAGCCTTGTCCTGCAAAGTTTTCGCAGCAGCCATGGCGGTATTCGCGGCAACGACTGTCTTGGCATTGACTGCTTTCGAGTCCGTGATGCGCTTCACATCGTCCTCAGCGTCCTGCACATTGCTCTGCGCAGCGGAGACGCCGGCGAGCGCGGAAACTTCCGCCATCTTCGCGGTGATGAGCTTGTCCTGCGCGGACTTGAGTTCTTTGTCCAGCACCGCATCCGGCTTGCCGCCAGGGACCGCTTTGATTTTGGCGGCAACTTCATCCACGGCCTTCTGTGCCGTCGTTTTGGCCTCGGTGATCGGAGGCACAGCCTTCTGCTTTTCTGGCAGCACCTTGTTCATCGCCACGATGGCCTCCTTGGCTTTGCCCAACAGTATATCCAGTGCCTTGTCCTGCGCCTCAATGCGGGTGATTTCGCTTTTGTAGAAAGCCTGTTCCAAGGTCTGCGCCGCAATGTTCCAGTCCAGCGCTGCCATCATCTTCGTTGCGGCCACGCTCCCGCGCAGTTCGATGACCTGCTTCGCCGTCGCCGCATCCCACACACGCACCGAACCATCCTCACAACCCGTAACGACCTGTTTGCCGTCGGCAGACATCGCACTGCTCACCACGACCACCTTGCCAGTGGTGGCAATTTTCTTGATCAAATCCGCGCTCGCAGGAGCCGAGGACAATTTCACAGCTCCCGACGCCTGTTTGCCGTTCACCAGTTTCCAAATCTTCACCTCACGAAAGCTGCCGCTCGCAAGACGCGTGCCGTCGGGACTGAACGCCAGCGACTGCACCAGTGCGCGGTGCGCTGCATCGTTTTTCTCGGAAGGATCACTGATCTGCGCGATGAACTGCCGTGTGGCCATGTCATAAACGTAGATGTGGTTGGACCGTCCGCAGGCCACGTAGCGACCATCCTTTGTCATCGCCACGCTGTAAATCGGATCGATGCTCGCGGAAAAAGTCTGCAGCACCACAGCACGTTCCACCTTCACCGAACTCTTCGCGCCCTGATCAATCCACATCTTCAAAGTAGCGATCTGCTCAGGAATAAGATTCACCGCGCCAGATTTGTTGTTCGGCGGTGGCATCTCCATGTCCTTCTCATGCAGAGATGCCTTCACGAGCAGACTCTCAGCACCATTTCCCGGGATGATGGACGGTCCGTTTTCGCCGCCTTTGATCATCAACTCGGGCGTCTCCATGTTCAGATCAGCCTTCGTCGTCGTCTTGTTGTGACACGAAATGCAGTTCGCTTTCAGGAAGGGATAAACATCGCGATAGTAGTCGAGATCGGCAGCCAGCGCGGCAGTCGAGGTGCACAAAAGGGCGATGAGTGAATGCGGCTTCATCACTTGCTGGCGGTGGTGGCTGCAGCGGGTTTCACAGAAACGCGAATCGGTTCCGAAATGAGGATTTCCACCGTGTCCGTGGGTGAAGACGCCGTGGTGACGGCTTTCATGCGATTGGAGGCAGTCTTCATGGCGGCGTCGGCCTGCTTTTGTTTTTCAGCGGCCTTCTTGGCGGCTTCCGCATCCGTCGCCGCTAGCTTTTTGGCTTCAGCAGCTGCAGTGGCGAGGAGTTGCTCAGCCTTTTTCTGCTCGGCCTCTGCCAGCGGCACCGCAGCAGGGTTGTAGCGGTATTTGCAGATGCCGAGACTCTGGAAGGCAAAGGTGTAATCACCAGGAGCGATCTTCAGCGCAGCAAGATCGATCACAACTTCATGCGTGGCAGCTTTAATCGGAATTTCGAACTCCTTGATGCCACTGAATCCGTCACCGTACGTCTTCACTTTGATCGAAGTGCCGTTGAACTCGTTGCGCCAGGTAAGCTTGAGCGGAATTTTCAATGTCTCTCCCACTCTGGCCTCGAAGACCTTGTTTTCAGCAGGACCAAATGTCAGCGGTGCCTGCTCGGAATCGGTCACAGAAACTGGAACGTCGGCCATGAGACGTGGCGCGGGGATCTCACCCTTCGCATCTTTCACGGGCCATTCCATGCTCGCAATACGCACGGGGTGCGTCACGACCGCGCCATTGATCGTGGCTTTGCCGATGATCTGGGCCAGCGAGAAGCCTTCTTTTGCATCGCCTGAAGCAGTGAGGATCAGATGACCAAAGGGTTTGCCCTTGGCGATCTTTAACCCGGTTGCGCTTACACCCGGCGGCAGATTTTCCATGCCGATCTCAATCTCGCCATCAAATCCATCACGACGTTGCACCGCGACCTCAAAGGCACGCGACTCACCCGCACGCAGTGCCATCGGCTTGGAAAGCGCGGCTCGGTCACCGTTGCGCAGTGTCATGTGAATGGCCCAGGCGGCCAGCGAGAAATCGGGGGTGGCCTGACGCACAAGCAAACGATAGACGTTATTTGCATCGCTGCGCGTACCGCCGAACAGATCGCGCACCTGCATGCGATAGGTGCCGTCTTCCTTGATCTCAAATTTGCCGTTCACATCCGGCGATCCCGCATCGTAAGGCGGGCCATCATACGAGTAGCCATTGCTGGTGACTTTCATCGGTGGCAAGATGTCATACAGCTCGGCCACATCCGTCAGCGTCTCTTTGCCACCGGTTGATTTCACCTGCTGCACGAGCACAAAGGGGTCCGTGTTCAAACCGAGGCGCTCCGATGCTACCTCCACCCACCAAGTCTCGCCTTTCTTGGCCGTGAAATCGAAGGTATCCACATCTGCCGCCGGAAAAAACGCACCCGCGATGTCACAAGGCAGAGTGATCTTCTGCCCTTCGGCCGGCTTGTTGTTCGGCTCCGTTTCATTCGCCTTCGCAGTCGCTGCAAGACCTGTCGGAGGCCAGGACATCGCGCTGACCGTCTGCGTTTGCGGCTGGCGTGGCGCAGGTCCGGTGCCCGGCACTTCCTGCAAAGCAAGGCGATAGAACAGGCGCTCTCCGCCTTGGTAGGTGAGGTCGCTCACTTTGATCAGGTAGGTGCCGTCGGCAGGTGGCGTAAAGTCGATCACGCCTCCTGTGCGGTTCACTTTCAAATCTCCACCCTTGGCATCTGCCAGGATCACCACCGGTGTCAGTCGGGAGTCGATGCCCGTCGCTGCGCAATCCACTGCCACGCGTTTCCCTTTCACGCCTTTAAATGCATAAAAATCCACCGCCCGCTTCGTCATGGTCGCATTGCAGATCGTTCCCAGCGGCAGCGCCATCGCTGTCTCCACCGAGTTGTTCGCCTTGGTGCGCGTCACCTCTGGCAGCTTGTTCACCGAAAACGCCCGCGCCGATGAAACGCCGAGACGCGACATCACCCGCGCATCATAAACACCCACAGGCGCATCCGCGGCAATGCTCACCGTGAACTTCTTCTCCGCACCTGCGACCGGCTGCGCCGTGATCTTTGGCGTCGAGAACATCAGTTCGCTGACATCCTCCGTATTATCACCCGTGATCGTGACCTCGAGCTTCGTGCCTGCCTGTCCGCCCATCGGCATGACCGTGAGCAAGCGCGGCAGCGGCAGCGTGACCTGCTGGGCGAGGGCCGAAGCGGCCATCAATGTGCAGACAGCCAGTGTGAGTGTAGATTTCGCGAGCATAGATTAATGATTGTACAGGAACTCCTTGGTGTTCAGCAGCGCCCAGAGCAGGTCTTCGTAGCCGTTGCGTTTCGCCCGTTGGGAATCGAGCGGTTTGCCGGTGGCGTCGGTGCGTGGCCTTGCAACGTAGTTCTCGCTGATGCGAACTTCGTCGGCAGTCGGCTCACGGGAGAAGGCGGCGAGGTAGAGTTCGCGGATGCGCTTGGGCTCGGGCATCTCGGCCTTGCTCAAGGTTTCGGCACGTCCGCCATTGGCGGCGAGTTTGGCCTTCACATCGGCGGCGTTCATGAGGTGCAGGCTTTGCGCAAGGCTGGCGGACGATACGCGCTCGCATTCGCAGACGCTGGCACCTTCGGGGCGACCGAAGACCTTCAAAAATGGAGAGGCCCGGTTGTAGCTGTTGTCAGGCAGTGAAATGGCACGTGTCCCGGCGGGAAGATCGGCAAAGTCGGTTTTTGAGCCGGTGACCATGTCCACGCTGTCGAGCATGACCTCCGCGGTCATGCGTCTCGGGTAATAGTGGGAGTAGGCCTGACGATCGACGGCATTGAATTCATTCGGCGTGGAGCTGAGCTGATATGCATGGCTCTGCGTCAGGGTGCGCACGAGTGCTTTCAGATCGTAGCCGCTGTCCGTGAAGCTTTTGGCCAACGCATCAAAGAGATCGGGGTTGGTCGGCGGATTTGTATCGCGCAAATCATCCTCAGGCTCGACGAGGCCGCGCTTGAAGAAATGCTTCCAGTAGCGGTTCACGAGTGACTTGGCGAAGAAGGGATTGTCCTTCTTGCTCATCCAATCGACCAGCGCGAGGCGCGGATCATCATCGGGGGCGATGTCCAGCTCAGGCTCGCCCAGACCTGCGGGCTTTAGCATCACGTGAGTTTTGCGATGCTCCGTCTGCGCGATGCCACGTTTGTGAAAAATGAGGTCTTCGCCAGCGATGGCGGTCGGTTTGCGGCCAATTTGGCTAAAGAACGCGGCGAGACTGTAATACTCCGCCTGCGTCCAGCGCTCGAAGGGATGATGATGGCACTGTGCACACTGCATACGCACGCCGAGGAAAAGCTGTGCAACGTCTTCGAGCTGCGTGGTGGGCTCCTTCACGCGCTTGTACCATGCCACAGGAGGATTCGAAACGATGGTGCCTGTCGATCCAAGGATTTGACGCACGATCTGGTCATATTTGGTATTCGCGAGCAAGCTGTCGCGCATCCAGGCATGGAAAGCAAAATTTGAGGTGATGTCCGCTGCTTCCGAGCGCGTATTCTTGAGCAGTGCTGTCCACTTGTTGGCGAAGTAATCCGCGTAGTCAGGGCTGTTGAGCAGAGCCTCAATGGCGCGGTCGCGCTTGTCCGGCTCTCGGCTTGCGAGAAATGCCTTGGTCTCCTCTGCCGTGGGCAGTCGGCCGCCGATGTCGAGGGAGATGCGGCGCAGGAAGGCCGAATCGTCGCAAATGGGTGAAGGAGGCACACCAATCTGCTTCAAATTGGCAAACACATGCTGATCGATGAAATTCTTCACCGGCGGCAGCGAATCAACTGGCGCACCAAGTGGAATCGAGACGCTGCAAACTGAAACTCGACCACCGAAGCGCACCATCACAGCCACGTTGCCGGGAAGATCAAAGGTCTTCACCAGCCCCTGCTCTCCGGCCTCCGCCATGGCGCGCTCATTGGCTTCAAAAAGCGCGAGTTTGGTCACATCCCGGCTGCTGCCATCGGAATAGCTCGCTGTCACCTTGAGCTGCTGCGTGGTTTTGACCTTCATCGTCACGCGTCCTGGCTCGACGGTGATGCTGCTGAGCTTCGCCTCACCTTTGTGCGCATAATTCATGCCTTCGGCGATCCAGCGCACGAGCAGCTTGTAGTCTTCGGATCCCGGCTCCAGATGCTTCCCACCTGTGTGCGGCACGATCGCGGCTCCCTTGGTGATGAGCAGGCTTTCCTCGGGTGCCGGTGGGAAGACTCGGCGCCCCTTCCCCTGCTTCACGATGGCCTCGTAATCCTCCTCGGGTTCAAAACCGAGTACGCTCAGACGGAATCCGCGCTGACCTGTGATCGCCTTCGCATGGCAGGCCCCCGCATTGCAGCCCGCCTTGGTGAGGATGGACTGAATGTCATTCACAAAGCTCAATGGACGCGACGATTCGGCTGAGAAACTTGTTCCAGCAAACATCAAAAACATCCATGCTTTCAGAAGGGCTCTATTTGGCATTGTCTAAACCTACGGCTTATGGCCACCCTTTTTCGCAATATATGACTTTAGTATTACCTTCAATCACAATGAGACAGCTTGCATTTGCCACCCTTTTCGCGATCACAACGCCATCCTTGGTTTTTGGCTGGGGGGAGCCGCATCGTGCCATCACACGGGCGGCGCTTGAGGTGCTGCCGATATGGCAAAAGGAGGTGCTGGGTGGTGAATTGACGCAACTCGGTGACAACTTCTGCATGATCCCGGACCATGTTTTCACGGACAAGGAGAACGCCCGGTTTGCCAAGATGGAGTCAGCGCCCAATGAGGTCTATTTGAAGATTCTTCACCTGCCGACACAGCAGCCGGAATATCTGGAAGTGATGCGGTACTTTATGGAGCAGGCGGTTGCATCGCTACGCAATGGGAAGATGGGTGATGCAGCACGCTACATGGGAACGGTGTGCCATCAGATTGAAGATTATGGCAGTCCGTCGCATACGGTGCCTGGAGACAACATGTTTACGCTGCTGCAGCAGTTCCTGCCGCCGACGGATGCGATGAAGGGTCAGCTCATGCATGGGCCGATTGAGAATGGGGACTTTAAGGTGAGCATTGTAGGGTATCAACCTGCACTGCTTGGAACCACGGTGAATGAAGCTGCATGGAGGCTCATGCACCGGGTGCATGAAGGGATTTTAAATGCACGCACGACCACGGTGCCGATCATTCAGGCGCTGTATCGAGAGGATAAAGAGAGCGTGGTGAAGCATCAACTGCGGGCGGCGGTGATGGATGCGCAGGTGGTGGCGGATGCGGTTTATACCATGCTTTGCCTTGGGATGCAGAAGTATGCAGATGCTGAGCAGAAGGCGCTCAAAGAGGTGCAGATTGGTGCCTTCTTTCCATTAGAGGCTGCGAGTTGCTATTATCCGCAGTCGCAGTTTTTCAGTTCGCCGAACTGGGGGCATGCGCGGAGCGGGGTGATTTTGGCGGGTGGAAACAAGGACATGCCGCTCAAACTTTGTGTCGGATCCGGCAATCAGGTGTTCGAAAATGGCATCAGCGCGGGAATGGGGAAGCCGCTGACTTTTTTGCTGCCGAAAGATGTTTATTCGCGCTTCACGGTTTTGGCGGGATTGCATCCGGAACTCGGGGCTAAAGGACGCGTTGAGTTTACGATCAATGGGGATGGCAAAGCGCTGACTACTGTGATCCTGAATGGGACGGATGATGCACGTGTGCTGGAATGTGATGTGACTGGGATTTCAGAACTGCAGCTCATGCTGACTTCGCGTGGGGTGGATTCCAAAAGCAATTATGCGATCTGGGCGGAGCCTACTTTGGTTAAGAAGTGAAGAGCGCTGGAGGTTGAGGAGCTGAGGAGACGTGCGGAGGCCTGGGTGCATGCGGAGTGCTGCGGACTGGAAGTCCGCGCTCCGGGGCGCTTTGGTTTGCGGCGCACTATTCGCGATAAGAGTTATTTACTAAACTCCATTCCTGGCTGGCATCACTTCAGCATTTGATCGAGCCACTGATAGGCGGCTTTGCGTTCTGGTTCGGGAAAGTCGTGGGGGGCGTCGGGGGTGACTAGGGTGAGGTTTTTTTTGGCTTTGAGGAGGTCATAAACTTCGCCAGCTTTGGTGAAGGCTTTGCGGACGCCGGTGATGTCGAAGTTGGAGTCGTGGAGGGGGGAGTTGGAGAAGACGCCGCGAGGGGCGATGGCGGCGAGGACTTCGTAGAAGTCGAAGGGGATTTTGTCGGCGTTGTTTTCGTAGATGTCGCGGATGCGGGGCATGTAGCGGTCGCTGGTCCAGCCGGTGACTTTGCCGCCGTAGTAGTCGTGGAAGGGGGTGAAGCCGCAGCTGGTGACGACGGCTTTGATGCGGTCGTCGAAGACGGCGGTGAAGAGGGCATTGTGCCCGCCGAGGGAATGGCCGATGACGCCGATGTGGTCTTTGTTTACTTGTGGGAGTGATTGAAGGAGATCGACGGCGCGGAGGTTGTTGTAGATGGCTTTCATGGAGCCGCTGATGCGGTGTGCGCCCTGAGTTTTGAAATCGTAGGGGTATTCGCCGAAGGAGGGATAGTCGGGGACGAGGCAGATGTAGCCGCGTTCGGCGAGTTCGTGGGCGTAGTGGAGGGAGGGCTTGCCGCCGAGGCCTGCGGGTTCGTCTTTGCCGATCTGGGTGGTTTGATGGAGGCAGAGCATGGCGGGAGCTTTGATGGCGTCATTGGGGATGAGGAGCCATGCGGGCACGTGGTCGCCGACTTCGGGGGTGAAGTGGATTTTGCGGCGGAGGTATTTTTCTGTTTTTTCTTCGGAGATGATTTGGATGTTGAGAGGGGTCCAGCGGGAGGTGTCGTGGAGGGGGCCCATGACTTGCTGCATGTTGTTTTTGATGTCGGTGACGCGCTCGGCCCAGTCGGTGGCGGTTTGGACGGGGCGGCCGCGGACGAGGAGGAGATTGGAGTGATCGGGGTAAGCGATGGCTTTGGGTGATTCGGTTTGCTGGGGTGACTTCGCGATGAAGTCTTTGGGCATGAGGGCCTGCACGGCACCTATGATGCGGTCTTCGACATCGGGGGCGAATTTGGTGGGGCGGTCGTAATAGACCATGGCACCTGCGCCTTCGTAGCCGCCTTCTTCGAGGACGCGGCGGGAGGGGATATAACAGGGGACGTCGTTGGAGTAGCCGTTGACCCAGAGGCGGGAGCGGTCGTATTCGCGTTTGATGCGGAGTGAGTAGTCGACGGTGACTTCGCCGGGGAGGAAGACCATGGCGAGGTCGTTGCCGAAGCTCCAGCGCTGGACGAGGTAAGGGAGATGGGTGGGGAGTTTTTCGCCGTGATCGAGGCGGGCGAGATTCTTTTGGGCGTGATAGGCGATGGCAGGTGTTTTGGAGGCGGCGAGGGTTTGCCATTCTTCGCGGGTGGGGAGGGTGTCGAAGGCGAGGTCGATCTGTTTTGTCTGGCAGGAGAGAGGGCCAGTGAGGGGTTTGAGTTCGCTGGTGGCGACGCGTTTGGCTTCGGCACCGAGGTCTTCGCCGTATTGTTTAACGAGCTCCATGGTGCGGCGTGGCGTTGGGTTTTGATCTGCGCCACAGCCGAGGGCGGTGAGGGCGATGGCTCCGGGGAATTCGCGCTGGAGGGCTTCTTGAGCGACGCCGGCCCAGTCGCCGTGAATTTCATCGATGCCGATGGTGGTGCAGTGGCAGGCGTAGCTGGTGAAGATGGCGCGGACTTTGCCATCGGCGCGGGTGATACGAAGGACGGGGAGGTCGTGATCGATGGGCTTCAATGGAAAGAAGCGGCGGTTGGCGGCGAAGCCGACTTTGCCGATGCCCCAGGCGAGGGAGGAGGGTTTGCGATCGGCGAGGGCTGCGCGGGCGACTTTTTCGAGGTTGTCGGTGAGTTCGCGGGTGTAGCGCTCGATGGCGGGGAGGTGCTCGGCTGGAATGTCCATGCCGAAGATGTTGGGCAGGATGCCGATGAGCATGGGTGCGCAATGCGTGTGGCTGGAGCAGATGGCGAAGCGGGCGTCGGTGGCTTTGGTGTCGCGCTGGAGACGACGGAGGACTTCGGTGCGGATGGAGGCGGGGACGCCGACGTTGTCCACGGTGAGGAGGATGGCGGGGCCTTCGGCGTCATCGGAGCCGATGGCGAGGGCTTTGGCGAAGATGTGCTGGGAGACGCCGGTGTTGGGGGCGCGGCGACCGCCGTAGCCGCTGAGACGCACGGGGTAGTCCGGGGTGATGTCTATGGAGGCGGCACCGGCGGGGTGGGTGAGGGATGCGGCGAAGCCTGGGAGTGAGAGCAGGAGGAAGGCGAAGAGGCGGAGGTGCATGGGCATGTGCTGGAGCACTACGCGGGGGCGGCGTCTGTTCTTTGCTGCGTTACGGAGGGCTACGGGGATGGTGTTGCGGAGGCCTTGCTTTTGGCAAGGGAATGAGCTAGCAGAAAATGGGCCTGATCCGGGCTTCGGCAGGAGATCCTTATGTCCATTATTTGTTCCCCGCCCCCCGGTTTCATGATGCGGCTCAGTGCTCCCGCCTTCCTTCTTATGAAAAGATTTCCTTCCCTCTGGCTCGCCATTCTCGCGACCGTCTCGCTACAACAGTCTGCATTTGTCCATGCGGAGTCACCTGTGAGCACGCCTTTGATCAGAGATCGAGGACTGGTTTCCAAGGGCAATGAAAGCCGACTGGCGGCAGTCATGGCGAAGGCTCGTCGTGGTGAGGATATTTGCGTGGCTGCGATTGGTGGATCGATCACCGCAGGGGGCTTGCAGACGAAGGAGCCGAAGAACCGCTACATCGCCCGAGTGGCGGATTGGTTCACACAAACCTTTCCCAAGGCCAAGGTGCGCTTTGTCAATGCAGGCATCGGCGGCACCAACTCCCTCTACGGTGCCATGCGGGTGCAACGGGATGTGCTGAGCAAGAAGCCGGACCTTGTGATTGTGGAGTATGCCGTGAACGACAACCATCCGGTGCCGATGTTTTGGGGCAGCTACGAGGGCGTGCTGCGGCAGATCCTGAGCGAGCCGCAACAGCCAGCCGTCGTCCAGTTGTTCTTCATGCAGAGGAAGGGAGAAAACGCGCAGGAGACTCAGCACATGCTCGGCCGTCACTATAATCTGCCGATGGTCAGCTTCCGTGATGCGTGGTGGCCGGAGATTTACAGCGGACGCGCGAAGTGGGAGGTGATGTATGCCGATGTGGTGCATCCGAATGACACCGGGCACATTCTGGCCTCGGAGCTTTTGATCGCTCTTCTCAATGACGTGAATCACAACCCGCCGGCAGCCACCAGCGCGTCAGCGAGCCGTGCGGACCTTCCTGCGCCGATGATCACGGACCTGTTCGCAGACTGTCGCTATGCTCAATACGCCGACTTGAAGCCGGCTCAAAACAGCGGCTGGACTCAAACCCCGGACGGCACCAAGTGGGAAAGCCCGGCTTCGACAGAGGGAGGGATCGAGTTTGGTTTCGCGGGCAAGCTGCTCTTTGTGGGATACGACATCGATGAGGAAGCCGAACGTTTTGCAAGCTTCTCCATCGACGGAGGCGCAGCACAGCCTTTGAGAAAGAGTCCCAACCGATTGCCGCTGGCAGAGGACTTGGCCCCAGGCCAGCACCGTGTGCGCATTGAGTTTGCAGGCAGCAAAGTTCCTCCGGGATCAACCGCCAAGGTGCGAATCTGGGCGGTCGGTGCAGCAGGAGCCTCGAAGTGAACAAGACCCATGAAGAACTTCCTCGTCATCACCCTGCTACTCGCAGCCTCGAACTTGTTTGCAGCCGGGCCTGAGCGCATCGCCATCCTGCTGCGTGGGCCCACGCAACATGCGCTCGCCGAGCCTCTGCGCACCTACATGGCCGATGTGGAGGCACGCTTTCCGGTGAAGCTGAGGCTCATCGTGCGCGACTGGCAGACTCCTGCGGAAGTGCGTGCTGCCATCAAGAGCCTGCACAAGGAGAGCGGAGTCTCAGGTGTGATCCTCGTCGGGGCCATGCCCATGCACCCGTTCTTCATGCATGAGCACCCCAATCCCAATCCGCTCTACTATGAGGACTTCGATCTTGAGTTCGTGGACAACAACCAGGACGGCGTGGACGATGCCTACAAGGGCACACCGCAGCTGAAAATTTGGGTCGCCAACATCCGCGCCTGTGAAAAAGCGCAGGACGACGACATCCCTGCACTGCGCCGGTTTTTTACCAAGACGCACGACTACTACACCGGCAGGGTGGTGCCGGAACTGCGCACCCTGCTGTTCAGCACGGAGGTCATCACGGCGGACTGGCCCGGCACCGGGGAGTGGTTCAAGCGACGCGGTGGCGCGCGGTTTTCCGCACCGGAGAATGTAATGCTGCTGGAGGGAAAAGCATGCACGCATAAGGCCGCGCTGGAGGCTTTCCAAAAGCACAGCTATTCGCTCACCTGCGTGGCGCTGCACTCGGATGAAACCGGTCACGCCATGGATGACGAGGATCTCTTTGCGCATGAGATCGCCGAAATGAAAACGGGATCTCTCATCACCATCAGCCATGGCTGCTTCGCTGCGAACTGGAACAAGACTGCCCATGACGACAACGGCCCCAACTGCGGGCTGAGCTGGGTTTTTGGCAATCATCTGGGGCAGGCGGCAGTGGCCCAGGTGCGCAGCGGCGGCGTGGGTTTTGATGATCTTATCTATGAGCGACTGCGCGCCGGAGACTACCTCGGCAAAGCGTACCTTCCCTGCAAGCAGGCGCACGAAATCGAACACGCGCCCGGCGATCATGTGCCCGGCGACATTGTCTCAGGCATTCTGCTGATCGGAAATCCTTTCCTGGAACTCAAACCTGTGAAACGTGCAGCCAATGCAAATCCGCGGTTGGTGATCCGGAACGCGGTGTATGGCGATCTGGCCAACCATACGGTGGTCAACGTGACGCAGAAGGTGGCGGACTGGATCGAAGATTCGCTCAGCGTTGCAGCCACCGCTGAGAATTTTGGTGACCCCGCCAATGGCATCGAGAAGCAATTGAAGGTCGATTACACCCTGGATGGTGTGGATGGAACGATGACTCTTGAAGAAGGGCAGTTGCTGAAGATCGGCAAGTGACAGTGCTGCGCATGGTTGGGTGACTCAAATGCTTGGATCACGAAGTGCGTGATCAAAAATCTCCTCAAGCTTGGGAGAATCCCATTGCTGGTCATACTCTTGCATATACCTCCTCAACTGTCGAAGTGACTCCTCGTCGCCGCACCATCGCTTGATCAAATCTGGAATCTCGTGAATCGCTTCCCACAAATCGTAGATCTGCTTCCGAGAAACGTCATCGTCAATCGTCCAGTTGCGCGTGGTATAAGCGGCCACATGAACCACACGAAGTGCGGCGCGTTAAATCGGCTCTGGAGCTAGTTGATTAATCATTTGGTGCGGAGGCGGCTAACGAACACAAGCTCAGCGACGGCGGAGGCTGGCGCGCTGGCTGCATGGTGGATGGAAAGGCGACGGCGGAAGCAGCCAGCGTGACAGCCGGAGCAGTTCGCGGCAGCGCATGGTTAAGCGCTTTGTTCATTGGGCCGGCCAGTCATTTCGGTGAAGTGGCCTTTGTCGCCTGTCCGATGAGCCAGGCATGCATGGCGGGGGCGGCCTTCATGGGGACCGTATGGCCACCGGCATTCTCAAAGATAAACGTGGTTGAGGCGCCGGCAGCCGAGGCCTGGTCGATGATCTGCTGTGCCCGGGGCTTTGAGGCAGTCTGGCTGGAGACCATGAGATACGGCTTCCCCTTCAGCAGTTCGTAATGCTTCAGGCGGCCGCCGCCCTCGATGAAGAAAAAGGCGGAGAACTGTTTTGTGATTTCTCCGTCTGATTCATCGATCAGGCCCTGGGTGGCGTGAGCACCATTGGAGGAGCCGCCGATAATCATGTGGCTTTTGTCGATGTTCGGGACGACCTCGAAGAGTTTGGCGAGCATGGTGCGGAAGAAGGGCCACGTGTATTGGGCGTCCTCATCCCGCATGACGGCATTGCCGCCGGGGTCCTTCGGAGCGATCTTCTTGAAGAAGGGCATGGAGGCGCAGACAAAGTCCTGGTCCTCGGTCATCGCTGACACGATGGCCGCCTTGGGACCACCATTGCCGCCGCTGCCGCCATGCAGGAAGACAAGGAGCGGGAACTTGCCGCCCGGCGTATAGTTCTTGGGTAGCGAAATCGATAACCGCGCCGGCCCTTTATTCGAGGTAGACATCGACCAGTAGGTCGGCGGCATCTCATGGAACGGGATGGAGAAGGTGTCCCCGGGAGTGAGCCGAGCCGCCGCCTCGGCGCCGAGCCCGGTGCGGGAACCCAGAAAAACGCACAACAATCCGGCGGCAAACGTGGCGGTTCTGACGAGCTTCATTGCATTAGTCTTCCTGAGTTGGGCGGATGGAATCAGCGGATGCAGAAGCGCCTAACGACCAAGATGAGCCACCGCCGGCAACACGCAACTGGGAATCAAACGCCAACGAAACATGAACGGAGGGACAGATGTTGCACTACCGAGCGGGAAGGCGGTTGGCTCCATCGCTTGGTTCGGCTTGATGGCTTGGTTCACTTGCTATTCCATTCGGTTCCGTCTGAAAACTGAGCCCATACAGTGGTAGCGCTAATTCGAGCGGTTTTTTCCGGAATCCAAGAGGCATCGAAACCAACAATCGCACGAGTCGTGGAGTTGGGGGGCAATAGTGGTTTAGCGGGCGGATCAGCGCCCGTCATCCCCCAAGTGTGAAATCCCTCGTCTCCAAGTGTGATGTCCTTGCCAGATGGATCAAAACAGCGGTAGTCAAATTTGATTCCATTTATGGCTTTTGCGGTTTGGCTGGTGACTTCGACTTCCGGTAACTTCACTCCGTCCTTTTGACTCATCTGCACAAAGCGAACTGTAAAAGGCGGCGTGTCAGTGATGGGAGCATTGTGCGACTTGGAGCATCCGCACAGCAATAGGGCGGCAAGGGTCGATGCGATGTATTTCATGCGTGCGAAGTTGCCGAAATGGGGGATCAGCTACAAAACCGTTCGGTTTTTTCCCAACCCCTTTTTAGCCGACGGTTTTGTTGTCATACTGCGCAAAATTAACAAATGTGTCGATTCGCATGCAAGAAGTTTGTTCTTCGGCGCAATGATGTCGGATAACGTGCCCCAGAGCGCCAATGCCAACAAGCCGGTGCCAAACTTAAAGGAACAGGTGCGCACAGCCATTCGGTGGCGGCAGATCTCCTCATACACCGAGGAGGCGTATGTGTTAGGGCACTGGCGTTGGGCCAGCCACTTTGGCAAGTGATACGCGGGTGAGATCGCGAGTTTTGGAAAAACAAGAATGCTCTCGGCACACGGACTGAAGTGAGGCGGAGCTCATTGCAGACGCTGCTGGGGGTATCTGGGTTCTGCGGGGCGATGGGTTTGCTTTCCGGCGGGGTGGCCTGGGTACCAGGGTAGCCTCGCTGAGGCTCGGCAACCCTTCGCTATGTTACGTGACCCCGTTGGGGTCGGAGTGTGGCGGAGGCGTATGCCATCGGGATGGTGGTTCGCAATTCAGGGGGCAATGCCAGAGCCGGTTAAAAACCGGCGCTCCCAGTACGGACTGGTGTGCGGATGGTGTGGGGAGGATACCAAGAAACCGCACATGGAATGTGCGGACCAGTTTGCTGGTGCATTCGCGGAGGACGGTGGACCTTTGGCAGGCAGGGTGCGGTGCGCGGGCGTCTCAAGGACGGAAAGGATGCGGTACTTTATTGGACCTGTTGTTGCATGCATTGAAGAGCCATTCAATTTCGCGACTATGTTCAAGGACGGGATCGAAATCCATTATGACGAGAAGCGAGGTTCTCTCGAGCTGGTCTGCGAACCGGACGCTTTCGCAGCCTAACGCGAGATCGCACGTGAGCATGTCAAGGACTTGCCGGAGATCTTGATCGACGATGTTATTGAGATGAACATCATCGACACCGCGACATTTGTCGCCCGGAGGAATGCACCCAAACGACGCATTTGGGGCTGGTGCTTTGGAGTTATTATCGTCCTGATTCTCGTGCTCGCCGTGATTGGAGCACTTGCTGTCATGCGATAAGGCTTGAATAACGGGCTGAGGACGACGAGCGACACAGACCGCGCGAAAGCGGTGTCGGCGATGCAGGCTTGCGCCGTGCATCTGTGCCACCGCAGTCCAAGACGCTGTCGCGTTGCTTGAGGGGGCTCAGGCTTCAGGACTCGCGATGGATATCGTTAACCGAATGCCATCCGAGTCTGGCAGAAATGGGACTGAGTTAAGTCGGTCTGGGGGCGCTGGCCGGATTCCGGCTGAAGCCGGTACTACAATACGGCGCTGGGTGACGCGGGGCGCTGTTCATGAGCGGAGTGCTGCGGGCTCGGAGGCCCGCGCTCCCAGGCCTTTAGTTTTTTGCGGCGGATTTTGGTTTTAGGAAGATGACTTCGGCGCGTTCGATCCAGCCTTTGCGGAGGTCCATGCGGAACCAGCCGTCGGTGTTCTTTTTGTTGATGCGGCAGCCGCTGCGGGGGCCGAATTCTTTGAGGTCGTACTGGGCCCAGGTTTTGCCCATGTCGGGGGACCAGATGATACCACACTTATACGTGGAAGCGGGGGCGCAGTGGGTGGCGAGGAAGACGCCGTCCTGCACGAGCATGTTGGCGGATTCGAACATGGGATTGAAGAGGAGGGTGTGCTTGGTGGTGTCGGTGATGTCCGAGGGAGCGCAGGTGAAAATGCCACGGTCGTAGCGATTGGCGATGGCGGGGCCGTTGGCGTCGGCGATCCAGTAGACTTTGTTGCCGATGAAGTTGATGCCGCCGCATTTGAAGCGTGAGTTTGAATTTACGGAGATGAGTGTTTTCCAGTCCCAGGTGTCGGCGGTGGCATTGTAGGTGCCGCGCAGCCAGTGGCATTCGTTGCCGTGGCCGCGGTCGATGTCGCCGGTGCAGGCGTAGAAGGCGTTTTCGGCGGGGCTGTAGGTGACGTTGTGAATGTGGCGGGCGATGTGGGTGTTGTTCGGATTGCCGAGCAGGGGCGCGGAGGGTGGGGCGTCTTTTTGCTGGAATTTGGGATTTTGGCCGAAGGAATAGGCGAGCTTGACGGTCTGGCCGTTGTCGGTGGAGTAGTAGATGTTCACGGGGACGGGGCCGCCGATGACGTTGCAGTAATTTCCCCAGATGAGCATTTCTTTGCCGCCGACTTCGAAGCAGTGTTCGCCATCGAGGGAGTGGAAGTACCAGCCGGGCTGGTCGGGCTTGACGGGGGTGTGTGGGCGATAGTCGGTGCCGTCGGGGTTTTTGACAATGATCTCGCGATGGGTTTTGAGGTTGTCGGTGGAGAGGAAGAGGTGCTCGCGAGTGGCGAAGAGGATGCTGCCGTTTTTGAGGATGACGCTGAAGGTGATGTTTTCGGCTTCGGGGAATTCGGCGGTGTGGGGCCAGGTGGTGCCGTTGTCTTCGGAGAGCATGATGCGGGTGCCTTTGAAGGCGAAGGCTTTGCTGTCGCGCTGGGTGTCGATGTAGGGGGCATCGGGGGAGGGCATGCGGTAGAGGAAGTGCTCGGTCTCGCCGGTGATGGCGGGGGTGGATTCAGCGTGCAGAGGGAGGAGCGCTGGGAGCAGGAGGGTGAGCGCGGCGGCGGTGAGGAATTTGCGGCGGGTGTGCATGGTGAGAGGGGGCGGAGGGTATGTGTAAGGACACTACGGGAGGACAACGCCTATTCTTCGCGCTGAGGATCGGCTGCCCCTGGGCTTTGATACGGAAGGCCGTTGGGATTCAAGACAAGGATCTCAGCTAGGCTGCGGTGCTGAAGGCTGGCGCAGATGACGGCATGCACGGTTCTTTGTGTGGTCTGGGCTTGGGCGACTGCCCAGGAACCGCACACGGAGTGTGCGGACTACTTTGCTGCCGCCCGCGCGACGACCGTGGACAGCTGCCACGGCTGGGGCTACGAGCGACAGCAACTTCGTGCGTCCGAGATGCGGACGGCGGGCCTTATGCTGGTCTTGAAAACTATGGGCGCTGGCGTTTGGCTGCGCCGCTTGTGCGCTGGGATCTGGAACGCTGGTGCCGTTTTATAGCGATTCGCAAATCTCATTTCCGGAATGGAGAGTCTGAGGATGTTCGGTTTGCCGCAGAGGGGCAAAGGTGCAGAGGTGGCAGAGATTATAGCAATTCGTAAAACTCATTTCCGACTAGGCAGGTCCGAGGTGCCCGATGTCGCACTCAGTGCGTCCTTGCGTTCTGCATCTCAACCAGCGCTCCAGTTCCCGCAGCGTTGTTTTCTATCTCCCAGCCATCGCGATGGAGAAGGCTGCAAGGACGGCGCACCTTTTTGGAGGGCCTACGGGTGCCACAGACCCGAAATCAGGGACGCGCACAACGCATCCCTACCCGCCTTGGAGCAGCGCGGCAGGAAGGGGCACTTCGGGAATCAGTTCTGAAAAACGCTATATGTGAGGCGTGATGTTGTGAAGAATCGGGGTCGGGCTGCGGAGCCGCGAAGCGAACCCCCTTCACCCTGGCGATGGGTTGCTCGCGAGGTTTTCAAACTTGGCCTCACTGAGAGCGATTGCAGGATTTTTTTGATGGCGCTTGAGGGCAAAAAATTTCATTAGCCATGGCGGTTAAAGTCATGTCACGTTATGTGAATCCATGTCAATTTTTCAACACTGCACCGTCACACAGCTCGCAGAGGTCTTTCGAGAAAGTCAGCAAGAAATCATTGGCGAATGGCAGTTGCAGGCGGGGTTATTGCTACGTGATCTTGAGCTCGACAAGCCGACCCTCACCGACCACATCCCGGACGTGATCAAGGAGATCATCCGGGATCTTGCGCTGGGGCGCAGCGGGGCGCTGTCTGCTGAACATACGCGCGGCTCGCCGCCGGCGCATGGGGTGCAACGTTTTCATGACGGCTTGGACGTAGGTGAGGTCGTAGCCGAGTACAATTTGCTGCGCGTTGCATTCATCACCATCGCGGAGCGACACAACCTGTACATCGTGGGTGAGGCGGCGCACATCATCAACCACCGTATTGATGCAGCGGTGCGCATGGCGGTGATGGCCTTTGCCGCGCAGCAAGAACTCATTCGCAAGGAGCGGGAGGATGACCATCTTGCCTTTATTGCCCACGATCTGCGCACGCCCCTCAATGCGGTGGCGCTGCTGACTGAGGAGCTGAAGGCGGGCCTGGATGCACGTGCGCTGGCGGATGCGGACGAACTTTTTGGAATGATGGAACGCAATCTCCATCGAGTGGAAGCGCTGATCAAACGTGTGATGGATATCAGCGTGATGTCCTCAACCGACGGGAGTTCATTCAACCCGGAGCGCCGTTTGTTTGAACTCTGGCCTCTGGTGCAGCGGCTGATTATCGATCTGAAAGCGGTGGCGTCTAAACATACCATTGAAGTGGTGAATGAAATCCCGCGCGCGATCACCGTCTTTGCGGATGCGGGTCTGATCTCGCAGGTGTTTCAAAATTTACTGGCGAACGCCTTCAAATATGCCGCCCATGGCCGGGTGGTGATCAGCGCGCGTGTTAACCACGGAACGGTATCCTGTACGGTGCGTGACAATGGGGCGGGTATCCCGCTGGAGCTGCTGGGCAAGGTGTTCGACAAACTTACTACTGATCCCGAAAAACCCGGAACGGGGCTTGGGCTCGCCATCGTCAAGCAGATCATTGAAGCGCATGGCGGCACTGTGGATGCGGAAAGCGAGGAGGGCTCAGGGGCGAGCTTTAGCATCTCGCTGCCTGAACGCGCTGAGCGAAATTTTGGGAAGGCTTGAGGTCTTTTAGGTGAGGCGGGCGTTGAGGTGTGGGTGTTCGGGTATATTGTGGTGTTTTTTAACTGGACCGGCCGACGTGTGGTGAAGAGCAGTTGATTTTGGAGGTTTTGCAGGATTGAGGGGATTCTATCGGCCTGCGAAAGCGGTAGCTGCGTTCGTGCCTCACTGCGCGACCGCAGTCCAAATGGGGTGTGGGCGGTTCGCAGGTGCGTGCGTGGGCGGAGCGTTGAGGGATCAGGATGATCCCTCTCCTGGGGGGGAGCGTGGCTGCGCGACTGGGATCCCAATGACGGGGTGGGGCGGACTCGGGAGGTGCGTGCGTGGGCGGAGCGTTGAGGGATCAGGATGATCCCTCTCCTGGGGGAGCGGTGGCTGCGCGACTGGGATCCCAATGACGGGGTGGGGCGGACTCGGGAGGTGCGTGCGTGGGCGGAGCGTTGAGGGATCAGGATGATCCCTCTCCTATGATGGTGGTGGCGCTCTGGTGTTTGCGGTGTGCTGAGGAACAGATTCCGCGCTCCGTTACATGCGGCAGATGAGGAGTTCGCGCTCGTAGATGAGCTCTTTGGGGAGATGGCTCTTGAGATCGATGAAGAGTTCTTCGTGGGAGAGAATTTCTGCGCGCCAGGCGGCGCGGTCGAAGTACTGAAGTTGGTCGAATTTTTCTTTGGAGAAATCGAGCCCCTTCCATTCGATGTCCTCGTATTTCGGCACCCAGCCGATGGGGGTCTCCTTGGCCTTGCCGTGGCCGTTGGCGCGATCGACGATCCATTTGAGGACGCGCATGTTTTCGCTGAAGCCGGGCCAGAGGAATTTGCCTTCGGCGTCTTTGCGGAACCAGTTCACGTGGAAGATGCGCGGGGTCTCGCTGAGGGTGCGCTGCATGGATATCCAGTGGCGGAAGTAGTCGCCCATGTTGTAGCCGCAGAAGGGCAGCATGGCCATGGGATCGCGGCGGACTTTGCCGATGGTGCCGGCGGCGGCGGCGGTCATCTCGCTGCCCATGGTGGCACCGGCGTAAACGCCACCGCTCCAGTTGAAGGTCTGATAGACGAGGGGCATGGTGGTGGCACGGCGGCCGCCGAAAATGATGGCGCTGATGGGGACGCCTTCCGGTTTTTCCCAGTCGGGATCAATGGTGGGGCACTGCGAGGCGGGTGCGGTGAAGCGGGAGTTGGGATGCGCGGCCTTGGTGCCTTTTTCTTTCGCGATGTCAGGCGTCCAGAGGCTGCCCTGCCAGTCGGTGCATTGGGCAGGTGGAGTGTCGGTCATGCCTTCCCACCAGACACCGCCGTCGGGGGTAAGGGCGACGTTGGTGAAGATGGTGTTCTTCCGCAGCGAGGCCATGGCGTTGGGATTGGTCTTGTCGCTGGTGCCGGGGGCGACGCCGAAGAAGCCTGCTTCAGGATTGATGGCGTGGAGGCGGCCATCCGCGCCGGGTTTGATCCAGGCGATGTCGTCGCCGACGGTCCAGACCTTCCAGCCCTTTTCGACAAAGTGCTGAGGTGGAATGATCATGGCAAAATTCGTTTTGCCGCAGGCGCTAGGGAAGGCGGCGGCGACGTAGGTTTTTTTGCCTTTGGGATCTTCGACGCCAAGGATGAGCATGTGCTCGGCCATCCAGCCTTCATCGCGTGCCATGGCGGAGGCGATGCGGAGGGCGAAGCATTTCTTGCCGAGGAGGGCATTGCCGCCGTAGCCGGAGCCGTAGCTCCAGATCTCGCGGAGTTCGGGGAAGTGAACGATGTACTTCTCCTTGTTGCAAGGCCATGGGACGTCCTTCTGGCCTTTTTTGAGGGGCATGCCAACGGTGTGCATGCAAGGGACGACGCGCTTCTTTGAGCTGTCGATCTTTTCAAAGACCTTTTTGCCGATGCGGGCCATGATGCGCATGTTCACCACGACGTAAGGGGAATCGCTGAGCTGCACGCCGATCTGAGACATGGGTGAATCGATGGGGCCCATGCTGTAAGCGAGTACGTACATGGTGCGACCGCGCATGCAGCCATTGAAGAGCTTGCGCAGTTTTTCCTTCATCTCGAAGGGGTTCATCCAGTTGTTGGTGGGGCCTGCGCCGTCTTTCGAGTTGCTGCAAATGAAGGTGCGCTCTTCGACGCGGGCGACGTCGCTGGGATCTGACTTGGCGTAGAAGCAGCCGGGCCACTTCTTTTGATTGAGGCGGGTCATGGTGCCGCTTTCGACCATCTCATTGCAGAGGCGATCGTATTCGCCTTTGGAACCGTCCACCCAGTGGATGCGGTCGGGCTTGCAGAGCGCGGCCATTTTTCCGACCCATCGCTGAAGATGAATGTTTTTGCTGAGCGGTTTGGTGGAGGGGATCTGAGTCATGGAGAATGGGGTTAGACAACACCACCATGCCGAAAGCATGCCAACTGTCACTGTGCTTCTAACCGCCAATATTGTCCGAAGGGCAGGCTGCTACAAAGCCTGATCCTGCCCGGCCGCCCAGAGGATGGCACGCGGGATCAGATGCTCCAATCCCGGCGTGTTTTCGGGATGCGGGCTTGAAATGAACACGCGCCCTTTGCCAAACACGCCCACGGCCTGAGCAGGTGAATCCACCATGACGCCCAGCGGAGTGCCATTTTCCGCGATCTCGCTTCGAAAAAGCGCCACCGGCCGATAGGCAGGAATGTCGGCACGACTGCCGGGCTTGATGATGGGCCCGTTGGCATAACGCACCTTGAACAGGCCCTGCACATCTCCCAGCAGCGGTTTGCCATCAGCAGTGACTTCCACGTCCATGAAGCCACGTCCGCGCGCCCATTTGGACGAAACGGTGCTGGCATTCAGAATGCCGAGGCTCCAGGAAAAATTTGAGCAGGCCAGATATGCCCCGGCACAGATGCCGCAGTAACCACCGCCGCCGCGCACAAATTCACGCACATTGTTCAATCCGGACTCGCCGATGCTTTTCGACTGCTGCGAGCCGCTGCCACCGGAAAAAACAACCACATCGAACTGCTTTAAATCAATGCTGCCCATCTGCCCGCCAGAAATTCGTGTCACCTGGATCTGAGGCAGTGCCTTGAGCACGTTGGTCACATTGTTGATGCCATCATCTGGAGCACCTTTGCCATCAAAGATGCCCACCTTGACCGGCTTCGGCGCTGAGGGCGGCTGTACGATGGTTTTGTGACCATTGATATCCGGCGGAATGATGAAGACCGGGGCCGGTTTTTTTGCCCTGGCAGTCTCCTGGGCCGGAAGCTGGCAAGTGAGCAGTGCAAGCCATGGTAACAGGAGAATTTTCATGATGCCGGTTATTTGGAATGCCATTGGGATTCAATCGACTTCGCCACCTGCTGGCCCATCAATGCGTAGCCTTTGGCATTGTAGTGAACATCCTGCGGATTGGCGATGCCTGCGAGCTGGGGAGCGAGGAAGGCGTGGAGGTCGTCGATGGCGATGTTATGCTTTTTCATGACGCGGAGGGCGATTTCGTTTTTCTCGGCGATTTGGGCAACGATTTCGGGGCCGTCTTTGGTGTCTGGGGGGACGGGTGTGGTGGTGGCGAAGATGATTTTTGCGCCGGTTTTTTGCATGCGGGCGATGAGAGTTTCGAGGCGCTGCTCGTAGTCTGCTGCGGGTGTTTTACGGTCGTGGATGCCGAAGTTGAAATGGATGACGTCCCATTTGCCGTCGCCGAGCCAGATGTCGATTTTCTTGACGCCATTGGCGGTGGGGCCGCAGTTTTCGGGGGCGCGATGGACGTTGGCTTTGCCGGCCATGGCCTTGCGGACGTCCTGGGTATAGCCGCGTGAGATGGAGTCGCCGATGAGGAGGACGCGGGGGAGTTTGGGATCGTCTTGAACGAAGTCCCAGGCGTTGGAGCGTCCGGCGATCTTGTCTTTTTTGTGGAGCGGGAGGTAGAAGCCGTTGCCGAGATTTTGTTCGAGGACGGTTTCCCAGGCTTGCTGATCTGCGGGGAGAGTGGCTTTCAGGGCCTGGTATTTTTCATCGACGGCCTTGTCCTCGGCGGCTTTTTTGGCTGCGGCTTCGGTGGCGTTTGTCGGTTCGTTTTGGGATTTGACCTGGGCGTGGGAAAGGGTGGCGAAGGCGAGGAAGAGGAGGGTGAGTTTCATGCGGGAATGGTAATCGGCGGGGAGGTTTGAGTGCGTTGTCGATTTGCGGTGGAGGTGCGGCGGGGATTATTGCAGGCGCTGCTGGTTAACTTGGGATGCGAAGAAGGTTTGGGTTTGCTTCCCGGTCGCATGTCACTTTACCCAGGGAAGCACTCGCTAAAGCTCGGCATCCCTGGGCTATATTCCGCAGCTCCGTTGGAGCTGAAGAGGTTTTGCTGGTTGAGGGCCATGGGTGATAAGGATCAACGGCGAATGACACCTCGCCTTGAATAGAGCCATTCATTTCATGCTCATTTCTTTGGCAGGTTTTCGGCGATCACGGCGGCGACTTTTTCGGCGAGGTAATGGTAACCGGAGGGGGAGTAGTGGACGTTGGCGGGAAGCTGCACTTCCTTGAGTTTGGCGGCGGCGTGGGCGTGGAGATCGTCGGTGGAGATGCTGGCGGCGGTCATGACGCGGGCTGCGGCGGCGTTGTACTTGGCTTCATCGCCTTCGATGCGGCCATCGGAACCGGCGGGGACGGGGGTGGTGTTGCACCAGATGAGTTTGGCACCGGTGGCCTGCATGATTTTTACGAGTTCGGTGAGATTCTTCTCATAGTCGGCCAGTGAGACCTGGGGGTGGGAGCCGGGGGATTTGGGGTCTGCACGCTTGGAGGGGTCTTCGGCGATGTATTTCAGATCGTGCAGGCCCCAGTTGAAATGGATGACGTCCCACTTGGATTCGCCGAGCCAGGCTTTGATGTTTTTGAGGCCGTTGGTGGTCGGGCCGCCGTTGGTGGGGATGCGGTGGACGTTGGCTTTGCCTTTGAGGAGTTCGCGGACGTCGAGGGTGTAACCCATGGAAATGGAGTCGCCGATCAGGAGCACGCGTGGGAGGCCGGTGACGTCCGCGACCTTCACGAGCGAAGGATGCGGGGCGCGTTTTTTTGGGGATTTTTTGGGGGAGTCTGCGGCGATGGCCGTGGTGGCGAGGAGAGCGAGGAGGAGGATGTATTTCATGTGGCGGAGTTAAACGTGGCGTGGGTACCGGAATATCACGGCGTTGAAAAAGATGCTGGCAACTCGGGCTTCACGGCGTTTGATGGTGCGATCTCTTTACTAACCACCATGCGCACGCTGCTTTCCCTCCTCGCCCTTGTTTCTTTTGCCTCTGCCGCTGAGCCGGTTTTTTTGACGCTGGCTGATTTCACCGACACCAAAGATGCTGTGCCTTCGGGCGGCTGGACGACGGAAGGTGACAACACGATTCATCTCGTGGGCAAGGGCGGTGGAAACCTGATTTCGAAAAATGAGTACTCGAACTTTGAGCTCGAATGGGAGTGGAAGGTGAATCCGAAGGGCAACAATGGTATTAAATATTGGGTGACGAAGGTCGGGGGCAAGGAATGGCTGGGCATTGAGTACCAGATGATCGATGACAGCGGGCATCCTGATGGGCTCAAGGGTGGATCTCACACGACCGGTTCGATTTATGACATCAAACAGCCGGTGGAAGGCAAGGTGGTGAAGGCTGCGGGTGAATGGAACACGAGCAAGATTGTGGTGCAGGATGGGAAGATCCAGCATTGGCTGAATGGGGCGCTGGCTTGTGAGGCTGACACGACGGCGCCTGAGTGGCAGGAGCGTGTGGCGAAGAGCAAGTTTAAGAGCAAGGAGGGCTTTGCGCCGGGCAAGGGCAAGATCATGCTGACGGAGCATGGGGACGAGACTTGGTTTCGGAATATCAAGCTGACGGCGAAGTAAGAGAGTCTGCGGGGAGCGGAGTGATGGGGTCGCTGGTTTTTGGTAACGAGAATGGCCGGAGATTTGCACCGCAGAGGCTGGAACGCCGCAGAGATTTTCCAGAATCGGTTCAGAGCCAATCTGCGATTTAGTTATAGCAGTTTCTAAAACCCATTTCCGTTTAGCAGGCTATTTCTTGATCGCTGATCATGGGCTTCCTTCTTCGCTCTCCTGCGTCGTGCTACGAAGGACAGGTCGACGGCGGCTGGCTGTGGACAGCCAGCCCTACCAGCGCTGGGCATGCGCGCGTCGCCATGCTCTGCTTTCTGGAAATCAGTTCTGGAAAACGCTGTATTCGGAGCTGGAACGTGGCGTGCGGCACGCTCATGGACGGGCGGGCTGTCGCCACACCCATCCCACGACCCATCCCACGGTCTGCGGGAGGTTGTGCG
>NZ_JAQSEA010000182.1 GCF_029946185.1 Prosthecobacter sp.
CCACATAGGCTTGAATCAGGTCGAGGTTTTCATTCGTGTTGGTGACGACCATCTGAGGTGTTGGAGGGCCATAGTAGGCGGCTGTTCCTTCCGGAAAGGTGATGCCTGCTTCTTCCAGAATGACTCTTGCTGTTTTGCGTTCTAACTTGCCATCTGCGGAGGTCGAACCTCCACCTGCCGAGAGAAAATCGGGGGGGACACGAAAGCTACGAGTGTGGATGGCTTTGGGGTCGGTGGTGGGCTTGGAATCAGGTGTGGGTTCTGCCATTGCAGGGTGTGTCTTCGGGACTTGAGGCACCACATCGCATTTCAGAAAGGTGACCCAGAGCAGGTCAGTTTTGCCGAGGCCCATGGATTTGTTTATGGAGACCAGCTTGGTGCTGCCTTTGGCGAGGCTGATGCCGGTGGTGGTTTTGTGGATGTTGAAATCGGTGGCGGGGATGTCGAAGGGCTGCTGTGAAGCGGGATCTCGGAAGTGAGCGCGGCGCATGATGGGCGGCGTGGGATGGAGTTCGTGGCTGAAAATGAGTTCCACCGTGCGTGAGTCGGCTCCGGTGGTTGGTTCGATTTCGAGGATGGAACCGACCCGCCGTGTGGCGAAGCTTAGGCTGGGGCGACCCTGGGCATCGGTGACGAAGCCGTCGAGATAGCGATACTCGCAGGCGGCGTGATGGTTGACTCGTGTGCCGGATTTGGATTCGACGAAGGTGCTGTTGATGAATTTTGCCTCGCCACGGGCAACGGCGGAATCCACGGCGGCGAACATGGCGGAATCATCGGCGGAGGCGAGTGTCTGGCGGGTGAGATCGCGCAGGAAGGGGGCGGGGGCCTCCAGGGTGTGGAGTGTGAGGGCGATGGTTTTGGGGTAGAGGGAAAGCTGTTGGTCAGTGATCGCCATGATGAATGCGATGTTGTCGGGCGTGTTCACGCAGCGCAGGATGCCGTCGCGATGTTCGAGGATGGAGCCTGAGGGAAAGGTGACGCCAGATTGAGCCATCCAGGTCTGGAGAGTGAGGCGCTTTGTGCCATGGAGCACTGGCTCAAACAGGCCCTCTGGCGCATGAAGGGTGGCGAAGATCATGCCGGGTGGGACGGAGGAGGGTGGTGGGACTTTCGGCTGCGATGGGGGGACGGCTTCAACACGGCGCAGAGAGGCGGTGAGAAATACGGCGCAGAGGATGTCTGCGCTCTCCTGCGGCGTGCCGATGGGTTTGGTGACGGCGATGAGCTTGGTGGTGCCAGCGCGGATGCTGAGGCCGGTGGTGATTTGCGTGCCTGGAATGTCGGTGAGGGGAAACTCTGCCGGGTGGCCGGTGAGTGGGTCGTTGACACTGACCTGGCGCTGGGTCGGAGGTGCGGCATTGAGTGCGAGACTGAGTGTGGTCTCGATGGTGGCTCCATCGGCGCCTACCGTGGGTTCGATTTCCAGATACAGGCCGATTTTGTTCGTCTCTTTGGCGACGGAGGCGCGGCTTTTGGCATCGAGCGTGAAGTCGGTGGGGTGGCTGTGCTCGCACACGGCTTCGAGGACGGCACGGGTGCCGGATTTGGTTTCAAGAAAGGCATCGCCAACGATGCGGACATTCGAGTCGGGTTTTTTCGCGTGATCGAGCAGCGTGGTGAATGCGAGCGATGCATTGGCGTTGTGCGAGGCCTGCGCATTGGCCTCGCGGATGAGTTCGCCCGGGCCTTCGATGACGGTGAGGGTGTAGGCTACTAGGGCGGGAGCAAGGTGGCCTGTTGCCGTGTAAGCTTCGACGAGGTCGAGATTGGGCAGGGTGTTAGTGACGGTGAGCTGGCTGGTGAGAGGATTGAAAATGGCGCCGCTTTTTTCGGGGAAGGGGACGCCAGCCGCTTCGAGGATTTGCTGGGCGCTTTTCCACAGATGTATGCCGTCAGAGGGGCTGGGGGCGGGGGGAGACGATGCGAAGGGATCGACAACCGCTGGCTCGTCAGGCTTAAGCTGGCCGAGGGAAAGGAAATCTGGCGGGACTTTGAAGGTGCGGGTGATCAATGGCAGCTTCTTCGCTGGCAGGGGCTCATGATTCGCGGCGTTTAAAGACTCAATATGCTTCTTCAGGCGTTCGAGGTTCTCTTCTGTGTTGCGGCACACAATTTCACCCACTGGGCCACGAGACACTGAAGCGCCTTCCGGGAAGGTGATGCCAACTTCTTCAAGCAATTGCTTGAGCGTTTTATTCTGGACTGGTTGAGGACCGAAGGGATCGGGGCCGAGTTTGGTGCTGTCCAAATCGGATTGGGAAAGAAAAGCTGGCTGAACCTTGAAGGAACGAGTGAACATCTCCTGCTTCTCGGCATGCAGTACAGAGGTGAGGACGAGTAGGAGCGCCAGGAGGCGACAGAGGCCGTGCATGACGGTGAGACTACGGGATGCGGCGGCGGGATGTCGAGAGGGATGTTTGGAGTGCGACGGTGCTGGCGGAGCCAAGGTGTGGCGGGGCTGGTTGCAGACGCTGCTGGTGGGCGTGGGATGCGGCGGAGCGCTGGATTTGCTTCCCGGATTGTTGGTGGAGGTACCCAGGGAAGCACTCGCTAAAGCTCGGCATCCCTGGGCTACAATCCGCAGCCCATTCAGGGCTGGTGTGTGGCGGGACGAAGCGACGAAAGAGCGCCAAAAGGCCCTTACTAAGCGCCATGGATTCAGATCCTTTTTCAACTGTGCGTGGTTTGAGTCACCGAGGCCGTCGAAAGCGGTAGCTGCGTTCGCGACTCATTGAGCAACCGCACTCCAAATGGGCGGCGTTCCTGATGCTGGCGGTGAATGCGATGGCGCAAAAAAAACGCCGCGCTGGGGACAGCGCGGCGTTTGGAGTGAGTCTGAGCCCGTTGCGGTGCAACTGGACAGTTATTACAGGGTCTGGTGGATGCGGCCTAGGGCCATGAGGATGTAGGTGGTGGTGAGGATGGGGTCGGATTCCATCCAGCGGC
>NZ_JAQSEA010000183.1:0-2630 GCF_029946185.1 Prosthecobacter sp.
CAGAATGTAGGCACGTGTGAAACGCCACCAGGGCCGGAACAACGTGTGCAGGAGGGACCAGCGCTTGCCCTTGCTCTGCTGCGTCTCCAGGAAGACCGTGGAATACTGCACGTGCTTGACCAGGTAGTGCTGGATGTTTTTGAAGGAATAATGCAGCAGATCACCACTCAGCGTGGTGCACGGCCCATCCACATCCAGCCGCTCATGCACCTGCCCGCCACCATCAGCAGCCCACTGGCTCTTCTCACGCCGAAATAGCCGCACCTTGCGGTCAGGATACCAGTCCCCATGATGAATCCACCGGCCCATGAACCACACCAGCCGCGACATCCACGCGCCATCAAAACGCTGGTCATCCCCATTCGCAAAAAATCGCAGAATCGACTCACGCAGCGCAGGCGTCAGCTCCTCATCGCAATCCAGCGCCAGGACCCATGGCTGCGAACACAGCGCGAGGCAGTGGTTTTTCTGCGCGGTGTAGCCCAGCCAGTCCTGATGAACGAAAGTCGCGCCAAATTCCGCTGCGATTTCCGCCGTGCCGTCCTTTGACCCAGAGTCCACGATCACGATCTCCTGAGCCAGATCCCCGACGCTGGCGAGGCAGCGGCGCAGGTTGGCTTCCTCGTTGAGGGAGATGATGGAAATCGAAAGCGGCAGGCGGGTCATGGAGTGGGCGACTTTCGCGAATCCGCCGCCGGTGCCAAGCACGAATCAAACGACCGCGAGAGACACGGCCGCATTGTGGCCGCCCATGCCGGAGGCGAGTTTGACCACGCGATCCCCCGCTGTGACCTGGAGGGGCGCTTCGTTCAGCGGCAGTCCGCAGCTGGGAGGGGTCAGGCCGGGAAGGACGGCGGGAAGCCAGCCGTCCGCCATGCAGGCGGCCAGCAGGGCCACGTCCAGCAGACCGCTGGCTCCGAGGGTGTGACCGGTTTGCGGTTTCAGCGGGAGCAGCGGCACTTTTTTGCCATCCAGCGCACGGAGCAGCGCCGGGGGCTCGACCTGGGCGTGATTCAGGGTGCCTGTGGCGTGTGGGCAAAGGGCCACGATTTTTCCGGGCTCACCTGCCTGGACAGCGGCACGCACACAGTCTTCGATGCCGCCGCCGTCAGCGGGAATCCTGAGGGCGTCGTAGGCGTCGCTATTCGCGCTGTAATGCTCCACGCGGCAGAGTTTCGGACGGCCGGTGGTGTCGCGCTCCAGCGTTACTGCCACGGCGGCCTCTCCCGGTAGAAAGCCGCTGGTCGGGCGTTCGGAGCCTGTGGCGAAGGGGTCATTGATGCCATTGCTGGAAAGCAGGCCGGTTTCGTGAAAATCCTGCAGCAGAGCGGCGATGAGCGGCAGATCCACGGCCACCACCAAGGCGCGGGGGGCCAGTCCGGCCCCGACCGCCATCCACGCCATGCCGAGGGCATCCAGACCGGAGGAGCAGCCGTTGGAAACCATCTGCCAGGGGCCACGAATGCCCAGCTCAATGCTGACGGCGGCAGGTATTTCGCAGTGCATCGTGTTGCTGGCACTGAACTTGCGTAAGGGTCTGCGCCATGCATTCACCCCCATTATTTCTCCTGCATTGCCGCGACTGCTGGCCCCGTAGAGCCAAGAGGCTCGGATTTCCTCCGCAGACCATCCTGCACGACGTATGGCGGTGGTCGCAGCTTGCACGGCCGCATTGCTGGCGGCGCCATAGCGGCGGCCCTTCAGAAGGGTGCGTGACGGCAAGGCCCCCACGGGGAGCGGCGGGAAGCCCGCACCCGGCAGGCAGGCAGACAGGGACAGCCCCCCGCGCCGCTCACGCAGCGCAGTCAGGCAGTCCTCCAACTGCACACCCAGAACACAGGCCGTCTCCACGGCTGTGATGAACACAGATTCCATCATGACACGATACAGCCCCAAAACGCCTCCACTGCAACCTCTCGCAACAACAAACCTCCTGCGGCAAACTGACAAAAAATAAGCAAGCCAAGGATTGACACTCAAGTTAACAACCCGCTATATTTTAGACCTCATGTTAAGGCAAATCATTGGACAACCCGAAGGGCAAAAGGAAGACAGGCGTTCTGAGGTATCCGCACCGGCTCCCGCAGCCGAACGTGCACCCATTCTCTCCACCGCATCCGCTCCCGCTGCACAACCCCAACGCTCACATCAATCTCCCGTCATGACCACCAGTAAAAACGTTCTTTCGAACGACGTCGAAATCAAAGGTTCCATCAAGTTTTCCCACGACCTCATCATCGACGGCAAAATCGAAGGCGAAGTGGTATCCGACGGCAGCCTCACCGTGGGTGAGAACGCTCTCATCAAAGGCGAGGTGAAAACCCGCTCCGTCATCATTTTCGGCAAAGTCGAAGGCAACATCACCGTCGCTGAGCGCTGCGAGCTGAAGAGCAACGCGATCCTCGTCGGCGACATCTCCGCTGGCACCCTTGCCATCGAAGAAGGAGCCACCTTTATGGGTCAGTCCCAGGTCGGCAAAAAGCCTGAAACAAAGCCCGCCTTCGGTGGTGCCCCCAAACAACCTTAACTCGCTTAACTGAGTGTTCGGACGGTTCTTCACCACGAAGACCAGCATCCTTCCCACCCCACCTAAGAATCAAATCGAAGTGGTGTGCCCTTCCTGTGGCGGG
>NZ_JAQSEA010000183.1:2640-2945 GCF_029946185.1 Prosthecobacter sp.
CCCGCGCCTCGTTGTTTCCACCTTTTGCAAAAAATGCGGTGTTCACCTCAGCATTGTCAAACGCCGGGTCATCGCCTCCGAGGTGACGCGCTCCGGTGCTGGCATGACGGACGCGTGGACCACTGAGCCGAACACAGCGAGCCCAGCCGCAGTGAAGCAAGAGGCAGCGGCCACTCCGATTTCCGCCGCCCCGCCACCTGAGCCCGCCCCTACGGCAGCCGACGGTTTCGGTGCCTTCCTGCAAAGTCAGAACCTGCCCGCACCCGCTGCTGAGACTCCGCCCACTGCGCCGCCAGTTGAAACAG
>NZ_JAQSEA010000184.1 GCF_029946185.1 Prosthecobacter sp.
CTCGATCTGCTGGTCGAGGCCATTTTCCGCAAGTATCACTATGACTTCCGGGACTATTCTGCGGCCTCGCTCAAACGCCGTCTTCTGCAGGCCCGCGAGTTCTTCGGCTGCGAGACCTTCTCCGCCCTGCAGGATCGGGTGCTGCATGACGCCGACCTGCTGCCCCAGCTTCTGGGCTACCTGACCGTCCAGGTCAGCGAGATGTTCCGTGACCCCACCTTCTTCCGTGCGCTGCGCGAGGAGGTGGTGCCGCACCTGCGTACCTACCCCTCGTTGAAAGTGTGGGTAGCAGGCTGCAGCGCTGGCGAGGAACTGCACTCCCTGGCCATCCTCTTCCGCGAAGAAGGCCTGGAGGAGCGCACGATGTTTTACGCGACGGACATCAACACCGACGCTCTGCGCAAAGCCGAAGCGGGCATGTATGATCTGGAGCGGATTGCGCTCTTCACGGCGAACCATCAGAAATCAGGCGGGAAGTCCTCCCTCTCTGACTACTACACCGCCGCGTATGGGGCGGCCGTCTTTGACAAATCCCTGCGAAAACGCACCGTCTTCTCCGACCACACGCTGGCCTCAGACGCCGTCTTTGCCGAAGTGCATCTGGTGTGCTGCCGGAATGTGCTCATCTATTTCAACCGTGAGCTGCAGGACCGCGCCGTCGGCTTGTTCAAAGACTCGCTGGTGCGCCGGGGCTTCCTCGGGCTGGGGTCCAAAGAAAGCCTGCACTTCTCCGCCCATGCGTCGGAGTTTTCCGAACTCAACCGGCCCGAACGCCTCTACCAGAAGAGCCTATGAACCCGCCTGAAACCCGCACCTCTATGCAGGCGCTTGTAATCGGTGGCTCGGCCGGGGCCGTGGGGGCGCTGCTCAAGCTCCTGCCTTGGCTGCCGGGCGGCTACCCGCTGCCGGTGCTGATAGTCATCCACCTGCCGCCGGATGACAGGGGCACGCTGGCCGGACTGCTAAACAGCCAGTGCCAGGTGACCGTGAAAGAAGCGGAGGACAAAGAACCCATCTGCCCGGGTGTGGCCTACGTGGCACCCGCTAACTACCATCTGCTGGTAGAACCGGATTTTTCCTTCTCGCTCTCGCAGGATGAGCCCCTCTTTTTCTCGCGACCGTCCATTGATGTGCTCTTTGAATCTGCGGCCGACGCCTACGGCAGCGGACTGAGCGGGGTGATCCTCACCGGGGCCAGCCAGGATGGCGCGCATGGACTGCTGGCGGTACACTCCGCCGGTGGAAGAACGTTTGTGCAAGAACCCGCCACAGCCGAGGTGTCAACCATGCCGCTGGCTGCGCTGAGCGCCTGCCCGGAGGCCTGCGCTCTGCCGCTCAACCAGCTCGCCGAAGAGCTGCGTGCCCTGGCGCGCGCAACCGAACTTTACGCCACGCTTCCATGACCAACCCGACCATCAAATTTTTGCTTGTTGATGACCTTGAGGCCAATCTGGATGCGCTGGAAGGACTGCTGCATCGGGAAGGGCTGGAGCTGCTCAAGGCGCGCTCCGGTGCCGAGGCGCTGGAACTGCTGCTCCTGCATGACGTGGACCTGGCGCTGCTGGACGTAAACATGGCGGAGATGGACGGCTTTGAGCTGGCGGAACTCATGCGCGGCACGGAGCGCACCCGACGTGTGCCGATCATCTTTCTCACGGCAGGGGCCATCGACCCGCAGCGGAGATTTCGCGGCTATGAGGCTGGTGCGGTGGACTTCATCTTCAAGCCCATCGAACCCCACATTTTGCAGAACAAAGCCGACATTTTCTTTGAGCTGGCGATGCAGCGGGAGATCCTGCGGCGGAGTGTCGCAGAAGCGCAGGCCGCCAACCGCGCGAAGGATCACTTCATGGCCGCGCTCAGCCACGAACTGCGCACCCCGCTCACCCCCGTGCTCATGGCCGTGTCCGCCCTGCAGCACACCCCCAACCTGCCCACCGAATCGCATGAACTCCTGGACATGATGCGACGGAACATCGAGCTGGAAGCCCGCCTCATCGACGACCTGCTGGACGCCACCAGCATTCACAACGGCAAGCTCACCATCAAACCCGCGCAGGTGGATGTGCACGAACTCCTGCAGCATTGCCAGCAAACCATCGACTGGGAGGTGAAGGACAAGCAGTTCCGCTTTGTCACTGACTTCAGCGCCCCCCGACACCATGTGCTGGCAGACCCCGTGCGGCTGCAGCAGGTTTTCCTGAACCTGCTCAAAAACGCCATCAAATTCACTCCCGTCGAAGGCAGCATCACCATTCGCACCTTCAACCCGGATGAAACCACGGTGGGGGTGCAGGTGGAAGACACCGGCGTCGGCATCAGCCCCCAGTCCAAGCCCCGCATCTTCGATGCTTTCGAACAAGGGGATGCCCAGGGACAGACGCGCTTCGGCGGCCTCGGCCTCGGCCTCTCCATCTCCAAGGCCATTGTGGAGGCGCATGGTGGTGCCATTGAGGCAGACAGCCTCGGCGCAGATCGCGGCTCCACCTTCACGGTCACACTTTCGATCATTGAGGATACCGACCTGAACATCACGGCTTTCGACCTCTCCGAACCGGTTGTGGCAAAGCGCTCGCTGCGTCTGCTGGTGGTGGAAGATCATGCCCCTACGCGTGAGATCCTCGGACGACTGCTGACGCGGAACGGCCATCACGTGGTCAGCGCCAGCAGCGTGGCCGAAGCTTTGGCGGCATTCAAGAGCCATCCCTGCGATGCCGTCATCACCGATCTGGGGCTTCCAGATGGCAGCGGACTGGATCTCATGCGGGCACTGCAGCAACACGCGCCCATCATTGGCATTGCTTTAAGCGGCTACGGCATGGAGGCCGATCTGAATCAGTCCAAGAAGGCCGGTTTCCGGGCTCATCTGACCAAGCCGATTCAGATGGAGGAACTGCTGCAGATCCTGTCCCATGTGGAGTGCTGAAAGTCCTCGGGTTTCCCTGCCCTGCTGAGACGCCCGGTTTCCAAAGGTGTACTAATACGATGAAGAATGGAATACTGATTTTAGCATGGTCACCGCATGAAACGGGTGCATGATCGTGGTGCTCCCGCCACCGTTGAGTCATCTGGTTTGCGCATAGACTGAGTCGAATGATCTCCCCTTCCAAAGAAACGGACATCTGTCCTGAAGATCCGCACACCTCGTGGAGGCTGGAAGATATTTTGAAGGATGAGGAACTGGCCAGCCGCCCTTCACGGCCGCCCAATTATCAGGCGGATAGCGAGGCTCTGGTGGCACTGGCCCGGCACATGGCGGAGAGTCCCAAGACCATCCTCCAAAAGCTGGTAGAGACGGCGCTGACGCTGTGCGGAGCAGACTCCGCCGGTGTGAGCCTGGAGGAAATATACAACGGCGAAGACATCTTCCGCTGGCGAGCCCTGACCGGACGCATGAGCGGCTTTCTAGGTGGCACCATGCCCCGCAATTTAAGCCCCTGTGGGGTGACGGTGGACCGTCAGGCCGCGCAACTCATGCAGCATCCGGTGCGCTACTACCCCTACATCGCCGGACTGAAGATTCCCATTCAGGAGGTGCTGCTGGTGCCCTTTTACCGGGGCGGCCATGCCGTGGGCACCTTGTGGATTATTTCGCATGACAGGACCCAGGCTTTCGATGCGGAGGATGCCCGCATCCTCGGCAGCCTCTCCCAGTTTGCCGCCGCCGCCGTCGAGACGGTTGGCATGGTGGAGAGCATGGGCAGTGTGCAACTGCAGCTCAAGCAGGCACAGACCAAGCTGGAATCCGCCTTGGACGCAGGGGCCATCGCCACCTGGGAGTGGGACATTCTCAACGACCGCTTGCATGCGGATGCCTACTGCGCCCGGCTTTTTTCCCTGAGTCTAGAAGAGGCAGACGGCGCTCCCATCCAGAGGTTTGTTGATGCCATGCACCCGGACGACCGTGCCGGGGTGGAGCAGCAGATCCAGGCCGCCATCGAGCGGGATGCGCACTATGAGGTGGAATACCGGGTGAAGAACGGCCCCGGCTACCGCTGGGTGCTGGCCCGTGGGAAAGTGTTGCGAGACGCCACCGGCAAAGCCATCCACTTCTCCGGCGTGGTGGTGGACATCACCACCCGCAAGCAGGCGGAGATGGAGCGCGAGACCCTGCAGCAGAAGCTGTGGGACCAGGAGCGCGAGATCAGCCTGGAGTTGCGCCAAGCCCGCGACCAGGCCGTGGCCGCTGCCCGCGCCAAGGACGACTTCCTGGCCGCCCTCTCCCACGAACTGCGCACGCCCCTCAACCCCGTGTTGCTCCTCGCCAGTGACATGGCGGAGAATGCCGACTACTCCCCCGAGGTGCGGGCCGCACTTTGAAACGGTGCGTAAAAATGTGGAGCTGGAGGCGCGGATGATCGATGATCTGCTGGACCTCACCCGCATCACCAATGGCAAGCTCAAGCTGGACGTCATCCTGGTGGATCTCCAGGCCATCGTGCAGGATGCTCTGGAGAAGGTGGCGGCTGACGCTCAGGAGAAAAACATTCACATCCAATGGGAACTGGGCGCAGCGTTCTCCCATGTGCAGGGAGATCCTGTACGGCTGCAGCAGGTGTTTTGGAATGTGCTCAAAAACGCGGTGAAGTTCACCCCCTATGGCGGCAGCATCCGCATTGTCAGCCAGAATCCGACCGGCACTCGGGAGATACAGGTGGCGGTGCATGACAGCGGCGTCGGCATTGCAGCGGAGGATCTGGACTCCCTCTTCGATGCCTTCTCCCAAGGCGCGCACGCGGGCTCGCATGTGTTCGGGGGTCTGGGCCTGGGGCTGGCCATCGCCCAACGCATGATGCAGATGCACGCCGGCCGCATCGTCGCCAGCAGTGCCGGAGAAGGCCAAGGCGCCTGCTTTGCCATTCACATGCCAGTCACCGAGACCCCCGCCCGCCAGCAGGAGGCGGCAGTGCCTCCCGCCGCCGCGCCCTCTGCCGGACTGTGCATCCTCCTCATCGAAGACCATCTTCCGAGCCGCCAGATTTTGGAACGCCTGCTGATCCGTCGCGGCCATGCGATCACCACCGCCGGCTCCGGTCAGGAGGCCTGCGAGCAGGTGAAGACGCAGGATTTCGACCTCGTGATCTGCGACGTTGGCCTGCCGGACACCGACGGCCACACCTTGCTGACGGATCTCTGCCAACTGCGCCCCGGCCTGCCCGCCATCGCAATGACCGGCTACGGCTCCGAGGACGATGTGGAGAAATCCGACCGCGCCGGATTCCTCATGCACCTCACCAAACCCGTGAGCATCTCCCGCCTGGATGAAGCCTTGCGGAGCATCCCGACAAGACGCTTGGAGTGAGGGAATAAAAGGAGTACCGCCGTGGCGGCACTGCGTTTGGGTAATTGACAGGCGCGGCGTCACCCAGAGGCGCGATACATGGGGTAATCCCATGAGAGCTATCTGGAAAGGCACCATCAGTTTCGGTCTGGTATCCATCCCCGTGTCGCTTTATCCCGCAGTGCGGCGGGAGGACCTGCATTTCCGCCTGCTGCGCGGGTCGGATCTCAGCCCGGTGAACTACAAACGCGTGGCTGAAAAGGATGGCAAGGAGGTGCCCTGGAACAAAATCGTGAAGGGCTACGAGTATGAGAAAGGCAAATTTGTGGTGCTGAAGGACGAGGACTTCAAGCGCGTGGACGTGGAGGCCACGCAGACGGTGGAGATCATGAACTTCGTCAAGCTGGCGGACGTGGACCCGCTGCTCTTCTACAAGCCGTATCATCTGGAAGTGGGCAAAGGCGGCGGCAAGGCCTACATCCTGCTGCGGGATGCGCTGAACAAGAGCGGCAAGATCGCCATCGCCCATGTGGTGATCAAAACCCGTCAGCACCTGGCGGCGATCAAACCGCAGGACAAAAACCTCATGCTGGAGCTGATGCATTTCCCGGATGAGTTGCGGGACAAGTCAGACTTCAAAGCACCGGAGGGCAAGGCCCCCGCCAAGGCGGAGATCAACATGGCGGAGAAGCTGATCGAAAGCATGACGACGCCGTGGCAGCCGGAGGAGTATAAGGATGAATATCGTGAAGCCTTGGAGGAGATGATCGATGACAAGGTCGCGCATGGCGGCACCAAGCCGGTCAAAACGGTGAAAACGAAACGCCCCGCCAATGTGATTGATCTGGTCTCGGTGCTGCAAGAGAGCCTGAACGCCTCCAAATCGAAACGCGCCGCAGTGCATGGCAGCAAGTCCAAGTCGAAGACCAAGACCGCCAGAAAGACCGCAGCGGCGAAGCACCCGAAAAGCCGAAGAAAGGCGGCGTAGACCCGACCTATGTCTCTCCGCGAGTACAAGAAAAAACGGGATTTCAAGAAGACCGCCGAACCCAAGGGCCAAAGAGAAAAGGGCAGCGGCGTGCGCCAGTTTGTGGTGCAAAAACATGCCGCGTCTCATCTTCACTATGACTTCCGCCTTGAACTGGATGGCCGCTTAAAATCATGGGCGGTGCCCAAGGGCATGCCCTTTGCCAAAGGCGAAAAACGTCTGGCAGTTGAGGTGGAGGATCACCCGCTTTCATACATCCATTTTGAAGGCCCCATCCCACAGGGGCAGTACGGTGGCGGCACGGTGATGGTCTGGGACACCGGCACGTATGCCGCAGCCTCCAAGACCCCTTTGAAGGAGCTCGCTGGCGGCAAGCTCCACTTCACCCTCACCGGCAAAAAGCTCGCGGGAGAATGGTATCTGGTCCGGTTGCGCAATGAAAAGCAGTGGCTGCTCATTCGTGGCGGCGAAGACATGAAGCCGGTGACCAAACGCATGGATGACACCTCGGCCCTATCAGGCCGCAGCATGAAGCAACTGGCCACAGCGGAGCCTTGGACCAGCTCCCGCAAGAAGGGCGTGCCCAAGCCTAAGCCCGAGGCAGTCGCAAAGCCCAAAAAAAGCCCTGCTCTCTCCCGCGCCACCGCAGCTTTGTTTATCGAGCCGATGAAGGCCAAGCCCGTGTCCTCGCCACCCACGGACGGAGACTGGATCTATGAATTGAAGTTCGACGGCTTCCGCGCACTCACCCTCAAGCAGGGCAAGAACACCGCGCTCGTCTCGCGCACGGAGAAGGACATGACGGCCAAATTTCCTGAAGTGACCGAGGCCCTGCAAGAGCTTGCATTGCCGGACTGCATTCTCGATGGCGAGATTGCCGCGCTGGATGAAAAAGGCCGCTCCTCGTTTCAACTGCTCCAAGCCTATGATCTCGGCCAGGAGCAGCCGCCCCTATGCTACTACGTCTTTGATCTGCTGCGCTTGAAAGGCCGTGATCTCACCGGCCTGCCCTTGCTGAAACGCAAGGCAATGCTGCGGAAGCTGTTCAAGGATTCCAACGTCATTCGTTATTCCACCTCGCTTGAGGGCGGCGCTGGGGAGCTGCTCAAGCACGTGAAAAAGCTGGGGCTGGAAGGCCTCATCGGCAAACGGCCGGATTCCGTTTATGAAGCCGGACGCCGCAGCGGGCAATGGATCAAGCTGAAGATCCATCAGGAGCAGGAGGTCGTTATCGGCGGCTTCACCGCACCCGCAGGCAGCCGCAAGCACATCGGCGCACTGATTGTGGGGGTGCATCGGGATGGCAAACTGCAATGCGTGGGCAAGGTGGGCACAGGCTTCAATGCACGTCTGCTGATGGAGCTGCATGACCAATTTCAGCCGCTCATTCAAAAGAAATGCCCCTTTGTGAATCTGCCCGCAGAGCACAGCGGGCGCTGGGGCCAGGGCATCACCCAGGCGGACATGAAGCACTGCACGTGGCTGAAACCACGGCTGGTCTGCCAAGTGAAATTTGCCGAATGGACGCGCGACCAACGCCTGCGCCACCCTGTGTTTCTGGGCATGCGCGAAGACAAACCCGCACGTGAAGTGAAACGCGAAAAAAACGCCGCAGCATGAGTCAGAAAACGCAGCTCGAAGTTGCAGGCGTACAGGTGCCTGTGAGCAATCTGGACAAGGTGATGTATCCGGCAACCGGCTTCACCAAAGGGGATGTCATTCACTACTACATCCGCATCGCCGAGCAGTTGCTGCCCCATCTAAACGCACGTGCGCTCACGCTGAAGCGCTATCCCGACGGCGTGGACGGATTCTTCTTTTATGAGAAGCAGTGTCCGGACCACCGGCCACGCTGGGTGAAGACCACGCAGGTGGCGAAAAAAGACGGCAGCATTGATTACTGCCTGATCAATGATCTGCCTTCTCTGGTGTGGGCGGCCAATCTGGCGAATCTCGAATTTCACACCTTCCTGCACCGCAAGACCGCAGTCTCACGACCCACGGTGCTGGCGTTTGATCTGGATCCCGGCCCCCCGGCAGACATTCTCACCTGCTGCAAGGTGGGGCTGCTGCTGAAAGACTGCTTTGATGCGCTGGGCCTGCAATCGTTTGCCAAGACCTCCGGCTCCAAAGGGCTGCAGGTGTATGTGCCGCTGAACACTCCAGTCACCTATGCGCGGACCAAAGCCTTCGCGTCAGCGGTCGCGCTGGCGCTGGAAAGCGAATGCCCGGATCTGGTAGTTCATAAGATGCTCAAGAAGCTCAGGGGCGGCAAGGTGCTGGTGGACTGGAGCCAGAACGATGACCACAAAACCACCGTGAGCGTGTACTCCCTGCGCGCCAAAGAAACCCCCACCGTCTCCACCCCGGTGACATGGGCCGAAGTGACAGCCGCATGGAAGCGCAAAAAGCCGCTGATCTTTGAAGCTGAGCAGGTGCTGCAACGCGTGAAAAAACACGGCGACCTGTTTGCCCCCGTGCTGACTTTGAAACAAAAGCTGCCTGCGCTCAAATCGATTGGATGAACCGGTTCACCAAGCCGCGCGCAGGTATGCGCTGAGGCCTTCATCTACATGCTGAAATACTACACCATCCTCGGCAGCACCTCGACGACATCCGCCAGCACTCGTCCGCTGCCGTGGCGGAGCTCATTGCAGCGACCAAAGAGGATCTGGCCGCTGGTGGCTCCGAGGAGGTCGGCGAGGCGCTGATCCACGGAAATGCGGAAGTAGCCGCGCGGGTGGCTGGAGTGCGGCACCTGGTAGCGCTCCAGAATGGCACCAAAGGGCACGAGGCCTTCGAGGACGAGCTTCTGCGCCTCCTCAGGCAGGATATCAAGATGAATGCCGATGGCACCAAACTCGACGGGCATGCCGTCATTGCGGCGGTGCAGCACGGAGGCGCGCACAAGGTAGTTGCCGATGCGGGCGCGGGCGGCCACGTCCAGATCGATCTCGCTGGCGTGGAACTCCCGCAGGTGGGGCGTCATGTCCTTTTCATGCACAAGCAGAAAGCGCTCCTGCTCCGCCAGCTCCTGAGGCTGAACAAACGTCACGCGCGGGCGTGCACTGCCGATGCCGTAGAAAAAGATCAGCGGCGCGAGGATGTCCTCGTCCTGCCGTGGGATCTCGTTCACCGCTGTGGCAGCGGGGTGTGCGGCTTCAAGTGTAGCGGGCATACTGACGATGCTGAGGGAGGAAGAAATCATGCAGCAGCCTGTCCACCTGGAGCAGGCCATCGCGGGAGAGCGTGATGCCTTTCTCATCCAGCGTGGCAAAGCCTTCCTTGGCCAGGTAGTCGAGCTGCGGCGCGAAGTGCTTGCGCGGATCTTCACCGAACTTTTTGATGTAGTAGTCGAAGTCACTGCGGCCAAGCTTGAGCTTGAGGATGAACTCGCGCACGAAGCGGTCTTCCGCCGTGGTCTGGTAGGCACGGTAGATGGGCAGCTGGCCGGCATCCACGGCCTGCATGTAGGGGCCCACATCGGACTGGTTTTGATAATGCACGCCGGCAAGGTGGCCGAAGGAGGCGACGCCGCAGCTCAGCAGATCCGCGCCTTCCCAGAGGGAGTCACGATAGACGAACTTGATGCGCTGGGTGTCCTTCACCACGGTGTAGGCACTGGTGACGGTGTAGCCGTCCTTTTGAAATTCATCGAAGGCGTAGCTGACCCAGTCGCGCTTGGTCTGCCAGTCGGCCACCGGGGCGGTGACTTTCCCCTCGGCCTTCATCTGCTGATACATGGTGGTGTTGAAGGGCACCTCCATCTGATAAATCGTCACGGCATCCGGCTGCATGGCGATGGCCTTGCGCACGGTGTCCTTCCAGTTGTCCCAGGTCTCGTTCATCATCCCGGCGATGAGGTCGATGTTGATGTGCTCAAAGCCGAGCGTGCGGGCGAAGCGGTAGGCCTTGTCGATCTCGCCGCTGCGGTGGGCGCGGCCGTTGGTTTCGAGAATGTGATCGTCGAAATTCTCCACGCCGAGGCTCAGGCGCGTGACACCAATATCGCGGATACCGGTGAGCTTGACCTCATTGAGCGTGCCGGGTTCGGCTTCGAAGGCGACTTCTGCGGCCTGGTCCCAGGGGACCATGTCCTTCATGCGGTTGGTCAGGTCCTTGAGCTGCGGCACGGAGAGGTAGCTCGGGGTGCCGCCGCCGAAGTAAACGAAGTGCGCCTTGCGACCCTTCAGGTAAGGCTGGCTGGTGAAGCGCTCCATCTCGCGCATGCCAGCGTCGATGTAGGCCTTCACTTCCTGGGCATTCTTGTCGGTATAGACTTTGAAATAGCAGAAGTGGCAGCGTTTGCGGCAGAACGGGATGTGAAAGTAAACCCCCAGCGGAATGTCTGCGGGCGCGGGGCGTTGCAGCACCTCCTCCACGACTGAAACCTGGTCAGGTTTCCAAAAGGAGAAGGGCGGGTAGTTGGAGACAAAGTAGTTTCCAGCCTCGGTCTGTTCGACCTTCTTTTCGGGGGCGGGAGTTTCGAGCGCGGTTTGCATAAAAGGAGTATTTAAGTAACGAGGGCCGAGTGCAGTTCTACGAGCAAAATTGCCAGGAAGTGCAGCGATTAGGAATTATTTGCCATGCGCCAGCACCACGCGGAAGCCGATGGTGTTCCGTCGTGTTTCAGGCGGCACGGGCGTGCGCGCGGAGGCCAGCAGTTCATCCTGCGAAGCGCAGCGCCAGTTGCCGCCGCGCGTTGTGCCCAGAACGGGTTTCGCCGGATCACCCGGTTTGGCTGGAGCAACCGGGGTGTAATCCGTCTCCACCCATTCGGAAACGTTGCCCGCGAGTCCTGTGAAACCTCGGTCGTTCGGCGGCAGGGCCGTGACTGGAGCGAGAAAGGGAAACCGGTCCTCATAGCCGGGGATCGCGCTGTCGAGGCTGGCTTTGCGTGCGCCACTCATGTCAGCGAGATTGTCCACGTCTTGCGGCGGCGGCCATTCGAAGCCCCAGGGATAGATGCCACGGATGCGGCCATTGCGCTCCTCCGGTGTCGAGCCACGCTCAAGCGGCAGCCCCACCGCACGGCTCCATTCTTCATCGGTGGGCAGACGGTATGAATCCTTCGCGCCGATCAGCCCGGCGTTGCGCTCACGCTCCGTCAGCCAGGCGCAGAAGGCCCGCGCTTCGTTGCGGTCCACTCCCACCACTGGCATGGTCCCGCCGCCCTTGTTGGCCCCATCCAGCCGCCCAGGACGGCGAGCCTGAGTCGCTTTACAGAATTCCAAGAAATCGCGATGGCGGGTTTCCCACGCGGAGAACATCACGTCCCCCAGCGGCACCAGATTCATACCGAGGCTGTTCGCCTTCCACTGGCGGCCAAAGGTGACGGCCTTGCGCGTCTGCATGTCGGCAAACAACTCCGCCTGCTCCCCTTCCCGCACTTCGCTTTCCAGCACGACATCGGCGAAGCCTTCCTCGCGCAGTTCAAACTCCACCGGCCCGGTGCGCACGCGGGGCAGTTCCAGCGGTGTCTCCCCCAGAAACTGATCATGCTGAAACACCCGCACCTTGTCCGGCTGACTGTTGACGATCACGCTGCCGTAGGTCTGCCGTTCCACACGCAGATGAAAGGCGCGCCAGTTCTTGTCGTCACTCTGCTCCCCCTTGTCGGTCTCCCGGCCATCTGGCATGTCGTCGGTGGCGGCCTGCCCGCTTTCCACAAAGTAGAAGGGCTCCACCTCGTAGCGGTGCTCCTGGCTTAGAAATGCCTCGCTGCGGTCACGATCAGTCAACCAGTAACGAAAGGCCTCCGCATCGCCATCCGGAACGACGACGAGGTATGCCGACTCCTGATCTTTGCCGCGCTGAAACCGCACCACTTTGCCTTCGAACGATCTGCCAGTGGCCTCCAGAAAGCGCTTGAAGTACTTCATCTCCACCGGCTCCGCGCTGATGTGCCCGCCCGGTCCGGGCTTGAACACCATGCCTAGGTTGTTGACCCAGCGCTCGCCTTTTTGCGGCAGCTTTGAGGGCTCCAGTTTCAGGTCAAACACCGCCGGTTTTTCATCCAGAGCGATGTGATCGATTTCGATCTGCTTATAACCCGGCAGGCGCAGTTGATAAATCACCGGCACCCCTTCAGCGGGGTTCAGCTCCAGTGGCGTCTCGCCAAGCTGGTCCTCACCGGCAAACACCACCGCACCCGGAGGTGTCGTCACGATCTTCAGCCGTGGCACCGAGTTGTTCATCGCCATCACCGTGCGGGTGCGATGGGTTTGCGCCAGCCACATGCCAAATCCCACCGCCAGGAGAAGTGAAACCGAGCCGATGGCGATCCACGTCCACATCAGCCGCCGGGAAGAAGGCAGCGGTTCGCCGCGCAAGGCCAGCGCCATCTCGCGTGCACTGACAAAGCGCCCCTTGGCCTTGGGCGCACAGGCGGTGCAGACCACATCCTGCAGCCTGCGCCAAACCTCCAGGGACGAACCCGTCTCTGCACAGGAGGGCAGGTCCGGGAAATCCAGCCGGTCCTTCCCAGTGCTCGCCTCATACAGCACCATGCCCAGGGAAAAAATATCTGAAGCTGCCGTGCCCGGCCCCTCGGGCGCCACAAAACCCTCGGTGCCCACAAAACTGCGCTGCCCCAGCAAGGCGACCAGCCCGATGTCCGCCAGCCGGCAGATGCCGTCGATGAAAATGAGGTTCGAGGGTTTGACGTCGCGATGAATCAGTTGATTGCGGTGCAGGTAGTCCAGCCCCTCTGCGATCGTCGTCCCCAGCTTGATGCACAGCTCCGCAGACACGCATTTGTCCCGCTTCATTTGCAAGCCCAGCGTGTGCGGGTTGTAGGTCTCCGCATTGATCTCTCGCCCGGTTTCCAGATCATCCGCCAGCTCCATCACATAATAATAGAAGCCATCCTGATCGTTGCGCCCCACCTGGAGAATGGGCACAAGCGCCTCATGCCGGCGTGAGATGGGCTCGAAGCGCTTGATGGCTTCAAACTCGCGCTCAAAGGAATCAGGCCGGTCGTAGTCCTCCCGCCAGATCACCTTCACCGCGCGCAGCACACCGGTGACGCTGCGCGCCAGCCAGACCTCGCCAAAAGCTCCGTGGCCGATGATACGAAGGGTCTCGTGATCGCGGATATCGGGCGCTGTACGTGACTTGGACTGCATGCAGGAGGTGGGAATAACTGAATTACACCGCAACCGCGCCTGCTTGTCGATTGCGAAGTGGAGAAATGCAGGAGCGCTGTGGCACTGGCAGCCACAGCCGTTCCTGCCAGAGCCTACTTCTTGCCCTTGATGCGGAACACCAAGCGGTCACCTATCACGGTGATTTTTTCGCAGCGTTCTTTCAGCACAGAGCCACTGGAATTGAAGTGGTCCCAGTCACTCATAAGGGCGATGCAAAGGACGCTGGCGTACTGGTCGGCAAACTCACCCGTGCCAACGTCGGCGCGCAGCATGTGCAGGGGCGGATGCGGGGTGAAGTAGGGCTGCTTCTGCTCCGGCCTGGAAGGAAAGAAGATGACACCATCAGGCATGCTGCCGGTGTAGTAGGTCACAGCGCGGGCGATGAATCTGGAGGAAATGATTGGCTCGCCGGGCAGACGCACTTTCATGGCCTCTGCGGCGATGCCACGGGTGGAGGTGTACTCCATGACCTTGGCATCCACTCCATACTGCATGTACATGACGATGAATGCCGTGACGAGAACGGTGGTCCCGGCCCAGGCAACGGTGCGACGCATGAGCATGAGCACCATGGGGATGCTGATGATCACCGCCAGGATGTAGATGACCGGAGCGAGGTCTTTCATGAAGGCATTGCTATCCTTGGGCAGCATGAGCGTGATGGCGCTGGCCGCGCCAATCACGAGGACGGTCTGCAGGACTGCGAGGATGGCGACGAAGAGGCGCTCCCCTTTGCCACGGAAGCCGCCGCTGATCCATTGATCCAGCGTGTGACCCATGACGAGGGCAAGGGTGACGAAGAGAAAGAAAGTGTAGGTGGGCAGCTTGCTGTTGCAGATGGTGAAGAAGATCAGGCTGGGGACGAACCAGCACACTAGAAAAAGGAAGCGCTGGTCTGTTTTGATGCCCTTCACGGTGCGCACCACGGCGGCAATGAGCAGAGGAATCCAGGGCAGATTGCCCGCCACCAGGATCATGAGGTAGTACCACCAGTGGTTGCTGTGCCTGTGCTCGGCGCTGGTGAGGCGCTCCCAGTTTTCATGCACAAAGAAGCGGTGCCAGTACTCCATGCCGTACTTGGCGAACATGGTGGCATACCAAGGACCTGCGATGAGCAGCCAGGCAAGGAGGCCGAGCCACAGGCCTTTGCCACGCCAAGGGGAGCGCTTGCCGGTGATCCAGAGATAGCAGATGGAGCCGAGGGTCGGCACCAGCAGGCCCACGGGGCCTTTGGTCAGCATCGCCAGCGCGGAGGCGACGAAGTGCAGGATCATCCAGCGGTCACGTTTATCCTCCTCCTCGGTGGCCAGCCAGAAGAAGAAGACGGAAGCGCTGATGCATAGCGCCAGGCAGATGTCAGTCAGCATCAGTCGCGACATGAAGGCGTACTCCACCCCGGTGGCGAGCACGACGGCAGCGCAGAAACCGGCGCGTGGCGAGAACATGCGCCGCCCAAACCACCAGGTGAGAAAGACCAGCAGCGTGGCAGCGAGGGCGGAGGGGGCGCGGCAGGCGAAGGGATTGTCGCCGAAGAGCTTCATGGAAATCATCGACTGCCAGTAGAAGAAGATCGGCTTCTCAAACTGCCGCTCGCCAAAGATCATGGGGGTCAGCCATTCATTGCCCTGTACCATTTCCCGGGTGGTCTGCGCATAGAACGGCTCGTCAGGGTCGATCAGGGGCAGATGCCCGAGACGCCACCAAAACATGACCGAACAAATGGCGAGGAGGGTAAGGAACTGGGAGCGCGTGGACATCAGGCAGGATTGGATGGAATAAAGATTTCTTGATCGCGTGCATACGCGCAAAAGCGGCTGCTGCTAAGGAAAAGCTGGGTTTCGTGGCACTCGATCGCAGCGAGTTTACGGGCCTTTTGTTCCAGCGTGAGGTGCAGGGTGAGCCCCGCCGCCTCAGGGCAAAACCAGCGGCGGTGGATGAGGTAAGCCCACTGCGACAGGTTCATCCCCGCGCGGTGCATGGCATCCTGAATGAGGGCATGGGAGGCACCGTGGTCCGGGTGGTTGTCATCCTGAGAGGGCACCACCAGCAGTGTGGGGCGAAAGGTTTGCAACTCGGACAGGTGCAGCCCCAGCGCGTGCGCGTCTTTCTGCTGCCAGAGCCCTGTCAGCCCCTGGTCGGGCAGGCCAAAGAAGACGGCGGCATCCGCCTGCAGGCCGAGAGTCTGCAAGGAACGAAGGGCTTCTAGCCGCCGCCGTGCGCCCCAGCGCTGACGGCAGGAGGCATCAATGGTCCAGCGCTGCTCGACGTAACGCTGCGGCCAGGGGTTGTTGTCGCCGTCGGTTTCAAAAATGACCCGCACCTGGGTACCGAGCGCCACGGCCTGCTGGATCAACCCACCGCAGCCCAATGCCTCGTCATCCGGATGCGGGGCAAACACCAGAACGCGATCTTGTGGTGAAAGTATTATGGAGTAAGGCATCGAGGTTGGACGGAGGATGGGGGGCCAGCGGCGGGGCTGGCGGGAGGCTCTTCATACCCGGCTTCTTTAAGTATGTCAGATGAATTGTTTGCGGCTGCATATTCTGGTTGGACAGTGTTAGCGAAACCGTGGAAGATTGACTCCCCACTAATCATGCAGGCCTCCAGCCAGACCATCCCCAGTGCGTGCAAGATCGCCGCACTCATCCCAGCGTATCGTGAAGCCGTGGCCATTGCCGATGTGGTGCACCGCACGCTCCCCCATGTGGATCTGGTGCTGGTGGTGGACGACGGCTCGCCCGATGACACGGCGGCGCTGGCCAGAAAGGCCGGGGCCGAAGTCATCGTCCACGCCGTCAATCAGGGCAAAGGCGCGGCCATGAAGACCGGCATGAAAACCCTGACCGAGCGCGGCTATGATTACATTTTGCTGCTTGATGGGGACGGCCAGCACGCGCCGGAGGAGATTCCCCGCTTCACCGCCCATGCGCGGAATGGCTCCGCCTACGTGGTGGTGGGCAATCGTTTTGAGAACGTCAAGGGCATGCCCATCGTCCGCCGGATGGTGAACAGCCTGATGTCGCGCATCATCAGCAACGCCTGCGGGGTGCGCATCCCGGACACGCAGTGCGGCTTCCGCCTAGTGCGCTCCAGCCTGGTGAACTACATCATGGGCAGCAGCGATCACTTTGACTTTGAAACGGAGATGCTGCTGCTGGCCAGCCGCGCCGGGTTCACCATCCAAAGCGTACCGGTGAGTACGATCTACGGTGCTGAAAAAACGAAGATCCGCCCGGTGCAGGACACCATCAAATTCATCAAACTGATGCGGCGGTGGCAGCGACAAGCCGCCACCATGCCAGCCGAACCTGCCACGGCACTGCGTCAGGCGGGTGCGGAAAAATAAGCGCGGAAAGCCTCCTCCCTGCCCTGGTCAGCATCCAGACTCACGCCCAACATTTGCCAAAGCGTGCAAATATTATTACCCTTTTTCGAGCACCACTGTCGTCGTACTTGTGCAAGATGCCGCGCGTCATCTGCGTTGCACTTTCCCCCCTTCATGACAGCATTACCGCCTCCCTTGCGAAAGGTATGAAAATCGCATTGAAGCGCGGCAAGTGCTCACGATGTTTCATTTCCATCTCCTTCCCAACTCATGCCCCCCATTCCCCGCACCTCCTTCGGCTGTTTATTTGCCGCCACTCTGGCCCTGACCGGAATCACCCAGGCGAATGACTGGACCAACTGGCGTGGCCCGTTGCAGAACGGCGTGAGCCTGGAGCATTACACGGAGGCAGGCAAACTGGCCGACAAACCCGCCTGGACGTACGATGTACACAGCCGTGGCACGCCGGTGATCTTTGAAGGCAAGGTAATCCTGTGGGGCTACAAAGGCGAAACCTCCGATCTCGTCGAACTCATCACCTGCCTAGATGCGAAGACAGGCAAAAAATTGTGGGAGCACGAAATCCAGGACTACCTGAGCGATTCGATCTACAACCGCTATTCCATCGGCGCGCCGACGGTCGATCCTGAAACGAAGCGCATCTACCTCGTCAGCAACGCGGGCCTGTTTTACTGCTGGGAGCTGGACGGCACGAAGGTTTTTGAGATTCCAATGATGGAAGATTTCGGCCGCATGACCTTTCCGAATGCACGCGTGGGCAGCCCCGTGATCGAAGGCGATCTGGTGATGACGCATTTCATTTTTTCCAACTGGGGCAGCGACGGCCCTGCGGCTGACCGCATGTATGCCTTTGACAAGAAGACCGGCGAACTGGTCTGGTGGTCACGCCCCGGCGTGGTGCCTCCGGTGGACAGCTCCTTTTCCACCCCCGTGGTGGAAACGCGGGATGGCCGCCGCGTGATGTATTACACCACAGGCTGCGGCCACATCGTCTGCGTGAACGCACGCAACGGCCACGCCCACTGGAAAATGAAAATCAGCAAAAACGGGGTGAACGCCTCTGTCGTGCTGCATAAGGGCACCCTGATCACGATCCATGGCGATGAGAATCTGGATACCTCCGAGAAGGGCCGCATGGTCTGCATCAAGCTGCCGGAAACCCTGAGCGACCCCACCGGCCCGGAGAGCACGGAGATTGATCCGAGCGCCGAAGTATGGCGCCTGCCTCTCTCCGCCACTAGCAGCTCCCCGGTGCTCGTCGGTGACGTGGTGTACCAGCTTGATGACGGCGCGACGTTGTATGCGATCAATGCCAACACCGGCAAGGAGATGTGGAAGAAGAAGCTCAGCAATGCGAACCTGCACTCCACCCCGCTGTATGTGGACGGCCTGCTCTACTGCCCGATGCTGGACGGCAAGCTGGTGATCGTAAAACCCGGTGAGACGGACGGCGAGATCGTGCAGGAGCTCAAACTGGACGGCAGCTCCCTCGGTGCGCCGAGCGTGTGCGACGGCGTGCTGTATGTGACCACGACGAAACACCTCTATGCCTTCCCGATTCCTAACAAGGGCATCAAAACGGATGCGGCACCCAAGGTGGAAATTCCAGAAGCGGGCAAGGCCGTCGCGCTCCAAATCATCCCGGCCGAAACCGTGCTGATGACCGGCGACAAGCAAGACTTCCGCATCCGCAGCATCGACGCCCACGGCTTCGTGGTGAGCGACAACGTCAAAGGCGTGAAATGGGAAAGCTTCATCCCGCCTACAGCCAAGGTGAAGGCCTCGATGGACGCGACATTCAACGCCAAGGGAGTGCTGAGCGCCGCAGCGGATGCGAAGTCCAGCGCCGGGGCATTTAAGGCGACCTCGGCGGACGGTCTGAGCGGTGTCATCCGTGGCCGGACTCTGCGCAATCTGCCACTCAACGATGATTTCGAGAAGTACGACCTGGCCATCGAGCAGCCGGATGAGAAGATCAAATTTTCCTACCCGCCGCTGCCATGGATTGGTGCGCGGTTCAAATTTGACGTGCGCGAACAGGCTGGCAGCAAGGTGCTGGCCAAGACCTTTGACCGCCTGCTGTTCCAGCGCGCCACGGTGTTCGTCGGTGCCTCGCATCTGTCCAACTACACCATGCAGGCGGATGTGATGACGGAAGGCAACGCACGCTCGAAGTCCGACATCGGCATGGTCAACCAGCGCTACCTCGTCTGCCTGCGTGGCAATGCGGGCAAGCTGGAGATCAGCTCCAACCCTGAGCGCTTGAAGCAGGAGGCCCCCTTTAAGATGGTCGCGAACACTTGGTACACGCTCAAGAGCCGCGTGGACGTGGCGAAGGACGGCAGCGGCACCATCCGTGCCAAGGCTTGGGACAAAACACAGCCTGAGCCGGAAGCCTGGACGCTGGAGGTCAAGGTGGCCCGCGCACAGACGAATGGCTCCCCCGGCATTTTTGGCTTCACCGCCTTGAATCAACGGCGCGTCTTCCTCGACAACCTGAGCGTCATTTCCAACAAGTAAGTGTCAGCCATTCCAACCGTTTCCATTTCGATCACATGACTCCAAAACTCACCCCCTTCCTTGCTGCGGCCCTGGTTGCCACGGCTTCGCTCCACGCCGCCGACTACCCGCAGTGGGGCGGCGGCAACACCCGCAACATGGTGTCTGACGAAAAAGGCCTGCCCATTGACTTCAGCCCCGGCAAAAAGTACGGCCCCAAAGCCGCGCCGAAAACAGCCGGGCGTCTGCGCCCCAATGCGCAGGATGCCAACAAGGCCCCTGGCGCAGAAGACATCGACATGAGCACCACCAAGAACTGCCTATGGGTGGCAAAGCTTGGCTCCCAGACCTACGGCACGCCCATGATCGCCAATGGTCAGGTCTATGTCGGCACGAACAATGAATCCCCGCGCAACGACAGGGACATCGGCGACCGCGGCATCATGATGGTGTTTGACGAATACACCGGCCAGTTCAAGTGGCAGATGGTCTCCCCCAAGATGGGCAGCGGCAAGGTCAATGACTGGGAGTACCTCGGCATCTGCGCCAGCCCCACCATCATCGGCGACAAGGCCTATGTGCCGGGCAACCGCTGCCAGATCGTCTGTCTGGACGTCAAAGGCATGTCCAACGGCAACCAGGGCATGCAGGATGAAGGTGCCTTCATGGCCCCGCTCGACAAAGACGGCAAGCCCACCGCCCCCCTCACTCCTGGCGACACCGACGCGGACATCCTCTGGGTGTATGACATGTACAAAGAACTCGGCGTTTTCCAGCACAATGCGACCGCCGGTTATCCGCTGGTCATAGACGGCAAGGTCTTCGTCCCCACCTGCAACGGTGTGGACTGGACGCATTCGAACATCCCCGCTCCGAACTCCCCGAGCTTCATCATGCTCGATGCTGAAAAAGGCACGCTGCTGGGCGAAATGGATCACGTCGCTTCCGAGCGCGTGCTGCACTGCTCCTGGTCCTCGCCGACCTCGCTGGACGTGAACGGCAAGAAGCAGATCATCTTTGCCGCCGGTGACGGCTGGGTGTACTCCATGGCCCCTGAGACGCACAAGGACGCTGAAGGCCTCGACATCCTCAATGAATACTGGCGCTATGACGCCAACCCGCCGGAGTATCGCAAGAACTCTGCTGGCGAGCCAATCAAGTACGTCGAATACGACGGCCCCAGCGAAATCATCGCCACCCCGTCCATCGCCGACGGCCTGATCTATGTGAACATCGGCCAGGACCCTGAGCACGGCGAAGGCGTCGGCTGCCTGAGCTGCATCGATCCGAAGGCCAGCAAGGGCGACATCACAGGCAAGGCCCTGTGGACCTTCAAAGGCATCGAGCGCACCATCTCCACCCCAGCCATCAAGGACGGCCTCGTTTACGCCGCGGACTACACCGGCCGCGTGTTCTGCCTCGATGCCAAGACCGGCAAGGAATACTGGAAGTTCGACACCAAGGGCCATATCTGGGCCAGCCCGCTGGTCGCTGATGGCAAAGTGTGGATCGGCAATGAAGAGGGTGAACTCTTCGTCCTCGCCGAAGGCAAGGAACTCAAGGAAATCACCACCATCGAGTTCCCCTCCCCGCTGCTCAGCAGCGTCGTCGCCGCCAACGGCGCACTGTATGTGACCACACACACGCACCTCTACTGCTTCAAGGAAGGCTCGAAGACGCCGGAAGCGAAATAAGCGGTTAGTCAGTTTGATTTAAGCAAAGGCGGGCCAGCAATGGCCCGCTTTTTTTGTGCTTTTGAAGCAGCCTTCGATGCGCCTCATCCCCGGCAGTAAAGAGTGAACGTAAGCCCCACTTTGAGCGTTGCCATCCGCGAAAGTGCCTCAGCCGACAGCTCCAGTTTCATCGGCTCCAGATCACTATCGGTCTCGCAACCCAGATCGATCACGCGTCGTTTTGCCTCCTTCACAAGCACGTGGACCTCGGGCGTGAAAGTGGCCCACAAGTCGCATAAACGATGGATCAGCAATTCAGGGTCCCGATCCGTTTCTCCCGCAGGGATCTCAAAGGTGGCCAGATACAAATCGGCCTCAAACGTTCCGCAGTACAGATTGCAGGCGCGATCACCCACGCACTGCACCAGCGCATCCAGAGGTTTATGGCTCGTGATTTCCAAATCGGCGTTGAGAAATCGCGCATTCATTCAGAGTGTGTCGTGGACCATAGGCCCTGTGATAGCTCAAGTCTTCAGGCAGGGCCGAATCACCGCAAGCAGCAGGCTGGAGTGATGTCTCCTACCACGTTGCTCCGTTGGTATCTGCCCTGTCATGCGCGGGTTGGTCCGCCTCAAGTCGCCAGCGTCTTATACAGCGCCAGCGTCTTCCGGGCGACGCTCTTCCAGCTGAAGTGGTCTTCGGCGCGCTGGCGGCCGGCCTGGGCCATGCGGTTGCGCAGGGTGGGGTCGGCCATGAGCTTGTTGATGCCAGCGGCGAGGTCGCGGGCGAATTTCTCGGGGTGCATGGCTTCGAAGGGGCTTTCGGTCTGCTGATCGAGGGGGACGAGGATGCCGGTCTCGCCATCGACGACGACTTCCTTGATGCCGCCGACGGCACTGGCGACGACGGCGGTCTCGCAGGCCATGGCTTCGAGGTTGATGATGCCGAAGGGCTCATAAATGGAGGGGCAGCAGAAGACGTCGGCATGGGAGTACATGACGATCTTTTCCTGGAGCGGGAGCATGGCCTGAACCCAGATGACGCCGGGGCGCACTTTGCTGGCTTCAGCGACGGCGGCTTCCATTTCTTCTTTGATTTCGACGGTGTCAGGAGCCCCGGCGCAGAGGACGACCTGAAAGCCGGGATCGAGATGCTGGATGGCGCGGACGAGGTGGACGATGCCTTTCTGCCGGGCGATGCGACCGACGAAGAGGACGTAGGGCTTGTCGGGATCGACGCCGTATTTGCGCAGCACGTCGGGGGCTTCGGTGCGGCGGTATTCGGCGAGGTCGATGCCGTTGTAGATGACGTGGATCTTATGCGGATCGACATCGAAGTGCTGGAGGATGTCGGCTTTGGTGCCTTCAGAGACGGCGATGATGGCGTCGGCCATTTTGAGGGCGGTGCTTTCGAGCCAGACGGTGAAGTCGTAGCCGTGCCCGAGCTGCTCGCGCTTCCAAGGACGCAGGGGCTCCAGCGAATGCACGGTGAGCACCAAGGGCAGGCCGTAGTTGAGCTTGGCGACGATGCCGCCGAAATGCGCATACCAGGTGTGGACGTGGACGAGGCTGGCGTCGATGCCGCGGGTGTTGAAGTCGAGGTTGCGCTGCAGCGCGCCGAAGACGGACTTCAGATTGAGCGGGCTGTCCCAGCCGGTGGTGTCGAGGCCGAATCCCTGGACGTGAAGATTGCCCTCATCGCTGGATTGATCTCCAAAGCAGCGGACATCGATCTCCGTGAGCTTGGCGAGTTCGCGAGTAAGGTATTCGACGTGGACGCCGGCACCGCCGTAGATGTGAGGGGGATATTCGTTGGTGAGGAAGAGTGCTTTCATGGGTGCGGGCGGGGTGACGCCAGGGGGCTGGCGGGCGGGTGGGGCAAAAAGTTCAGCGTTCAGCGGTCAAGACGTGCGCAGGGTCACTTCCCCTGCGATTTGGACCATTCCTCGATAGCGGGAATGTCGAAGATGCGGAAGCGTTTTTTGATGCGCTGTTCGAGCGCGAGCTGGGCGTGCTTGGCCACATCGAGGGAGGGGTCTTCCTTGATGGCTTTGATGAGCTGGGCGTTGGTTTCTGGCAGCGGACTGCCGAGAAGGAGGAAGCAGACGCGGACGCGGACTTCCCAGGAGGTTTTATAGTCGGCCAGGAGCTTGAGCAGAGCGGCGGGGGTGACATCGGCCTCGTCGCGAATGCTGCTGTCTTTGAAGAGTTCGGCTACGGGGAGGCGGTAGCCGGGGTCTTCGCGCTGGAGGAGCTGGATGGCGCGGATGGCACGCATGAACTCGGCCTGCGCGGCTTCATGCAGATGAGGGAGCTGCGGGTCACGCATGTACTCGACGAGCAACTCGATGGGGCGGCGCATTCCGGTGGCGATGGCTTCGTCCGCGTACTGCGTGAGGCGGTTGCGCTCCTTGAGCTGGAGAAACTCCTGCTGGGTGGGGGTGACCTGGGGTTTCACATCGGCCATGCGCGGAATGCCGGGCTGGTCGGTGACGGATGTCTCCGGTGCAGACACGATGTTTGGAATTTTCAGCGTGGCGGAGATGTTTTCGAGGGATTCGCGGGTGTTCTGCTGCATGAGCAACTGCTCGCGGCGCATGACATCCACCAGTTTCTGAAGTGCGGAGATCTGCTCGGCGGATTTGGCTAGTTCTTCGTTGAGCGCAGCGCCGGACGAAGCTGGCGTGGCAGGGGCTGCATGGTTGGACGCGGCTGCGGAAGCAGTAGCTGCAGTGGCGGTGGTAAGCCGGGGTTCGATCTTCTCAAGGTAGAACCACCTGGCAACAAACAGGAGCAGCAGGGCAATGAGGAGCGAGGCGCCGAGTGAGATGATCAGATGCCGGTTGGACTGGCTGAAATTGTCCTTATGAAGGCCGGCGGCTGAGGACCTCGATGCGGCAGCGTCTGTCTGTGCCGGGCTGCAGCGGGCGAAGAGCAAGGCTGACTCCGCGTCGTCTTCGGAGTCGGTGACAGGAGATGAGGTGGGGGGAAGCGGAGCGGACATGTAGAAAGATGCGTCAGTGACGTTACGCGATGAAGGTTGCTAGAATCAACAAACAAGGCCAGCCTTTGTCCGTAACCCGTGTCATGGCAACAGATTCCACTCGGCCACCTAGTGTGTCCACCCTCACTCCTTCGCCCACGCCCTTCTATGAGCAGACTCAAATGCTGCGGCGGGCCGTGCTGTGGGGGCTGCCAGTGGTGCTGGTGCTGCTGTTTTTAGTCTGGCCGTATCAACAATGGGATCATGAAAGGCGCGAGAGCATCCTGATCGGCTGGGGCCGCTGGGTGAGCAAGCGTGCGGACTGGCAGTTCTGCCTGCTCGTGCCATGGCTGGTGGGCTGGCTGGTGTGGCTGCGACGTGATGAACTGTACCGTCTGCCTTTGAAGGGAAAATGGCAGGGCCTGCTACTGCTCGGCCTAGGGCTGTTCTTTTTCTGGGTGGGCTACAAGGCAAATACGGGCTACCCGGGCTTTCTGGCAGTGCAGTTTGTGCTGGCGGGCTTCATCATGCTGGTGGCGGGAGCGGCATGGATGCGTACGCTGTTCTTTGCCTGGCTGTTTTTGTTTTTTACCTGGCCGATGCAGCCGCTGGAGGATTCCCTGGCCTCTCCGCTGCGCCCACGGACAGCGGCCATGGCGGCGGCGGTTCTGAACGCGGTCGGAGTGCCGGCAATCAATGAGGGCTCGGCGCTACAGTCCGCCCCGGATGCCGAGAAAGGGCTGCAGATCGGCGATGTTTTCAGTCTGGATGTGGATGCGAAGTGCAGCGGGATCAATTCGCTCTTTGCGCTGATGATGATCTCGGCGCTGCTGGGCTATCTGGCACTGAAGAGGCCGCGCTCGCGCCTCCTTTTATTTGCATGCGCGGTGCCACTGGCGGTGGCGGGCAATGTGGTGCGGCTGCTCCTGCTGGTGGCGGGGACGAAACAGTTTGGCGCTGATTTTGCGGTAGGACGGCACATTCAGGACCACCAGGAGATGTCGCCCTACCACACGTTTGCGGGTTTTGCGGTCTTTGGCATCGCGCTGGCGGGGATGTTTGCGCTGTGCTGGCTGCTAGAAGGGCGTGAGATGAAGGCCAATCTGAAGCGTCATGGCAAACCACTGGCGGCGGGTGAGGCCTGCGCGATTCCGGAGCCGCGCCGCACGCTGGCCAGGCTGCTGGCGGCCCTTGGGCTGCCGCTGCTGGTGCTGGGGATCTGCATGGGCACGGACATCAGCTTTCATGTGGCGGCACCGGGGGTGAAGCTCCGGTCGGACGACTCACGACTACCCTACCTGCCGCTGTCTATGGGCGATTACCAAGGGCGTGAGTTTGACATGACGGCAGACGAGAAAAATCTGCTGGATGAAGGGGTGCGGCTGGCGCGCAATGTGTATGCCTCCGCCGCAGGCAGGCAGCTCATGACCACCGTGATCCTGAGCGGATATGAAAAGCGCAGCCTGCACCGCCCGGAGGTGTGCCTGCCGAACCAGGGCTGGACGGTGACTGACCGCACACAGATCCCGCTGCAGATGAAGGATGGCCGTGAAATCACCATCATGATGATGCGCATCTTCCGTGACACTGAGCCGCAACCGGGGGTGAAGAACCGCACACGGGCGATCAATTTTTACTGGTACATCGGCTCAGACGGCACCACCTGCGCAGACCACTACGAGCACGTCTTCCTCTCGTATTACGATGCGGTGTTCCGCAACATCCAGCACCGCTGGGCGATGGCGTCCATCTACGTGCCGCTGCCGGAGCAGCGCGTGGGCCAGGAGGATCCGATGCAGGAACTCAGTGCGGCAGAGGATGCACGTGAGTTTCTGGCACAACTGGCTCCGACCTTTATGTTGACGAAAGAGGAGTGGCTCAAAGGGGCACAGGCTGCGGGGAAGGCACCTTGAAGAGGAGGTCAGCGAGTCAAGTGTTGTCAAACAGTGTCAAGGGTCGAGCCTTGAATTCTTGACGAATGCTTGACTTCAGAATGTTCACTCCCCTGCTCTACCGGCTTAAATCCTCCTGCGTGAGCACCTTGAATCCGGAGGCGGTGAGCACTTCGGCACCCACTTCGGGGGAGTCGAGGTGCAGGACGAAAACGGGATTCTGGGCGGGTCGAACGAAGAGGGCGTAGGTGAAGTCGATGTTGATCTCGGCGGAGAGCAGAGCGGAGAGCGCGTGGACCAAGGAGTGCTCTGTCTCACGCAATTCAACGACCGTGACGGGAAAGACCACATGGGGGATGCCTTTCTCAATGAAGAGCATTTCGGTGGTCTCAGGGTCGCTGGGAATGAGGCGCACGAGGGCGAGCTCGGTGGTGTCCTGCAGGGAGAGTCCCAGCACCTCGATGCGGTGCTCCGTGAGCAGCTTGACCAAGGACCTGAGAGCCCCGACACGATTGTGCAGGAAGACTGATAGCTGCCGCACGGGGCTGCCTGCCGGGGTGGTAGTCTCGGATTGGGTCTGGGATTTGGAGGTGATCATGGGCGGCTAGCCTGCGGGACCGTTGGCGGAGCGGCGCTCGTCGAACAAAGTCACGCGTAGCGGGATGCTGGCCAGGGTGTCGTCTTGATGCTGCACGAGCCAGCGGTACAGTCCCTGACGCTCAAACTTCAAGCGCTGCAGCGTGTAGACGATGTTGCGCGAGACGAATGGAATGAAGGACGAAGGGAAGGTCACATCCAGCTGCGCAGGCATGGGTGGCAGGCATTCCTTGCCATCGGGGTCGACGCAGCGGATCACGAATTCATGCTTGCCGGCATCCTCCGCCTGAAAAACCGCCCGCACGGCGATGGAGCACTGCGGATGGACCACGGGAAAGGTCTGCGCGCAGAGGGTGTCAAACGCACCTTGGATGCAGAGCTTGCCCTGATAGTCGGCGGCAAAGTCACAGACGATGGCGAGCTGGATGTTCATGAAGTAAGGGGGCGGTGGCTATTTGCCAAAGAGACGGCTGAAGAAGCCGCTGATGCCTTTTTTCGGCGGCGGCGGCGGCGGCGCCGCCTGAGCGGGACGAACGGTCTGCGCGTCCGAGGATTTCTCCCCTCCGCCAGAGGACTCGCCCACCTGTGTGGCCTTGGGAACTTCCTTCATGGCCATCAGCATGGGGTCATCAGCCGGTGCTTTTTCGAAGATGTTGGTGAAGACCTCGCGCACGATCGGGGCAGCTTTTTGCCCACCGCTGATGGTCTCCCCGGGCTCGCCTTCATAGACGACGGCGAAGGCAAACATGGGCTTGCCAGCAGGAAGAAAACCGGTGAACCAGGCAAGGTTTTGATCTTTGCTGATGCGCCACTGGGCGGTGCCGGTTTTACCGGCCAGCTCCGCCTGCTTGAGCGCTGCGGAATGTCCGGTGCCGCCGCTGCCATTAACCACGGCCACCATGCCGCTGATGACCGTCTGCCGATCCTCGGGTTTGAGGTCGATGCGTCTGCGGTCCTTGGGTTCATAGGCCATCACCACGCGGTCGCTCAGATCCTGCACCTGAAGCACCAGACGAGGCTGGGGAATGCGTGTGCCGTCGCCCAGTCCTGCCATGCACTGGCATACCTGGAGCGGTGTGGCCAAAACCATGCCCTGACCGATGGCGATGTTTGCCAGATCCCCTGGCAGCATCTTGTGACCGCGATGTTGCAGTAGGTAGCTGTTGGTGGGGACGAAGCCCTCCCCTTCCGCCTTCAGCGGAATGCCGGTGCGCTCGCCAAAGCCAAAACGCATGGCCATGTTGGTGATGTAGTCAGCACCCGACTCAAGCGCGGCACGGTAGAACCAAGTGTTGCAGGAGCGCTTGATGGCGGAGACCACGTTCATGGAACCCTCGCCTTCCTTGTTCCAGTTTTTGAACACGCGGTCTCCGATCTCCAAAGCGTTGGGACAGTCATACATCGTCTTGGCAGTTACCTTGCCGCTGTCCAACGCGCCCAATGCGGTGACAATTTTGAAAGTGGAGGCCGGAGGGTATTCGCCACGGAAAGAGCGCGGATAAAGCGGCAGATGCGGATCTTTCGTCAGTTCATCGTAACGCTTCTGGCGGATGCCGGGCACGAACTCATTGAGGTCGAAGCCGGGATTGGAGGCCATGGCTAGGATATCGCCATTGGTGACGTCCATGATGACCATGGCTCCGCCGGTGGTGTGTTTTTTGAGCGCGTTTTCAGCGTATTTTTGAAAATTGTAATCGAGGGAGAGCACCACATTGTTGCCCGGACTGGGCGCACGGCGCACGTCTTCGGAAAGGCGTTTGCCATCCGGACTGAAGAGAACGTTCACAAGGCCGGGCTGGCCTTTGAGATCCGTGTCGAACGCGGTTTCAATGCCTTCACGCCCCTCCATCTCCTCAAACACGGGATCGCCATCGACGATGGGCCCGGTGGGCAGCGGACGGGTTTTGCCGGTGTAGCCGATGATATGGCAGGCGGTGCCGCCCTGAGGGTAATGCCGCAGATAAGCAGACTGGATGACAAGACTGCCACCCAAGAGCGGCTTGAGTTTCTCCTCCATATCCGGGGTGATCTCCACATTGAGCCCCTCTTCCACGGAAAACACCAGCGGCAGCCAGCGGCGGTGCTTGTAGTGCAGCAAGACGCGCTCATCGGAGAGCGACCATGTCTTTCCCAGCAACTGATTCACCTTGTCGATTGTGGAGCGCGCGAAGGTGGTGATCTGCGCGTCGCTGGCACCATCCATGTAAGGCATGACCAGCGCGAGGTAATTGACCGCGCGGTTTTGCGCAAAGGGGATGCCATGGCGGTCCACGATTTGGCCTCGCGGTGCGGGCACGCTCAGGGTCATGGCGCGCGCTTCTTTCTGCGTGGCCCATGAGGCATTGAGGTCCTGCTTTTCAGGCACAGTGGACTTCAGCTTCTTCGCTTCGTCTTCAACCGACTCGACGGGCTGAGCCTTCAGCACCACCTGGGCCTGCAACTGCGGAGTGAGCACCGCCAGCATCCCAAAACCCGCCGCCAGAAACCGGCTAAGGAGGGACGACGTAGTCAGAACATTGGAAAAAAACATGAGAATAAAAACATGCGACTGGAGTCCGTACGACAGCCCGAGGCAGAGCGGAACATGCGGCTACGCACGCACGGCGTCAAGCCGCAGGTCAGGTGCTGGCTATTTCCCCGCAAGTGTGGTTTCCATCATCATTTACGAACCAGATTTCCAAAAAGTGCGGGTGAGAAGGTCTCAGCTCTACGATTTGCACCACCTTACTTAGTGACAACGGCGAAGATTGACTGGGATGAGGCGAATCAACAGACGGTCGGTAGTGTCCTGAGGAAAAACCGACCCTGCCTTCTCGCGGGGGGCGCTCACATTTCTGGCGCGAGTTAGTGCGGAGGGGCTGAACTCAGCCAGTCGTTGTTGGAGTGCCTAATCTCCATGGAACGTTCCCGGTTATAGCGGGTCGCAAAGTCATTTCCGATTAGCAGGCTGTTTCTTGATCGTAGATCAGGGGCTTCCTTCTTCGCTCTCCTGCGTCGAGCTACGAAGGACAGGTCGATGGCGGC
>NZ_JAQSEA010000185.1 GCF_029946185.1 Prosthecobacter sp.
TTTCGGGGTTGCTGGCGGTGATCTTGCCGCGATTGACGTAGATCCATTTGCCTTCATCACCTTCAAACATCACGCCAACATGATCGAAGGGCTTCTTGGCATTCGGGGTGGCAAGCACGGCCTCCACCTCAGGCATGAGTTTGTGAGTCGGGCTGGCCACATGCATGACGAGGCCGTTTTCGTACACGCACTCGAAGGAAAACTCAGAGGCGGTGTTGTAGAGTGCGGCCTTGTCCAGCGTGCCGGAGACGTTGCGAAGCTCGACCGGGCCGCTGAGCTGCGTGCCCATGCCCCATTGGGCGATGTCGATGTGATGCGCGCCGAAGTCGGTGATCATGCCGCCGGAGAAATTGAAGTTGTGACGCCAGTTAAGCGGCAGCAAGGCGGGGCGGTAGTCCATGTGCTCTGCAGGGCCGAGCCACATCTCGTAATCGAAATCGGCCGGCAGCGGCGCGGGATTGATCTGGTCGGCCATCCCGTTCCAGTTCGAGTGCCCTCCGGGCAGGCCGACGCGGACGCTCTTGAGTTTGCCGATGCGGCCATTCTGGACCATCTCGCAGGCGAGACGGAAATATTGATCACTGCGCTGCTGGCTGCCGGTCTGCCAGGTGACCCCTGCCTTGGCGACTTCATCGCTCATGCGGCGGCCTTCGGCGATGGTGAGTGCCAGCGGTTTCTGGCCGTAGATGTGTTTGCCTTTGCGGGCGGCATAGATGGCCAGATAGGCATGCCAGTGGTCGGGTGTGGAAACCTGCACGGCATCGAGGTCTTCCTTTTCCATCATCTCGCGAAAGTCCGCATAGGCGGCACAGGCCTTCACCGGCTTGTTGGCGGACTGAGAATAATGGGCGTCAATGATCTTCTTCCCTGCCTCACGTCCGCCGGTTTCTTTGCCGTCGTAGCCGTAATGGCCGTACTCCTTCATCGGATCAGCCACGGCAATGACCTGGCATTTGTCGTTGTTGAGAAAGGAGGGCGTCCAATCACCCGCAATCGTTCCCCAGCCAATGGCACCGACGGTGATGCGCTCTGAAGGCGCTGGGCGCCCCCCTTTGCCCAGAGCGGTGGCGGGAATGATGGTGGGGAAGCCGAGAGCGGTGGCGCTGACGGTCAAAAATTGACGACGGGTGAAGGCGGAAGTGTCTTTAGCCATGCCTCAGTTTAGCGGTGGCTCTCGCCGAGGCCAGAAAAGAAATGAAGAACTCCGGTGCAAGCAAAAGTGGACATGAGGCGTCTGTTTGCTGCATGGTGGAGGGATGAAAGACCCGAAGGCATTGCTGCAACGCTTCCTGCCCCTTCTGTGTGCCGTGGTTCTGCTCTGGGCCTCACTTTCCCCTTATCAGGAGAAAAACAAGCGCCTTCGAGTTGTGACTGGAATGTGGCCGGTGGCCGAGTCCCTGATGGTTGCGGGCGACCTGCAAATACTGCCGCACAACCGCTTTCAAATCATTGAGATTCCGTGGGCTTCCGCCGTGGCCCGGGCATTTGGCAGCGGAGCAGCTGACGTAGCCGTAGTGACACTCGACGGAGCCCTTCGCATGCGGGAAGCGGGACAGAAATTGAAGGTGATCAAGGCGTTGAACCAATCCGCAGGGGCGGATGCGCTTCTAGCACGTCATGAAATCCAACGACTGCAGGATCTTAAAGGAAAACGGGTGGGCGTCGAGCGCAGCGCTGGGTACTACCTGCTGGTCAATGCGCTGGAAAGTGTCGGCATGACATTGGCTGAGATCGAGGCTGTGCCCATGTTCCAATCTGAGATGGAACAGGCTCTGCAGGGGGGGCAGGTGGCGGCGGTGGTAGTCACGGAACCGTGGCTCACAAAGCTATCGAGCGATGGCATTCACAGCTTGTATGACTCCAGCCAGCTCAAGGTTCCGATCATCTATCTACTGGTGGCCTCCGAACGTGCCTGCAATTCTTCCCGTGAAGAGCTCAAGACTCTACTCAAGGTTGAGACCGAAATGACGAATAAGATATGGGCAGGCAAATCCTTCCTGGGAATGGATGCAGTCCTGCGACGAGAGAACCTGAGCGCTGCAGAGCTGTTTTCGTGCCTTGGTCGGCTGCACCCGCTGAATAAAGCTGAAAATGCGGAAATGCTGAAACGACTACCCCAGATGGCGCTGCAAATGGAGGAACAGATGATCCGCACCGGGATCATCCATTCCAAGCCAGCAGACAGTGTATGGATCGACGACAGCTTCACGAAGGAGGCGCTCCCTTGAAACTGTTTCGCTCCATCCAAAGTCGCATCACGCTCTCTGTGCTATCGTTTGGCCTGCTGATGATTCTGCTCAACAACTGGAGAAATCAGCAATGGCTGAAAGACCGCCGACTCATACGCTTGGAGCAGGAGTCGAGTGAAACCGGCAGCCGTCTGGCCGGTCTGCTGCAGCACCTCTCCCGCAAGCAGCAGGAACGTGCCGCCGAACTCGAGATGGCCTACGTGTCTCTTTCTTCCGACGTGGATCTGGGTCTGGTGTGCAACAAGGAGGGGGTCGTAAGCTGCTCCACTCACATGCAATGGAAGCAGATGGATGTCCTGAATACACCGCTGGCAGATGAATGGCGGCGACACGCCTCTGTGCTTGAGACCATGGCGCCTGCAATTGAATGGAATGCTGAAAAAACCAGACTGGTGGTGATGGTCCCGTTTTTTGAAACCTACGAATCCAGCAGCCGAGCAGCGGTCTTGATCCGTTACGATGCCTCACTGGCGCTTGTCCAGGTACGCGAGGAAGCCTGGCAGGAGTCCCTGCGGCAGGCTGGCGTGCTGCTGGCATCCTGCCTGCTGCTTTGGTTTGCCCTGGATGAACTGATAACGCGCAGGGTGCGCAGGGTGGTGGAAATTCTGCGTGCCGCCAGTTCTACAGACGGACTTCCCACGATATTGGAGGGGCATGATGAGCTCTCAATGATATCCAAGGAATTTGCCGGAGCAGTGACCAAGCTAAGAACGGCTGAAAACATGGTGCTGGAAGCTGCTGAGCAGGAACGCAGGAAGATCGGCAGGGACTTGCATGATGATCTCTGTCAAAGACTCTCAGCGACCAAAATGAAAGCCGGAGTCGTGCAGGGAATGATCCATGAAAAAGATGGCAAGATCGCCAACCTCGCCGGTCAGGTGGCGGAAGAACTTTCGGAATCGACGGTGATTGCGCGAAGCATGGCCTGGGGGCTTGCACCCGTGGGCATCGAAAATCAGGGCTTGAAGGATGCGCTTGAGAACGTGCTGCGGTTTGCAGAGAAGTCATACATGGTACAGTGTTCACTCGATTATTCCGATTTAAGCGCCTCTCTGACCGGCAGCTCCCAAGAACTGTTATTCCGCATTGCTCAGGAACTCGTCGTCAACGCCTGCAAGCATTCCAAGCCATCTGTCATCAACATTACTGTACGGATGGAAGACACAAATGTCGTATTAAGCGTCATTCATGATGGAGCGGGATTTACAGAACGGACTGCAACGGACGCTCACTGCATGGGCCTGCACCTCATGAGCCAGCGGCTGCGCACGCTCTCCGCAACGCTTGAGAGGACCATAGAAAAAGGGGAACGGGATTTCTCGATTGCCATTGTGCGGATCCCGCTAAAGAATCCATGATCCAAATAGCTTTCTCTACTGTGAATGACGCTCCCATGAAAACCAATCCCCCACAAGCCGCCATCCGAATTGCCATTGTGGATGACCACACCATGATGCGTGAGGGATGGCGTCTCTTCATTGAAAACGCGGCTGATCTGGCCTTTGCCTGGATGGCTGGAGATGCCTCCGAGGCGGTGCGGAAGGTGGACGAAGACACTCCGGATGTCCTGGTGGTGGACATTTCGCTGCCAGACCGTTCAGGGCTCGAACTCATCAAGGACCTCCGGCTGCTGCGCCCGAAGCTGCCTATGATCGCCATTTCCATGCATGACGAGAAGCTCTACGCTCAACGCGCCCTGAAGGCTGGTGCCCGAGGCTATGTCATGAAGAGCGCCCCGCAAAAGGTGCTGGAACAAGCACTGCACCGTGTGGCCAGCGGCGGCATCGCCGTCAGCGAAGAAATGTCCGAGGAAATCCTGAAGGCTTTTTCCTCCGGTCACGCCGCTGAATCCAAGGATTCCATCTCAGAACTCAGTGATCGCGAGTTTGAAGTTTTCGTGCTCATCGGCCAGGGGAAAAACACCGGCCAGATCGCTGAGGCACTGCGAATCAGCACCAAAACCGTGGATGTGCACAAGATGAACATTCGTGCAAAACTGGGGATGAACGAAACCGGCGAGCTGGCCTATTTCGCCATTCGTTGGGCGGAAGGTCAGAAGGCAAGCTGATCACAAGCTGCCTCTCCAGAAATTCGGCTTGTTGAAATTAGCTTCTCTTGGGAGCTGCCTCCATCCTCCGAATCCACAGCAGCTTCCGCTGATGAGAATCGAGCTGGAGAGCCTGCGTCACTGTTCACCGCTGGTTCGTCCACGGTATGATGGGGGCCTGCCGAACTCAGCACTCGGCCCCTAGAGCTGGCTGGAATCATTCCAACCAGCCATCGGCCGGGCGACCGAGCGCGCAGACAAACCCGCCATCAAATGGAAGAGCGGCGGCGGCGCAAGAAGAGGCCCAGAAGACCAAACAGCAGTAGCAGCGCCCGGCTCGGTTCCGGAACGACCACCAGAATACCGTTGGTCTCGAACAATGCGGTGTTCCAGACCAGACCGGACCCGAGTGTAGGCAGGACCAAGTCGCCCATGAGACCGCCATCGCGATAGGTGTCGCCAAAACTGTAGGTGCCCTGACTCAGGGAGGCCCAGTCGATGAGATCGAAGACATCCCCGTGCGCGATGCTGTAGGAATCTGGATTGGTGATGCTGATCTGGCCATTCGCAGTCAAATTCAAGGTGCCGGAAATGTTCAGGCGGTCATGGATGCCGGCGCCAGCCTCCCAATTGGTGATGTGGTTGTCGGAATTGTCCGTGAGCCAGGTATCAAACGAGCCATTCCCAAGGCGTGTGATGAACTCAACACTGGCGTTGGCATCTGCGGCTAAGGCGCTGCCGAGCTGCATTTCGAGTCGCGTACCACCTGCGGCGAGGGTGAGATCCCCTGTGACAGTGAGCGTGCCCACTTGATTGCCAGCGTTGGCCAGCAAGCCACCCGTACTATCGCCGGGTTTGAGGACGCCGACTGCATTGATGTCTCCTACATTGCTGCCAATGGTGAGATTCCCAAGAATGGCGCCCGAGCCGCTGACTGTAGCGTCAGTGGTATAGCCGCCGGTCGGAGTGCCAAAGGTCGCACCACTGTCCACACGAATGAAGGTGGTGTCGTCAATGGAGCCACCCGTTCCAAGGCTCAGATTGCCAGCTGTGACTGCAGTAGTGCCATGGTAGGTGTTGGTGCCAGTAAGCGTGACAGTGCCGGCACCGGTCTTCTCAATGGAGAGCGTGTCGTTGGCCGAATCGGCCTCAGCAATGACTCCAGAGAAGGTAATGCCGGTGCCCGTGCCATTGGTGGCAGAGGTCAGAGTGACCGTCTGGGTTTCGATGCCAGTGGCACCCGACTGGAGATTCTGCAGCACCATGTTGCCGCTGAAGGTGGAAGCACCGGTGGTCAGGCTTGCCGCCCCACCAATGGTGACACTTCCGGTGCCAGCCGTCGCATTGACATCCATGGCATTGGCGAGATTCAAGCCACCCGTGTTGATCAGCAGGGCCACGTTATTAGCAGCCGCTTCTTCATGGAAGCGGATCGGGTCGGCGACCGGCAGGCAGCATTGCTCCACATCCGGCTCCATCATGAAGAAGGATTTTGTGGCTGAGGTTCCGTTGGTGACCGTGAACTGTGTGCCGTATTTCATTTCAACCGGTGCATCGAATTCAACATTCCGAACGAGATCCATCGTGCCACCGGCGACGCTGACGATGGTGTAGATGCCATTGGCGCCAGGATTGGCCTCCTCATCCTTGACCAAAATGGTCTTGCCGACATCGCCCACTCCGTAGGTATTTCCGTCCACGGTGGAGGAAACGCCGCTGAAGGCACCTGACTGCGAACCGCCACCGGTTGGATTAAAGGTGCCCCCACCAAGAGTGAGGCTGACGGTGGTGGCACGATCAACGACCGTGGCCATCACAGTGCGGATGTCACCGAGTTCGACATGCTTGACTCCAAGAGCGCTGCTGCTGCCGACTTCCACGATGCCGGAACGGATGATGGTGCCACCATCAATGGCGACGCCTGCAATGCCCGTAACCCCTGCACCATAACTGTTGCCTCCATTAAGAACGACGGTACCGCTGTTCAAGACAGTGATACGGCCTGCGCCACTGACGGTTCCGCCAAGGCCCAACTGCTGGCCTGCTGCGGCACCGGCAAAGATGTCTCGATTGAGCGTCACAGACCCCGTGATGGCGGAATTTGCTGCCGTGGAAGCCTGGATGACGCTGACACCATTGGAGTTCGTGTTATTGACAATGACGTTATTTGTCAGCGTCGTTCCCTGGAGATCAAGCACGGTGCGATCATCCGCGCCGGTCACACCGACAATGCCGAGGGTAACATCACCACTGCCGAGCTGGCCGTTGTTTGAAACCGTGAGCTGGCCATTGGCGATCTCGGTGGTCCAGGTCTGCGACGAGTTATCTACGGTGGAGAGTGTCTGCGAGCCGTTGGTGTTGACGCGGAAGATGCCGCTGCCGGTGATGCTGCCCGCATACACAGCACCGAAGCTGTTATCTCCTCCCACCGTCAAGACGTTCGATCCCAATATCACAGAAGCATTTGCCTGAACGGCCCCAGTGCTGGCAAGAGAGCCAATGAACTGATTGAAGCCGCCGAGATTAAGCGTGCCGAAGAGAGCGTCCCCCGTGATGATCTGACGGGATTTGGAAGAGAATGCATTTTCCATGCCTCCCGTCAGCTCCCCCGAAATGACATTCGTGTCGCCGGAATAATCAGAGCCGGCGGCATTCAATTTCACAGTGCCTGCATCGGCCAAAGTCAGCGCACCGGCACCTGTAAGGACCGAAGCAACCGAGAAAGTCTTTCCAGCGGCGACGGCGATCACTCCACCAGGAGCGTCCAGCGTCACTCCCGTTGTTGCATCAAGCGTGGTGTCATCGGTCACCTCCAGAGTGCCACCCACGAAACGCAGAGCGTCGGCGCGGAAAGTCAGGGAAACGTAACCAAGACTGGAAGCCTGGGCGATGGAAAGCGTGCCGTCTTCGAAAACGGTGCCGCCACGGTAACTGTTGACAGCGGCAAGGGTGAGCTTGCCCGCCCCCTTCTTGCGAAGGGTCACATTGCCGTTTAACTGACCACCGTAGGTCGTGTCAGCAGCCTGATTGACGGTCAGCGTGTTGTTGTCAAAGGCACCATTGTTGACGGAACCACCATCTCCATCCAATCCGGCCACTTCCTGGTTGTAGCCGTTGAGGTCAAACATACCAATGAACTTGGTTGTGAGGGTGCCGTTGAGGGGCAGGACGTTGTTCGCACCGAGCTGCAGGATGCCGTTTTCGACACTGGTGCTGCCGTAGGTGTTGGCCGTGCCGGAGAGTTTGATGATGTCCTGGCCGGTTTTTGTCAGGTTGTAATTCCCGGTGATGTTGCCGTCGATCTGCAGGTATGAACCGCGCAGGCCAATATCATTCGGATTCAAGTTCAACGTCGTGTTGAGCTTGCCCATGTCGTAATAGAGTGAGTTCTGGCCGCTCGAAATGCCGGAAGGATAGTTCTGTCCGAGGTAGGAGTCGGCGCTCAGGTTGATGGTCACGCCGCTGTGGATGGTCTGGATGATGGCCACTTCGTCGTAGTCCAGCGGCATGTAGCCCATGAGGGAGCCCCCGGTGAGGGTGATGGTGCGTGTGCCAGTGAGGTCGGCGAACACCTGCAGGTTCACGCCAGTGGCCATGGTATAATCACCCGAGCCACGCGCATCGCTGACGGCCCAGCGCTCGATCGAACCCCATGTCTGAGACAAGTTCGCCGTCGGTGCCCAATTGGAAACGGCGATTTCGAGTGCGCCAGTGGAACTGATCACGGCATTGACCGTGTCATTACCAAAGGCTCCGTTGCTGGTCACACGCGCACCACCTTCTGAAATGGTGAAAGTGCGCCCGCCAGTGAAGCTGCCGGTGTTGTCACCGAGAATGAGCATGCCGTCCCCCACCTTGCGGAAGTCATACAAGCCTTGGTTGCTCAAGCCGCCCACGCCCGTGCCGGAACCGAGTTGCAATCCCGTGGTGGAACCGGGGCCGTAGCTGCCTGCCTCAACCCACAATTGGTAATCGTCAAACAGTGTGACTGTGCCGGTGCGCGTGGTCTCACGTGCGTAGTCCACCTGAACGACCAGCAGGCCTTCCTGGCCAGCTCCCGGAGTGGTATTGGTGGTTCTGAGATCAATGTCAGCGATCTGAGTCAGCCGGTCATTGCCCATGCCGGTCATGTAGATACGACCGATGTCATAGCTGGTGATCTTGCCTGTCTGCCAGGTGAACAGATCCGGCGTTCCGGGATTGAAGTTGAACCGCACTTCCGAATAGAAGGACTGCAGGTAATTGTCGCCGTCGTTCATGTGACCGCCGCCCAGGATGATCTGGTTGGTGCCATCACCGACAGAGTCCGGAGTGAGGAACTGGATGCCACCGTCTTGAATGACCCAGTTGCCGTGGAACTGCGTTTGATCTCCGCGGATGCTTAGGAATGACAGACCCGACTTGGTCACCTGGCTGGCGTAAATCTTGCCGTTGATCTGAATGGTGCCGCTGGAGGACTGAATCAACGCCTCACCGTCACCGGCAGTGTTTGTATAGCCAAAATAGAGGTTGGCATTGATCGTCGGGGAGTTGTTGGCCGCATTGATCAGGCCCCCGCTGCGGATGATGATGTCGTTGGCGTTGCCATTGGTGCTCACGTTGATGTCACGGGAGACACGCAGCGCATAGATGTCCAGATTGGCCCCCAGAGTCGCCGGGTTGCCGGTAACGTCCAAGATGACGGTGCCGTCATTGGCATTCCCACCGGTAAAAATGGCGGCATCCAATGTGGCGGCTGCGGTACTGATGTAGTTCGCTGGAGCCCCACCTGTTGTGATCAACTGGAACCCGTTAGTGGTATCGTACTTCAGGAACTGGTGCTCACTGCGGTCGATGATCCATGGGGCGATCATGTTGTTGTTCATCAGCAGCGAGCCGCCGGACCAGGCGCTGACAATCAGACGCTCTGCATTGGTGGCACCCGCCACGCCGAGCAGACCGGCAGTATGACGGAGGGTCAGCGTGCCGCTGGTGCCAACGTCTCTGATGAGGTCGGCCAGTATCAATTCAGCGGAGAAAGTGCCGCGACGTACCACCGAGATGTCCGCACCCAGTGCTGCTGTCACGGCCCCAACGGTTTCCGAATACTGAACGGAACTAGCCACCGGGGCTGCGTCATCACCGTTGATTTCCAAGCTGCCACCGTTGAGAAAGATGGCATCGGTGTCGCTCCAGCGACCATCCAGATTGGTGCCGGTGTAGGGGGTGGCAAAGTCAAAGCGCAAGCGGGTGGAGGGATGCAGATTCCACACGTTGGAATTGGCCCCGCTCACACCAACGGCCGTGCCAGCAGCGCCCTCGATGTTCACCTGGCCAAAGACCTCCACCGCCCCAGTGCCGAGAGGGGTGCGAGTGCCGTTGTTCCCCCCCTGAAGGGAGAGAACGAAGCCGCGGTAGGTGTTGTCGGAGTTGCGCGTACGTGCCAGCAGAGTGCCACCGCTGTAGCTATTGTTTCCGTTGTTGTTAAAGGTGACCTGGCCATAAGCGTTAAGGTTCATGCCCGCGCCCAGCAGCATGGTGCGGGGGCCGTCGATGGAGTCGGAAAATTGTGAGGCACCTGCGGTGGCCGGGCCGACCGTGAGCGTAGCGGCCGCGCCGCCGAGACGGAACTCATTCCCACTGACGCCCCAAGGGGTCACGCTATTGGCCGTCAGGAAGCTACTGCCACTGCCGCCACCGAGGAACCAATTGCTAAAGACCCCGCCATCACGAGTGGCCATGAGGGGATCGACAGTCAGAGTCTGATTGTTCTCAAGGCTCAGAATACCGAAACCATTGCCTTGGATAAGTCCAGGAGCAGCGGCGGCAGCAGTGATCGAATTAAAGTTCGCAGCAGTGCGGACACCGATGACCGTCAGGGCGCTGTCGCTGGTGACCACCAAGGTCAGCCCGGTAGTGCCCAGATTGGCCGTATTCAGCATCGAGAGATAGGCGCCGGCATAGACACGCACCGCCCCGGTCCCCAGGGTGGTATTGGCCGCATTGAGCAGCGTGATGCCACTGAAGGTATCGAAACCACCACTGAAAGTGTGGGGAGCATTGTAACTGTCCAGAACCAGGGTGCCGTTGCCCATCTTGACGAAACGGCCGCGCCCCTCAACCTTTTCGCGAAGGTAGGTTGTGGTGTCCGTGCGGAGGGAGAGAACGTCGTTGATGACGAGTCCGGCCTCGATCACCAGTGAGTCCGAGCCATTCACAATGAGGAAGGGGGCGTTCGCGGTGATGATCTTCTGCCCGCCATTGTCGGTGCCGAAGTATTTGTTTGCCCCGACGGCACCGCCGTTGCGGTCGAGAGTGAGGAGGGTCAGGCCGTTGATGAAGAGCTTCTGGCCCGGGGTGACGAAGAAATCGTGGTCAAGAACCGCGCTGGCGAGACGGATGGTGCCGAAGTTTGAGATGAAGTCACCCGTGCCCGCCGCCAGGTTGGGAACAGTGCCTGTGCCTGTGCCCGTAATGCGGACTTCACCGCGAGCCAGCGTGATCTGGCTGCTCAATGATGAGGCATTGTCAGCATCAAGGCGCAAGACACCGTCCCCGCTCTTGATGATGCCCGCAGAACTGGTGACAGTGCCAACCAATTGAACCGTGCCTGCATTCACATAGAGGCCCACCTGGCCGGTGCCACCGATGGTGGTGGTGCCGGCTACAGTGAGGTTGTAACTGTTGTTGTTGATAAACTGCAGCAACGTACCTGACAGCGTATCGGTGCCCTCGATCGTCAGGGAGGAAATGGTGACGGTGCCACTGCCCGTACCGCTGGAACGGTTGGTGTCGATGCGTGCCAGCGGCACGTTCTGCGCGATGGTGACACTGTTGTTATAAGTACCGTTCGCGCTGGCAGTGCGGAAGGCCACGATCGGCATCTGCGAGCCGTTGTTGTTGTTCAAATGGTCGGCATGCAACGTGATGTTCGCAGTGCCGAAGGTGCCGACCGCATCACCAATGATCGTGCCACCGTTGACCTGCAGGTTGCCCGTGATGGCATTCGTGGTGTTGGTGAACTGTGTCGTGCTGGCCCCGGACCGTGTCAGGTTGTTCGCAGTCACCTTGCCCGACAGAACCAGAGTGTTGTCAAAGGAGAAGATGATGCCTTCCGCTGCGGTAGTGCCGTCACCGAAGTAGAGCGAGTTGCTGAAGGTAATGGCACCGTTGGTGAGGAGGCCGCCGCTATGAATATTGAGCTGACTGCCTGAGATGGTGGAATTGGTGGTAGTGCCGGTCACACGCAGGGCGTAGGTGTTGGACACAGCAGTGAGGGCGGCACTCCCTGCGACGTTGTAATACGCGATCGAAGTCGAGTTCAACCCTTGTAGGAAGGCAGCGCCGGTTCCCGTGGCGGTCCAAGGCGCATAAGCCATGCCGGTGACATCATTGTAATTGATGAAGGACAGGTTGGAACTGTTAAGAGCGGTCGTACTGATAGCTGGAGCCACAAACATCCAAGCATCCAACATTCCGTTGTGGGAGTTCGCGGCGAGCCAAGTCGGATCAGTGACGTAAACGCGCTGGCCTTGGAACTGATTGAGCCCAAACTCATCTGCATTCAGACGAATGGCCAATGTCGCCTGCCCGGAGCGGACGACGTTGCTTGTGCTCAAAACAATGCCCCCATTGGTGCTGTTGCGTTCCAAATAGAGACCTGCACCGCCTTTGACCGTGAGATCGCCAATCACTTCCGTGGTAAAATGCTGGGACGCGGCCACCATGTTCAGAGTGGCACCGTCCAAGGTCATCCCGGTGGTGTCACCCCACTTGTTGGAAATGGCGAGGTTGCTGTTGTTCAGCCGGCTGACGACGAACTGGTCATTCACGTCCAATGAGTAATCCAAGCGCAGCACAGCGCCCGGGAGAATGTTGACCGTGTTGATGTTGTTGAGACCGGACGCATCCGTGACGGTGGCCAGGCCACGCAGATTGAGGCGGCCATAAACATCGATCTTCGGAGAGACGAAGCTGCCAGTGAATTCCAGGTAGTTGCCGATGGAACCAAAGTCCGCCCCGCGATGGATCGTCGTGTTGCCAGTGTAGTCTTGATTGCCATAGGCGCGGATGATGGCTACGGTGCCCTGCGTCGTCACTAAGCCGGAAACCAGCGGGTTGCGGCCTACTTCGAGCGAAGCGCTGCCAGTGAGCACGTTGTCATTCACGATGCTCAGCGTCGCGCCGTTGGTGCCGGTGAAGTGATAGACGTTGTCCACCCCCGCTCCCAGCGTGTCCGCCATGTAAAACGTATTCCCGTAAGCGGAGATCCCCCATTTGCCGCTGCCCATGCGCGCCTCATCGAGCGCCTGGGTAAACAGGCCCGCATCCCCCATGCCCAATGCGAGAGAGCCATTCGTTGTCGAACGCAGGCTGTAGCTCGTCAACGGTGCATCCGTGCCGATGTCAATGCGACTGGTCCAGTTCTGCTCAGTGCCAAAAACCAGTACTTCCTGCCCCGCAGCCACGTTGCCCGGTGCATTCAATCGCAGGGCCACGCTGTTGCCTGTGGCAGCAAACCCCTGGTTCACCACGATGTCACCACTGCCCGCGTTTGCCGTGCTGCTCGGAACAAATGTCACCCCCGGATAGAGGATGTCATCGGTGCCTCGGCTGCCAAACAAAATCGTTCCGCCACTGAGCACAAGGCCACCGCTCCAAGTCGCGGAGTTGTCGCCGGAAATCGTCAGATCCGAGGCACCGATCTTGTTGATCGTATAACCCATGCCACCGTCTGAAATGCCACCCGCCAGCACCAGTTGCACGTCCGTCTGGATACGCGCATGATTGGTCAAGGTAGTCAGTCCGTCAAAGCGGGGGATGAAAGTGTTGCCGCCTGTAGTCAGGAAACGCTGCACGTCCAAGGTCAGCGTGCCAAAGGTCAGCAGCTTGCTGCTGGCAGCCTGGCCACCCACCGCCGGCCGGTTCACGATCAACTGGCTGTCACCGCCACGATGAATGACGTTATTGCCCACCAGAATGCGCTGGCTGTTGCCCGTGTTATCTCCAAGGGCGTACACTTCCCACTGGCCGCCTCGCAGCAGGATCGTCGTTGAGCTGGGAATCGCCGAAGCAAATCCGGTCGGAGTCGCCCATGACTGGTCGTTGGTCCAGCTCTGCACCCATCCCTGCGCAATGTCCAATGTCCCCAGCGAATTTGGTACCGCCGTATTCCAGTTGTCCAGAATCAGGCGCCCGCCGCCAATTTTTGTCAGCACCGAACCCACATCGCCAATGAGCTGTCCGGAGAACGTCTGACTGCTGCCTTCCCGACCCACGATCAATGTCGCAGTGCCCAAATTCAGCGTTCCCCCTGTGTTCTGCTCCGGACTCACCACACTGGTGCCTGCCAAGTTGCCAAACTCCTGGTTGTTGCCGTTCAGCAGCACCGTCGCTCCCGGCTGGATCGTCACAATCGACCCCGTCACCGCGTTCAGGTTCCCAAACGTCGGGATCACGTTGGCCGCCGTTAGGCTCAGCGTGCCCTCGTTCACCTGCACGTTCCCCTGGAACGTGTTCGCTCCGCTCAGCTCCAGCGTCCCCTGACCAAATTTCACCAGCACAGCCGGCGCTGCCACATTGGTGGTGCTCAGCGTGTTGTTCAGGTTGCTGCGGAAGTTCGTCAGCGGCGCGAGGATTGTCGAGACTGCGGCGTCGTCCACATACACATTCAACGCGTTGGTGCCAAAATTAATCACCCCCAAGCCAATGCTCGCTCCGTTGTTCAGGATCATCCCCGCCTGTCCCAGCGTGCTCGAATTGGCCGCTCCCAAGTTCAACGTGTTTCCTCCCAAATCGATGTTCGAATCGGTGCGGAACGCATACACACTGCGGTTGTCAGTCAGCATCCCGCCCGTGCCAGTCGCGTCAAACAACTGCGTTGATCCCGCAGCCAGGTCCAGATCTCCCGTGCCGCCATACGTCGCCGTGACGACATTGCCGCCGCTTATCGTCGCGTAGTTGCCCGCGTTGTTCGTGCCGATGCCCTGGATCACCGCCCAGGTGCCAAGGGTGCCGTTGAGCACTGCGGGACTTGCCGTGAAGCTGAGCTTTTCATTCCCAGCCAAGCCAATGTCGGTGGTGATCCCCTTGATGGTAAATGTCGCGTTGTTGCTGCGGGCCAGCGAGCCGAAACCTAGCGTGGTGCTGGTCCCCCCGGTGTTGTCCACAATGAGGGCTGCATTGCCGGTGTTGATGGTCAGCGCCCCCGTGCTTGAGGTGGTGTTGACTGCGCCCGTGGTGTTGTTCAACCGCAGCGTGCCGTTGGCCACATTGAAAGCGTTGTTGGTGCCAAAGGGGTTGCCGCCCGTTTTAGCGTAACCGACCAAGGTTCCCTGGCTGACCGTCACACCGCCGGTGAAGGTGTTGCCCGTGCCAGGATTGAGTATCACCGTGCCGGTGCCCACCTTGTTGATGCCGCCGGCACCGCTGATGGTGCCGCTGAAGGTGACATCCCCGCCGCTGACAGCCGCGAGGTTCAGCCCGCGTGCGGAGAGATTGAGGTTGCCGCTGAAGAGCTTGTCTCCGGCGTCCAGACCACCGATGGTCTGCGTGCCGCCCGTGGCAGAGTTGATGATGTTACGCGACAGCGTGCGTCCTTCACCGCTCAACAGCAGTTGCGAGAAGGCGTTGTTGATACGGAAGGTCACGGCATTGGAAGACGTGCCAAGCGCGTTGTCATTCCCCAGCACCAGATAGCCGTTGGAAATGTAGGTGTCGCCGGCATAGGTGTTGTTGCCGCTGAGCCAGAGGGTACCCTGCTCCTGTTTGTTGAGGTCATTGGCCACAACTCCGGACACCACACCGCTGATCGTCAACAAGGCGCCGCGAGTGCGCATGTTGATGTCACGATTGAGCACGACTGAGTCGGTGATCTCCAACTGATAGCCGTTGTAGCCGTCAAAGTAGATCGAGCTGCTAACTGCGGAGTCCAGGCCGAAGGTGCCACCGTGGCCGATGATCAATGTCGGAATCTTCACCAACTGATTTTCCGAGCCGGGTCCGGTCGCCCCCACCACGATCACTCGTGTGCTGTTGTCATTGCCACCCGTGGTGTTGATGACGTTGTTAAAGACAAACGGTCCGGTGCCGTTCAAGCGGAATTCAAGATCGGAACGACGATCATTGTTCGTGCTCATGTTGATCGTGCTGCCGGCATCACCGGCGGCACCAGTGTTGCTGAGCACCAACCGCCCCTGCAGGACGTTGGTGATGCCGTCATAAGTGTTGTCGCTGTTCAGAATGAGCACGCCACCCTGGCGCTTATGGAGATTGACCGCCGCTGGACCCGTCTGGCTGATGACACCATTGACGGTGAGCACACCGGCCCCTGCCTGGAAACTATTATCAACTCCGACATCCAGATACTGTTCAATGACAGCATTGGTGTTGTTATTGAGCGTGATGTTGTTGACCACCAAGTTGGTGAAGATGGTGCCTATGGTAGCGACCGTCAGCACACGGCTGGCGTCGTAGAGGGCGATGTCATTGATCTGAACGGTGCTGTAGGCCCCGCCTGTGAGCGGAGAGGTGCGAATGATGCTGTTGCCACCCACCACCAACAGATTGCGTGCCGCATACTGGGTGTCCGTCTGGCCGTAGGCGCCTTTCGCCAAGTCCAGGCGAAGTTCACCACCCATGAGGTAAATGGAGTTGTCGCCCGTGCTGAGAGCAGCATTGGTACCGACCTGCAACACACCGCCGGACCCCACCGTGACGCTGCCGCTGTAATTCTGTGCTTGTGGAAGGTAAACGATGCCGCCGAGGTTGCTGCGGCTGTTGTTGTCCGGAGAACCAATGATCAACGGTACATTTCCGGTGAGAACGTTGGCGTTTTTGATGGTGATGGTGCCACCGCCCGCTCCAAGACGCAGAGCGCCATTGGTGGCAGAGAAAGCACTGCCAGTGAAAACGCCGTTTCCGGTATTGGCACCCAGCCAGACCTGGGTGTTGGGCGAGAGGGCGGCGATTTCAGCCGCCACATCCGTGGAGAAGCTCATGTTGCCGCTCAAATGAATGGCCATGCGCCCTGCCAGTCCGGGCAGGAAACTGTTGAGGTAGATGTTGTTGCCGCCAAGAGCCGCACCCTGACTGTCTTCCAGACTCAGAAAGTTAATACCACTGCCATCGCCGTAAGCTGCACCAAAACCGATGGCAACAGCGCTGTTCAAGTCTCCCAGAGGAGCCAGTCCTAGAGTGATGCGCTGATTGTCGCCGATGCTGGAAGGAGCATTCAGGGTCAGGGCACCTGTCGTGCCGTAGGCACCGCTGACGAGGACATCATTTCCTGCCACGTTGGCACCCAAAACGCCGTCGCCACGAACGATAAGAGTACCGCCGGTCACCACGGTACCGCCCGTGTAATTGTTGGTGGCATTGGTCAGGATCGTGGTGCCGTTGCCGAGTTTCAGCAGCGCACCGCTGCCGGTGATCTGGCCAGTGAATAAGCCGTAGTTGGCACTGCCAAGCTGCGCGTCATTGACGAGGGTGATGGTGCCGGTGGCAACGGCATTGTCGAGGCGCATGCCGCCAAGTCCCGCACCCTGCGTTGTGGCGGCGCTGGAAAGGAAGAAATCATTGGTGAGGATGGTGTCCTGGGCGAAGACCTGCCCGCCATCCTTGATGGTGACAGCCCCGGTGCCGAAGGGACTGACATTGTTGCGCACATACACCTGACCGAGATCAATCACGGTGCCGCCGGTGTAGGTGTTGATGCCGTTGACTTCTTTTTTGCCCCAGCCGGAGTAGGTCACCGAAACAGCACCCGAACCGTTGTCCACGATGGCGGCATTGATGGTGAGCACCTGGGTGCTGTTGGCATTGGGAGTGGAGTTGGTGAAAATCAACTCACCCGCCGTGTTATCCGCGCCGCCTGCTGTGATGCTGCCAGTGGCGGAGGCCAGGTAGGTGTTCCCGGTATTACCGACATAAGTCGTGGCGGTGGCAACGCCGATGGGGCTGCCGATGTAAAGATTGCCTGCCCCGCTGGCCAGCAAAACACCCCCGACAGCACCCAAACGCAAGGTGTTGCCGCCGCCAATGTTCAAGATGGAGTTGGCGGTGCTCGTGGCCCTGACGAGCACCGTATTGATGTCCGTGGTTCCGGCCGAGAGATTCGTCGTGGTCGCCGTGGCACCTGCATTGATGCGGACGTTGTTCAGGGCATTGTTGGCCAGGGTGGTTCCTGTGCTGGTGATGTCAGTGTAGGCAGTATAGGCGACAACATTGCCCCCAGAGATGGTGGCCCAGTCAACGCCTGCGCCCGCTGTAGCCGGGGCACTGATGGTAGCCCAAGCCCCCATAATGCCATTGGTGAGCGTGTAACTGCCAGATACCGCGCCTGCTGCAGGCAGAGCAATATCAAGAGTGCCGCCGACATTGCGGGTGATGGCTCCAAGAGCAAGGCTCAACGAAGTGGCGGTGCCCTGATTCATGTAGATGAAGGACGATCCCTGATCCACCAACGTGCTGGCAAAGGTCTGGCTGTTTGCGGTGGCTGCCTTGCCATTCAACTGGAGCGTTCCACCGTTGGTTTGACTGACACCACCGAAGACCAGCGCCGAAGAACTTGAAATGAGGTTTGTGGCCGGGGCGGCTGCATTGGCGAAGTCGAGAATCAGTGCGTTGGCAGAATTACCGCTGCCAATGGGAGCTGAAACTGATCCCGTCAAGGTGGTGGCACCGGTGTAGGTCTGGGCGGCACCGATGGTCAAGGTGGAATTGGTGATCTTAGTCGGGTTGATCGTGCTGTTCTGGCCAAGTTTGGTCAGTCCGCCAGTACCGGAGAGCACTCCTGTGTAGGTGCTGCCGTTGCCAACGATTCGAAGGTTGATGGCACCCGCCGCATTGTCTTGAAGCACCATATTGGTGGAGCCCGTCAGCCCCCCGAGGGTGAAGTCACCACCCGCCGTGCTGGAAAACACCACATTGCCGCTGGAATTGAGCGTGCTGAACTGAAGCGCTTCACCATGGCCGAGAATCACACTGCCTGTTCCACCGATCGTGGTGGTACCGGTGATGGTATTCGCAACGGCCAGAGTGAGATCTCCAGCACCAGTCACGGTGAAATTGTCAAGGTAGCCACCGGAGATGGTGCCGTTCATCGTGACTCCCGCTGTGTTGGCGACATCGAGTGTGCCATTGCCTGTGAGCAGAATGTTTTTGTCAAAATTCAACGCTGTGGTGCCTGTCACCTGCAGAGTGGCGGCAAGATTCACCGCCGTAGCAGCTCCAAGGTTTGCCATGCTGCTTACGGTCAAGACGCCTTCATTCACGGAAACCGTTCCTGTAAAGGTGTTGGCAGCGGTGAGCGCCAGCGTGCCGCTGCCCAGCTTGACAATGCCGGCGGGCGCCATGCCATCAACGATGATCGCCGCAATCGTCAGGTCCAGCGAAGCCGCAGAAGAATCTTCGACCGTGAGGAACCGGGTCACTCCGCCCAAACTGAGGCCGCAATCCAACGAGCTGGCGGTGATCACCGCACCATTCGGATTGTTGTCTGCCATATAGGTGATGTTGCCACCCAGTGTCAGTAGATTATTGCCAGCATTGACCGTGGCGGTGGAGCCGGAGGGGCCGCCACCAAGGGCCAGACCACCCAGGCGCAGATCGAATCCGTTCAGATCCAGGGTGCCACCTGTGACGATCACATTGCCAGTGCCAAAGATGGAGATGTCGTCAGATCCCACTTTTAAGGTTCCTTCTGCCACAATCGTGGCACCCGTATAGGTGCTGGCACCTGTGAGGATGAGCGTGCCCGCACCTGTCTTCAGGACGGATTTACCACCGCTGATGATGCTGCCGTAGGTGAACTCATTGGAGCCAATGACGTCAAAGCCGATGCCACCGTAAGGGCTGAAATTTGCCGCAGCGATGGCGGTGTCAATGTCCGCCGTGCTCCATTCACCGGTGCCGCCAGCGCGGAAGGAAAGGAAGGCTCCGTTGGAGACATTGACCGCAGCAGGCGTAGGGAAACCAGGAAGCGAAGCCGTGGAGCCAAACACCAGTGCACCCTCAAGAATGTTGGTGACTCCCGTGTAGGAATTGATGCCTGTCAGAGCAACCAGTCCGCTGGTTGTTTTATTAATTGGCAAAGCTCCTGTCAAAGTGGCGCTGATGGTGCCCTCACGAAGATCATAGGAGGTGGCATTGAGCGAGCCATTGCTGATGATGCCACCGGCAAGGACGAGATCCCCGACGTTCTGTGTGGTGCCAGCCAGATCCAGTTCACCTTCCTGGACGTTTGTGCCGCCAGTGTAAGAATTGGAACCTGAAAGCCGGAGGACACCGCTGCTGGTCTTGGTCAGTGCGCCTGTGCCTGTAAGGTCAGCGCTCACCGTGCCGCTCTGGCCATCGTAGGCGCTGCCAGCAAGCGAGCCGTTCTCAATGGTGCCACCTGCAATGGTGACCGCACCGACTGTCTGACTGGTGCCGCCCAGATCAAGGGTGCCGCCGTTGGCGGTCAAAGCCGCATGGGTTCCGCTAAGAGTGGCCGCCGCGCCCAATGCCAGCTTACCCGCATTGACGATGGTTCCGCCACGGTTCGAATTGCCTGCAAGCAGCGTCAGGGTGCCTGCACCCGTCTTTGAGAGGGTCACATTGCCGTCCAAAGTGCCGCCATAGGTGGTGTCACCTGACTGGTTTACGGTGAGCGTGTTGTAATCAAAGGCACCGTTGTTAATGCTGCCTGCAGGGCCGCTGAGAGAGGCCACTTCCTGATTATAGCCGTTCAGGTCGAACTGGCCGGCGCTGCCGTTCATGACCAGCGCAGAACTCGTGTTCAGACTGTTGTTACGACCAATTTGAAGGATGCCATTTTTGACGGAGGTGGCACCTGTGTAGGTGTTGGCACCGTTGAGCAGAATCACATCCTGACCAAGCTTGGTCAGGCCAAAGTTCCCTGCTATGACACCATCAATCTGAAGGTAGGAACCGCGCAGGGCGAGATCATTTGGATTGCCGCCCATGATCGAGTTCTGCTTGCCCATGTCATAGATGACAGTTTCGCTGGCCGGGAACGGCTGCCCCAGGTAGGATTCGGACTGAAGATTGATGGTGACACCACTGCCTAGTGTGTGGATGACCGCGACGTGATCGTAATCCGAGGGCAGATAGCCCATGATGGAACCACCGTCCATATTGATGGTCTGGGTGCCGGTCTGGTTGCTGAAAATCTGCAGATGGACCCCTGCCCCCATGTCCACCGTGCCACTGCGCGCCCCATCCACAGCCCAGCGTTCGATGGAACCTGGACGCAGATCCAGCGTTGCCAACGGGCTGAAACCAGCCACGGCAATTTCCAACGCCCCGCCCTGGCTGATGACGGCGGTGGTACCGGCGGCACCAAAGGCACCATTGTCGCGGACACGCACGGCACCTTCATCGACATACCAGAAATGGTTGCCTGTGAAGGTGGTGGAATTGTCGCCCAAGCTCAGGACACCATCGCCGGCCTTGTAAACATCATACAGCCCCTGGTTGACGATCGAGCCAAACTGGACCCCGGTGGTGCTGCCAGTTCCATAACTGGTGGCGTCCACGTTGACGTTGTAGTTGTCAAACAGGGTGACTATGCCGGTGAAGAGAGTGCTGCGAGCGCCATCCACCTGGAAACGGATCAGGCCTGGCTGCAACGGATTGGGCGCTATCCCGGTAGTCTTCAGATCAATGTCGGGGATCAACTGGTTGCGATCCGCAGCAGTCACCGTGCGGATCAAGTTGCTATCCCAGGAGGTGATCTTGCCACCACCCCAGGTGAACAAGTCGGGAGTTGCGCTGTTATAGTTGTAGCGCAGTTCGGTGAACAGGATGGAGGCTCCGCCATCCTGACGGTCATCGTCATCACTCATCACAGAACCGTTCAAAATGATCTCGTTCGAGCCACTGCCGACAGAGTCCGGTGTGAGGAACTGAATGCCGCCTTCATTGATGACCCAGGTGCCGGAGAACTGCTTCTGATCGCTGTTGATGTTGAGGAAGCCGGAACCAAACTTGGTCACCTGACTGGCGTAGATTCTTCCATCGATTTGGCCGGTGCTTTGACGGGCAAAAATGAGCGCCTCACTGGCTCCTCCCGGACCAAAGTAAAGATCAGTGCTGATGAGCGGGCTGTTGGCCAGGAAAATGAGGCCGCCGCTTTCCACTGTGATCTGAGTGGCGTTTCCATCAGCGCTGCCATTGATGTTACGGTTCACACGCAGGGCATAAACGTTGAGATTCGCGCCAAGCGTCTGAGTACCTGTGGCGGCCCCCAGATCGAGGATTTCCGTGCCGTCATTGAGCGGCACCACGCTTGTGTCGAGGGTGGTGGTGGCGCCTGCGGGGTTGAGATAATTCGACGGTGATGAACCCTGGGTGATCAGTTGCAGGCCGTTGGTGCTGTCGTACTTGAGGAACTGATCCGCGTTGCGGTCAATGATCCACGGAGCAACCATATTGTTGGTCATTGGAATCGGAGTCACTCCAGTGACGATGATGTTTTCCGTATTCGCCGCGCCAGCAGCAGTAAGCGCACCCAACAAGCCCGTGTTGTGGTTGATTGTAAGAGTTCCGTTTGTGCCTCGAACCAGATCTGTCACCCCCAAAACAACGAAGCCGTTTGTTTCACGATCAAGTCGGATCTGGCTTCCCCCATTGATGGTCAAAACACCAATGTCTTCACGATTGGTACTCGTGGTGTTGGCAATGCCACGCAATTGGAGATGAGCCGAGTTCAAGGTCAACGCAGCCTGGTCGTCATAACGTCCTTCAGCAGTTGCATTCACGAAGGCCGTACGGTTGTCAAAAGTAATTCGGCTGCCGGCATGAGTGACAAGCGTGGTGTAGTTGTCTCCCGCCGCATTGACCAAACCACCGTTGGCCCCAGCAAAACGCAGATGCCCATAGATGTCCACCTGGCCGGTGCCCAGCGGTGTGCGGTAGGTGCTGGCGGTCGGGTTGCCGCCATCGACACGGATGGCGCCCTGAAACCAGCCGCCGCCGATGTCACGACCACGGGTGATGGTGGTGCCCCCGGTGTAGTCAGCGTCGAGGTTGTTGCCCAAGACGGCAACCGCGGCGTTGTATCCCGCCGCATGCCAGGCATCGGCCTTGCCGTAGAGAACCTTGTTGGCTCCGGTGAAGAGCATCGAACCGGCCGTTGAAGGAGAAAGGGTGAGGCCGGCAACACCGCTGATGCGGTAAGTATTTTCAGCCCCCGGCAGCAGCGATCCGGCATTGCCGTTGTAGGTGGCTCCGCCGATGACAGCCCCGAGACTCCAGTAGCCATCTTGAAAAGCAGACTGGTCGAACGGAGTGCTTACCGTGCCCGCACCGTCGAATGCCAGCATGCCGCCCGCCCCTGCACGGCTGGTATTGTTCGCATAGGGGAAGAGCGTATTCAAATTCGCCGTGGTAAACAAGGAGGCCTGAGAAATCGCCAATACTGTCGGGGTGGTGTAGCCGCTGCTAAAGTTAGCCACAGCTCCTCCGGCGATGTTGGTCAGGGAGTTTAAGGACAGCACCGATGTCGGGCCATTGATGACCGGTCCCGAGCCGAAGGTGAAGTTCGTGGCACTCTGGGTGACGCGGCTGTAGCCTTGCAGCGAGGTGAATCCGCCGGTCCAGTCAGTATTGGCCGCATTGTTATTGAACGTGATCAAATACGAATCCCCCCTGGTCAGGGTGCCGTTGCCACGGATGATGTTGTTGATAATCAGGTTCGCATCCGGGATACGGAAGAACGGCTGGTCAGTGATCACCAACTCGCTGTTGATACGCAGATGGTCACCGAAGGAGGCCGGGTCAAAAATGACCGTCGGGCTGTTTCGAGTGGTGAACTCAAGGCCTGCAGCACCGATGGTCGCACCACCGGAACCGCTGGCGGGGGTGCCACCATTGCGATCGTAAATGATCGTTGTGCGCCCGGCGATCGTGACGCTCTGGTCAAGGCTGTTGAAGAAGGTGGTGGTGGAGTTGGTCGTTCCCGGGTTTTGCGCCGCCAGCCGCAGCGTGCCATTATTCATGATGAGAGACCCCGTGCCCTCAGCCTGGGAGTCGCCACCGGCCACGTTCCCGGCAGTGAGCCGCAGCTCACCCGCGTTCACGGTGATGGTGCTGGAAAGCGTGGCGTCATTGCTGCCGTCGAGCCGCAGCACGCCGCCGCCCCACTTGGTGATGGCGGCACTGGAGGTGACAGCGCCAACGAGGCGCCAAGTATTGCCATTGACGTTGATGGCAATGGCACTGTTGCCACCGAGCAACGTGGTGCCCAGCACGTCCATATTGGAGTTGCTGTTGTACAAATTGAGCACAGTGCCCGCAGGGCCGGAGGTGCCCAGCACATTCAAATTTTGGATCTGTACCGTCGCCGTGGTGCTCGCTCCTGAGTAGCGTTCCGCATAAATCTCCGCCCTCGCCACATCCGCCGCAACGGTGACAGTCAGGCCAGAGTAGCTGGTGGTGGCGCTGTTATGGCGCAAGCGCAGGCTTGGCATCTGATTGCCATTATTGTTGTTCAAGTAATCGGCAGACAGGATGATCTCGCTGGCAGCGCTGAGTGCGCCGGTACCGTCAATGTACAACAGACCACCGTTCATCTGAATGGTGCCGCTGATGGCGTTGGCGGTATTGGTCAGCTGCAAGGATCCCGGCCCGCCGTAGGTCAGGTTGTTTGCGGTAACTACGCCACTAAGCACCAGCGCGGAGTCTGCCACATAGATGATACCTTCGGTCGGAGTCGTGCCATTCCCAAAGTAAAGCGGGGTGGAGGAGCTCAAGGTGACAGAGCCATTGGTGAGAAGGCCACCGCTCCAAAGGTTGATGCCGCCACCTGTCAGAGTGGAGGTGCCGGTGATGCGCATCGCATACGCATTGGCCACACCCGAAAGCGTGGTGTTCGCCGCCGCATTGTACCAGGCGATGGAGGTGCTGTTCAGCCCGGTGAAGAATGCGGCATTGCTCCCGGTCGCCGTATAAGCTGCATCCACAAAGCCGGTGTCGTTATTATAACTGAGGTAGCTCAAGCTGGTGGCATCATACATCCATGGTGCCACGATGCCGTTGGTGAGCACAGGTGCCCCCCCCGTCAGGAAAAACTTCGCAGACTGCAAATTAATGGATCCGAGTTCAGCAGCGGCGCTTGAGGGCCGCAGCCCCAACGTGGCCTGACCGATGCGCGTGATGCCGGAAGTCCTCAGCACGATCTGCCCATTGGTGCCGCTGCGCTCCAGGCCGATGCTCGCTCCGCCTTGGATCGTGATCTGGCCGACGGTTTCCTGATTCACCCTGCCACTGCTGTTGATCAGATTGAGGCCAGAGCCATTCAGCAGGAGGCCTTCGGTGTCGCTCCATTTGTTCTCATCAGTCTCAAGCCCCAGGTTGCTGTTATCGAGGCGGGAAATGATGAAATTGTCATTCACGTCCATGCTGTAATCCAGCCGCAGGTTGCCGCCGGGCATGAGGTTCACCACAGTGACCTGGTCCCCCGCATCATTCGTCACCCGGCCGTCCCCCCGCAGGGTCAGGCGGCCGTAAACATTGAAGGCAGAGGTGGCGCTGTTGCCCGTGATCTCCAGGATGGACCCAACGCTGCCGGTGTCCGCTTCACGATAAATGTTGGTGGCTCCGGTGTAAGTCTGGTCGCCGTAGAAACGGACGACAGCTTCGGTATAACCAGGGTTCTGCCCCGCCAGCGTATTGGAACGGCCGATGTCCACAGACGCAGTGCCAGAGAGCACCCCGGTGCCGGTGATGGCGAGAGTCGCGCCGTTGAAGCCGCCGAAACGATACACATTATCAACGCCCGCACCCAGTTCAGAAGCGGTGTAATAGGTATTGGTGACCGCACTGATGCCCCATTTGCCATTGCCAAGCTTCGACTGGTCAATGGCCGTGGTCCAATGGCCTTCACTGAGGTTTAATCCCAGACTGCCATTGGTGGTGGAACGGATGCTGTAATTGGTCAGCGCGGTGTCCGTTCCCAGGTCGATACGCAGGCTGTTGACTGTTTCATTGGCGAAGGTCTGCACCCGCTGGCCCTGCGCGGAAAGGATGTTGGAGGGGGCGTTCAGGCGCAGGGCGGAACTGCGATTGAGCACAATGTCTCCCGTGCCGGCGTTGGCGGTGACACTCGGAATAAAAGTGGTGCCGGCATAACGAATATCGTCCGTACCACGATTGGCGAAGAGTACATAGCCGTCCGTGATGACCATCCCGCCGTTCCAGGCGCTGTTGTCACCGCCGATTTCCAGATTGCTGCCGCCGCGCTTTTCGAGCGAGTAATTGCCGGTGATCGTTCCGGCCAGCAGCAGTGGGGCGTCGGTTTGGATTCGGCCATTGGCATTGAGTGTAATAGTACCGTCAAAGCGCGGATAGATGGCGTTGCCGCCCGTTACCAGCAGCAACTGCTTGTCCAAATCCAGATTGTTAAAGACGACCACCTTGTTAGCCGCACCGCCCTGCCAGCGGTTGGTGTTCAAAGTTGAATTTCCACCTTGGAGGATGACGTCGTAGCCCAAGTAGATGTTCTGGACGCTGCCGGTCTGATCTCCATTGATGAACGCTTCCCATGATCCCCCACGCAGGAGGATGGTGGTGTCGGACGTGACCGCCGAAGCAAAACCGGTGGGTGTCGCCCATGATTGATCATTGAGCCAGGTTTGCACAAATCCCTGCGCGACGTCCAATGTCCCGAGCGAATTTGGCGCTGCCGTATCCCAGTTGTTCAAGATCAGACGTCCGGCACCCACCTTGGTCAGCACCGAACTCACATCGCCAATGATCTGTCCGGAGAACGTCTGGTTGCTGCCTTCCCGACCCACGATCAACTTTGCACTGCCCAAATTCAGCGTTCCCGCCGTGCTCAAAACCGGACTCACCACGCTGGTGCCCGCGAGGTTGCCAAACTCCTGATTGAAGCCGTTCAGCAACACCGTCCCCCCCGGCTGGATCGTCACAATCGACCCCGTCACCGCGTTCAGGTTCCCAAACGTCGGGATCACGTTGGCCGCCGTTAGGCTCAGCGTGCCCTCGTTCACCTGCACGTTCCCCTGGAACGTGTTCGCTCCGCTCAGCTCCAGCGTCCCCTGACCAAATTTCACCAGCACAGCCGGCGCTGCCACATTGGTGGTGCTCAGCGTGTTGTTCAGGTTGCTGCGGAAGTTCGTCAGCGGCGCGAGGATTGTCGAGACTGCGGCGTCGTCCACATACACATTCAACGCGTTGGTGCCAAAATTAATCACCCCCAAGCCAATGCTCGCTCCGTTGTTCAGGATCATCCCCGCCTGTCCCAGCGTGCTCGAATTGGCCGCTCCCAAGTTCAACGTGTTTCCTCCCAAATCGATGTTCGAATCGGTGCGGAACGCATACACACTGCGGTTGTCAGTCAGCATCCCGCCCGTGCCAGTCGCGTCAAACAACTGCGTTGATCCCGCAGCCAGGTCCAGATCTCCCGTGCCGCCATACGTCGCCGTGACGACATTGCCGCCGCTTATCGTCGCGTAGTTGCCCGCGTTGTTCGTGCCGATGCCCTGGATCACCGCCCAGGTGCCAAGGGTGCCGTTGAGCACTGCGGGACTTGCCGTGAAGCTGAGCTTTTCATTCCCAGCCAAGCCAATGTCGGTGGTGATCCCCTTGATGGTAAATGTCGCGTTGTTGCTGCGGGCCAGCGAGCCGAAACCTAGCGTGGTGCTGGTCCCCCCGGTGTTGTCCACAATGAGGGCTGCATTGCCGGTGTTGATGGTCAGCGCCCCCGTGCTTGAGGTGGTGTTGACTGCGCCCGTGGTGTTGTTCAACCGCAGCGTGCCGTTGGCCACATTGAAAGCGTTGTTGGTGCCAAAGGGGTTGCCGCCCGTTTTAGCGTAACCGACCAAGGTTCCCTGGCTGACCGTCACACCGCCGGTGAAGGTGTTGCCCGTGCCAGGATTGAGTATCACCGTGCCGGTGCCCACCTTGTTGATGCCGCCGGCACCGCTGATGGTGCCGCTGAAGGTGACATCCCCGCCGCTGACAGCCGCGAGGTTCAGCCCGCGTGCGGAGATGTTGAGGTTGCCGCTGAAGAGCTTGTCTCCGGCGTCCAGACCACCGAGGGTCTGCGTGCTGCCGGTGGCTGTGTTGATGAAGTTGCGAGAGATCGTGCGTGTACCAGCAGCCAGAATCTGCGAAAAAGCGGTGCCACGGAAGGTAATGTCCGAGGAGGCATTGCCGAAGGCGTTGTCATTTCCCGCCACCAAGTAGCCGTTGGAGAGGGTGGTGGAGCCCTGATAGGTGTTGTTACCATTGAGCCACAGGGTGCCCTGCTCAGATTTTTCCAAGGCATTGGCGGCAGCCCCAGAAACCACGCCATCAAACGTCGTCAAAGCACCACGCGTGCGGAAAACAATGCTGCGGTTCAAAGTGACGGCACCGTTCACCGTGGTGCGGTAACCATTGTAACCATCAAACCACAGCGCGTTGCTGCCCGTGCCATCCGTCGTGAACGCACCCGCATGTCCAATGGTGAGCGAAGAAATCTGCACCTCTTGATTTTCTGAGCCGGGACCCGCAGCTCCCACAATGATGATTCGAGTGCTGGCGGTGTCCCCGCCGGAGGTGGTGACGGCATTGTCGAACAGAAACGGCCCCGTGCCATTGATTCGAAATTCAAGGCCTGAAGAACGAGAACCATTGGTGGCCATGTCGATGATGGATCCCGCATTGCCTGCCGCTCCGGTGTTGGTCAGCACCAGTCTTCCCTGCTCCAGTGTGGTCGTTCCATCATAGGTGTTGTCAGCATTCAGGATGAGCACACCCCCGTTGCGTTTGCGCAGGCTTTGCACTCCCGTGGCCTGATCGGCGATGACGCCATTCACTGTCAGCATGCCTGCCCCGGCCTGGTAGCTGTTGTCCACACCGACATCCAAGTACACCGTACGCGCGGCGTTGGGCATGACGATGGTGTTGACATGCACGTCCGTGAAGATCGTGCCCAGGTTGGAGACGACAAGCGCACGGTCCGCACCGATCTCAGGGAACTGAAACCGGTCGAAATTGACGACACTGTAGCTGCCACCGCTGAGGGCGGAAGTACGCAGAACGCCGTTGGCCCCCTGGATGTCGAGGATGCGGGCGGCGTACTGGTTTTCTGTGCCACCGTACAGACCATCGGCGATCTCCACGCGCAGTTCACCGCCGCGAAGATTGAGCACATTGTTGGCGGTGCTCAGCGCAGCGTCGCTGCCCACATGCAAAATGCCACTGTTGCCAATGGTCACGCTGCCGCTGTAATTTTGCGCCAGGGGGATGTAAACCACCCCACCGATGTTCGTGCGGGCCGTCTGATCTTCCGCGCCGATAAACAGCGGGAAGTTGCCGTTCAGCACATTGGCATTCGCAAGGGTGAGCGTACCACCCCCGGAGCCAAGCCGGAACGCCTCGAGGCCGCCGGTCTTGTTGCGGCCGGTGGTGCTGAGCGTCGTTCCTGTGAAAGTCCCATTGCCGGTGTCTGCGCCAAACCAGGCCTGCACGTCAGGAGCCACGGCGTTGATCAGACCTGGAAGATCCGCCTGGAAGTCATTGTTGCCGCTGATCTGGACGGCCACACGATTCTGGCGGCTGTTATCCGCCTGCTGGTTGGCAATAAAGATGCTGTAAGGCCCGGTCTGCACAATGCCGCCGCTGAGGGTCAGGCTGCTGAAGTTGATGTCGCTGCCCGTGCCATACCCCGCTCCGAAGGCGATGGCGGCGGGCGTGAGGTCATCACCATTCTGCAAAGCGATCATCTGATTGGAACCGACGTTTGCAGGACCGTCCAGTTTCAAACGCGAGCCCTGATTGATC
>NZ_JAQSEA010000186.1 GCF_029946185.1 Prosthecobacter sp.
CTTCTCCGCGAAAGGCGAAGATGGCGACGCACCATTTGCAAAAGGCAGCGGGGCTCGTACCATCCTCGGACGCCACCATGTCTTCCCCTCCCGTCGTACTCACCATCGCAGGTTCAGATTCTTCATGCGGAGCGGGCGTACAGGCGGATTTAAAGGCCATCTCGGCCCTCGGCGGCTACGGCTTGAATGCGCTGACCAGTGTGGTTTCGGAGACGCCCGGCCTCGTTTCGCAGGTGTGCCTGTTGGAGGCAGATTTCATTGCAGATCAGGTGCGTGTGCTGTTTGGCGGCTTCCCGATTGCCGCCGCGAAGACTGGCATGCTTGGCGGGCGAGATCAGGTGCATGCCGTGGCAAAATCCTGGCTGCAGTTCGGCCACGGGCGCATCCCCCTCGTGGTGGACCCGGTCATGATCGCCACCAGCGGCGGCAAGCTTCTTGAAGACGCCGCCGTTTGCACCTTAATCGATGAGCTGCTCCCGCTCGCCTCACTCATCACGCCGAATCTGGACGAAGCCCGCGTGCTGTGGGATCGCGAAGTCCCTGACATTGAGGCGATGGAGGACTGCGCGCGCGAGTTGAGCTCACGGTTTGATGCCGCAGTGCTGGTGAAAGGCGGGCACCTGCAGGGAGATGCCGCCGATGTCCTTTGCGTGGAAGGCGAGATCCTCTGGCACACCGCACCACGTACGCCGGGGGTCCGCACGCATGGCACAGGCTGCACGTTTTCCGCAGCCATCGCCACCGCTCTGGCCCACGGAATGGGCCTGAATGAAGCCGTGGCGAGATCCAAGGAATTTGTCAGCCGCGCCATCGCCCAGCATTTCATGTGGCAAAATGCTGGCGCGGGCCCCGTACATGCTCTCAATCACCTCCAGCAGACCGACGCATGAGAAGACTCGCCCTCATTTTGACCTTCACCACCTCCTCCGTGTTCGCCGTCAGCGGCACCGAGCAGCCGAAAGAAGTGAGCCAGGCGGGCATCCAGACGGCGTTTCGCATTCTGCAAAAGGAGTACATCCGCAGCAGCGACCTGACCTTTGACGTGCTGAACCGCGCCGCGCTCTCCGGCCTGCTGCAGCGTCTTGATTTTGGTGCTGAACTGGTGCCGCGCACGAGTGAAGCCAAATCCGGCGCGCTCTCCGGTGTGCAGGCCGAACTGCTGACGCCGCAGATCGGCTACCTTCGGCCGCGTGAATTCACGCAGCGCGAAACCAAGGAACTGGAGCAGCATCTGCGTGACTTTGTGGGCAAGAAGGTCGGGCACCTCATCCTCGATCTGCGAAGTCCGGCACCACCTGGAAACTTTGATGACGCAGCGGACATGCTGAGCCTCTTCCTGCCGAAAGGCGAAGTCCTGTTTAAAATGAAGCAGATGGGCCAGACGACCTCCGAAGTCGAAACGAATACCCGCGAGCCGGTGTGGTCCCAGCAGTTGCTTGTCCTCGTGGATGATGAGACCAACAACCTCGGTGAAACCATGGCCGCCGTGTTGCGCCAGCGGAAGCAGGCGCTTTTGATCGGCTCACCGACTCGCGGCGGTGCCGTGCGCTATGAAACGGTGCCGGTGGATGCCGAGTGGTCGCTGCGCTTTGCCCGCGCCGAGGTGCTGCTGACGGATGACAGCTCAGTGTTTAAAAAGGGACTGCAGCCAGATTTCGCGATCTTCCTGCTAACCACGATCAAGCGCCAGGTATATCACGCCACCGATGCCAAGGACGTCAAAGAATCCATCATCGACAAACCGCGTCCGCGTTTCAACGAAGCCGCGCTCGTGGCCAACACCAATCCCGAACTCGATTCCTATCTCAAGCGTTCCGCCGGTGAGGCCCTGCCGGAGGATGAGGCACGCCCCTCTGACACTGTGCTGCAGCGTGCAGTGGACCTCATCACCACACGCACCTTGTTTCAATCCGCCAAGATCGACTGGAAGCGCAAAGCTTCCGGCAACCAAGAACCCCCGGCACGCCGTGCCATTCCCGTGACGAAGTGATGGAGATCGCCCACCAAGTTGAAACCGTCGCCATGATCCGTCGTGTGCTCAGTCCGCGCACCTGCCACGCCGTGCTGCCGAATGGCAAAGAGATCTTTGGCACCATTAAGAAAGAGCTGGCTGATTTTCCTTTGGTGGAAGGTGCGGCCGTGCGCGTCAGCTTGTACGTCAGCGACTTTTCATATGGGGAGATGCTCGGAAAGTGAAACGCTTTTCCTAACGGGCCAATAAAGACGCGCACCCACCGGCCCAACACACTCCCCCTGCCCGAGGGCGGAGAACACCGCGACCGGGCAATTCGTAGCGAAGGGGGTATAGACAGCCTCAGGCTGCCCCGGACGGAGCTTGAAAACCCGCCCAAAGTTTACCGGTTGTCCAAATCCCACCCGCTGCGCCCAAACTCATAGGGTTCATCAGCACGACCTTGACCAGGGGTCCAAGTGACTGGAAAGGCCTGTTTGATTTGCCCGTGGTATTTCGAAGGGTGATCATGGAGCTGAAACGGCACGCCTGGAGTGGCACGGATTTCCTGAGCGGAGTTGTTGAGCACGGTCGGCTTCACCTCCCAGTTCTTGCCGTTCGGGTAATAGAATTGCTGCGAGTCGTGGCGGTAGTAGGCCTCGTAACGCGGGTAGTACGTGTAATTACCAGCACTGCCGAGCCGGGGTGCCAGAACCGACAAACCCAATGGATAACCGTAACCCCGGGTCATCGGGCCATACTTGATATTACAGGCCGGGAGAAGGAGCTGGAGGAACAGTGTGACGCAAAGGAGGGAGCGTGAATGCATGGGCAATGTTTAGCGGGATTTCAGAGCGTGGCAATTGAGGGAGTTAAATGCGGAAAGGTGGATGGCAAGATTACAAAGATGCCAGCCACCTGAGAGGCAGAGGCTTATGGCGTTTCCCAAAACAGATTTTCGGAAGCAACGCATGGCGGCGCTCGACGGCGATTGGAGGACCTAGCGCCCTACCTTGCCAAGCGCCTGCCTGGTTACCGGGCACGCGTATTCCCAGCGCTGGTAAGGCGGGCTGTCCTTCGTAGCTCGACGCAGGAGAGCGAAGAAGGAAGCCCATGATCTGCGCGCAAGAAACAGCACGCTCAACGGAAATGAGTTTTGGAAACTGCTATATTCGGGCCACCTGCCCTGCCTCAATCGATTGCACGCTTGGGCGGGGCGATATTCACAGCACCGGGAACTCCTGCGCCGGGACGCGGCGGGGTGGGTACGAGGCGCTGGATTTCGTAGCCGGAGATGTTGACCGCGAGGTCGAGCTTGGCGAGAAATTCCCAAGTGGCTGCGACGCCGACTTCATCGGCGAGTTTTCGGGCTTCTAGATAGGCTTCGAAAGCATCCGGCATGACCTGGAAGATCGCGACGCCGTTGGGATCTTCCTTGATGTCGCGCATGAGGCGAATGTAGGGGGAGTTGGGCTGCTTCATGGCCTCAATGGTCTCGCCGCCGCCGCTCTTGGGGGTGAGCTCCAGCCGCACATAAGGGAGGGCGGGGACGATCTTGGGGTCGAAGGCGTAGGCCCCTGAGAGCAGTGGGCTGGAGGCGGCACGCTTCAGCATGGCCTGAATGCGGGCGGCATCGTAAATGGTGCGGGCCTTGCTGGCGTTTTCGATGCCTTTGACCTTGGCGAGGTCATGCACATATCCGGTGATATCCTTCGCGTTGACTTTGACGTCCTTGGTGAAGGAGCCCCAGGTGAAGCTGATCTTACCACCGCCGACGGTGGCTTTGATCACTGGCTTGGTGGGATCGCGGGAGGGGTCCAGTTTGACCCATGGGGCTACGTCCCCTTTGGAGGCGGCGACGATGGCTTCGGCGACGACGGGCATGAGCTGGCGGGTGGCGGCGGCGACATCTGCAATGTCGATGAGCATAGCCTTGGTGGGTGTAAAGCCGCCAATGACGAGGGCTTTGTAGGCCTGGGCGACGTATTCAAGCTGCACGCGATCCACCAGAGGGGCGATTTCCGGCCAGGCTTTTTGGGCATTGGCGGGAGTGACGAGGATGGTTTCGAGCAGCTTGGCAAAGGGTCCGTACTCGGCATTTTTGAATTCGAGCTGTGAGCGCACTTTCTCCATGCCATCCAGGATGGGCTGCATGAATTTGGTCTGGCTGAAAGAGAGCACGCCTTGTTTTGCCACGAGGATGCGGGTCTCGTTGGGCTTCTCTGGAAAGGGGCGCGGATTGGGCAGGCGGATGTAAATCGACGGCGGGGGGGTGAATACCGGCGTTTCATCCAGGAGGGCTTTGAGGCGCTCCACTTCGGCCAGGAGTTTGTCGGTCTCGACCTTGTTGGCCTCGCGCTCTTTTTTGCGTTCCTCGATCTGCTTGGTGAAGGATTCGAGGTCCATGAATTTCATCTTGGCCTGCAGCTCAGCGGTGTCGATGCTCTTGAGCTCTTCGACGGCCTTTTTCATGTCTGCCTCGGCCTGCTTCTGATCTTCTTCCACCTTCTTGGGATCGGCGGGAGGAGGGGGCAGTTTTTTGGCTTCTTCGACCACTTTCGCCAGCTCTTCCGGCGTGACCGGCGGGAGTTCAGAGAGAATTTTCTGCACGACTTGCGCCGTGTTGAGAGCCATGACCACGAACACGATCATGAGCACCCCGACGACGTTCGTCACGGCGTCCATGAGGGAGTCGAGATTGAGTTCGCCGTCGCCGCCAGCTTTTTTCTTCGCCATCGTAGTGAGGGAGTTGCAGGTTACTTGGCCTTAGCAGGAGTTTGGGCCTTCGTTGCAGGAGGGGTGGTGCCACCAGGTGCCGCAGGGGCAGCAGGAGGAGGGGTGCCGGGGGCCGGTGCGGGGGCACCAGGGGCCGGTGCGGGGGCACCAGGGGCTGGTGCGGCAACGGGCGGCGGCGGGATCTTGCCGCGATATTTGTCAAACATGGCGAGGTCGAGCACGCCTTTGCCAGGAATGGGGAGCTTGCCGACGCGTACTTTGTAGTCGTTTTCGGCGCGTCCGGCACCGTTGTTGAAGGCGCCCTGTCCGTCGTCACGAATCAGGAAGAGCACGAGGGCCTTGGGATTCTTGGCTACTTCGGAGAGGAAGTAATTGTAGGCCACGTCGGCGACGACGACGGAGGCGCTGGCGCTGAGGCGGTAGTCTTCACCCCAGGCACTGAGGATTTTCAAACCGCCGCCGCTGGCTTCGACAAAATAGACCTTGGTGTCTTCAGGCATGCCGCTGCCGGAGGGCTGCACGACGACTGGCGGCACTTTTTTATCTTCGGGCACATGGCGCTTTTTGATCTCGGCCATGAGGGTGGCGATCTCTTTTTTGCTTTCGACCTGCTGCTGCTTCATGCCTTCGATTTCGAGGAGGAGGTCATCAAGCTCCTTCTGCATCTTCTGGCTGATCTTGAGGTTGGCGTCCTGAAGGTCCTTGGAGGTGGCGAGCAGCTTGCGCAGTTTGATGTACTGCTGCTGCTTTTCCTCCAGCTCCTTCTGCAGCTTTTCCAGGGTGGCGAGCTTTTCTTTGACGATGACATCCTGATCTTTTCGTTCTTCAATCTCCTTCTTGAGCTTGATGAACTCCTGAGCACGCTGGATTTCCTCCGCAGTGCGGCCCTGGGCCTTGCCCAACTGCGAGACCACAAGCAAGACGATCATCAGGACCAGCGCCCCGATGAGGCAGGCCAGAATGCTGAGGAACGGGAAGAGTGAAACCTCCCCGGCATCTGATGCTCGGCGTTTTGCCATGATGTGTGCGTATAAGTGGGGGTGCTGCGGTTATTCGCGGCTGAACCAGCCCTTCTTCTTCACCTGGTGGATCATGATCTGCTTGCCGCCGAGTTCGGAGAGCAAGGTGTTCAGACTCTGAATGCCGCTGGAGAGAGCACGAGTGTAGTCGGTGGTGGACTTGACGCTGTCCTTGACGGAGTTGGTCATGTCTTCACGCATGCGGTTGAGCGCGATGGCGAATTCGGAGTCCACGCGTTCCTGATGCGCAGCGGCGCGTTTGTCGAGGTTGTCGGCCTGCTCCCTGACGTGTTTGGAGAGGGCGTTGAGGTCCACGAGGAACTCTTTTTGGGAACTGGCGACTGCTTTGACCAGGGTGTCCATGATGCCGTTGGTGTCGCCACCGGCCACGCCGCCGCCGTCGTTGAGGCGTGGCATGAGCACTTCATTGCAGAAGGCGTCGATGCTGTTGAGGTTGTCATCCTCCGCCTTGGAAATGGCGTTCATGGGGAAGTTCAAGAACATGGCCAGCACGAGGCCGAGGAGAGTGGTGTCGAACGCGGTACCCAGACCGCTGGTCACCTTGCCCAAAGATCCCATGACCTTGGAGATGTCGCTGACTTGGAGATCGATGCTGCCGATGGCCTGGGAGAGACCGAGCACCGTGCCGATGAACCCGAGAATCGGGATGGCCCAGAGGAAGACTTTGATCAAAGAAAAGCTGCCGCCGATGCGGGAGCCGTCAATGTCTGACTGGGCGCTCATCATGTTGGAGACCTCGCCGTTATTCTGACGAATTTCGAAGAGTTCGAGGCCCTTGCGAATGCGGTTCACCATCATGCTGTCACGCAGGCGGGAAGGCAGGCCGTAGAGGTGGTCGATGAAATGGCCGACGTTTTCGTGATTGATCTCCTGGCCGAGTTCGACGGGGACAACGTCGAGGATCATGGCGTCCTTTTGATGACGCAGCTTCTGGATTTTGAGGTAGATGAGGCCAATGGCCCAGAAGAAGAAGAAGGTCTCCATGTAGTTGACCCAGGTGCGCTCTAGAAAGAGGTCATGCAGGTAGTCCATGGTGTCCACGGGCGGCGCGTTGTAAGCGCCCTTGCCAAACGGAAACATGATACCAAACCAAGCGAGTGAGGCCACGGCCCCAATCGCCAGGGCGAGCCAGGGATTTGGGTTGGTCGGATCGGTCTCTTCCCAGCCGCCACGTTCTTTAGGCTGGTAGGCGGTGTGTCCGGGTGCCAGATCAGGTGCGGAGTGCCCATGTTCATACTCAGAACCGTAGGCGTCGTTTTCAGCAGGGGCAGGAGGCGTGATGCCGCTGGGGGAAGGCATCCCTGAAGGTGATGGCAGCCCCGAAGGTGCGGGCAAGCCGGAGGGCGCTGGCAGCGGTGCGGCGAGGGTGGCTGGAATGCTGAGCTTGGTGTTACAGCCGGGGCAGCGGACGGTTTTCCCGGCCATCTCCGGCTCGGCTTTGAGTTGCATGTCGCAAGTGGGGCATTTGAACGTCACAGATGATTTCCTCCAGGGTGTGCTTTGAAAAAGGTGTGCTGCTATTTAGCGAAGGCCATACTCCTTCGACAAGATATTTCTTGGGCTGAATTTCACATGAACCACAAAGATACCAAAGCGCCAGTCAAAGGTACATATTTTGACCGAGCGGCCCCTCTCTGCGGTCCGGCTCACAGCAGTTCTTCCACGAACCGCTTCGATTCAAACGCTTGAAAATCTTCGACGCTTTCACCCAGTCCGATGAAACGGGTGGGCACGGCGAGTTCCTGCTGGATCGCCACAAGCACGCCACCTTTGCCACTACCATCGAGCTTGGTGACGATCACACCGGTGAGAGGGATCACTTTATTAAACTCACGCGCCTGCTGCAGGGCATTGGCCCCGGTGGTGGCATCACAGACGAGCAGCACTTCATGGGGAGATTCGGCATCTTTGCGCCCGAGGATGCGGTGAATCTTCCGCAGCTCCTCCATGAGATTATGCTTGGTGTGCAGCCGCCCGGCGGTGTCGCAGATGAGGAAGTCCGCCTGCGTCTTCACCGCCTTTTCATACCCGTCAAAACAGACGGATGCGGGATCGCCATTCGGCGGGCCGACGACCAGGGGAATCTTCAATCGATCAGCCCAGACGGTGAGCTGCTCCACCGCAGCGGCGCGGAAGGTGTCTGCGGCGGCGAGGACGACCTTGTAGCCGCGCTGGTGGAGGATGTGCGCCAGCTTGGCCGTGCTGGTGGTCTTGCCGGTGCCATTGACGCCGACCATGAGGAGCACTTTGGGCTTGCCGGGGATCGGTTCGAGGGCCGGCACGGTCTCGGGCAAAATCTTGCGCACATGCTCGCGCGCCACCTGCACGATGTCCGTGCCGTGCAGCGTGCGCTGGCGTGATTTGAGATCTGCCACGATCTGCTGCGCGAGGCGCGGCCCGAGATCTCCGGCAATGAGAGAGGCCTCCAGGTCATCCCAGTCGATGTCGGGCTTGGTGAAACGCTGGATGAGTGATTTAAAAAAACCGGCCATGACTAGAGATCAGAAGGACGAATGTGGAATGACAAATGGGTCATTGGCTCTGCATGCGGGTTAGAGATTTGAAGCTGCTCCCGCCGGGGCCTCGACTGGGTCGGGGGTGCTCACGGGTTGCTCGACTTTTTTGGGCTCGGGCTTGCGCAGTGAACGCGCCAGCTTGTCGAGCACGCCATTGACGAAGGAGCCGGACTCGCCGGCGCTGAGGGCCTTGGCAATGTCGATGGCTTCGTTCAAAATCACGGGCGTGGGCACCTCCGGGCAGTAGAGCAGCTCGTAGGAGGCGACGCGGAGCACGTTGCGATCCACGGCGGCGAGCCGTACAAAGCTGAAGTTTTCCAGCAGCTGGGTGATGCTGGTGTCGATCTGCGCTTGATGGGTGAGAACTCCCTTGATCAAGTTTTCAGCAAAGGCCCGGGTGGAGGCCCTGGCGCTGTGCAGCGACCAGAAGTCCTCCGGCTCTCCGGGCTTTTCCTCCCCTTGGAGATCACGGGCAAACAGAAATTGAATGGCGGCCTCACGGCCTTCGCGGCGTCTTCCCATGATGTTAGGCGTGGTCAAGGGGTTCGCCGGCAAAGCTGGTTTTCATTTTGCCGAACAGATTGATCATCTTCACGCAAGTCTGCGCGGCTTCCGTGCCACGGTTGATGGTGGCGCCGAGACAGCGCTCTTCCGCCTGCTCCTCGGTGCTGACCAGCAGCACCTCATGAATGACGGGAATGCAGTGCCTCACCGCCATCTGTTGCAGGGCATCGGTGACCGAAGCACCGACAAGGTCGGCATGCTCGGTGGATCCACGGATGATGACGCCGAGGGTGATCACGGCATCTGGCGCGCTACCGCGCAGCACGTGCTCCACACAGACGGGAATCTCGAAAGCGCCGGGCACGCGATAGACATCGACGGAAGCATTGGGGGCGATGACTTCGATCTCTTCCTTGGCGGCATTGAGCAGGCCTTGGACAAACTGGTTATTGTACAACGAAGCGACGATGGCGATGTTGATCGGATCCTGGGTGGGGCGTGGACGACTGGAGGCGTAATTGGACATGTGGAGGGAATGACGAAATCAGAATGACGAACGAGGAATGAGAAGGAGTCCGAGTTGAGGGCTACGAATGGGTGATGATGGAAGCAGTGCAGTCAGGTCCGGGCATCTGTCATTCACAGCTTGTGCCCCATCTTCTTCTTCTTCGTCGCAAGGTAATGCGCGTTCTCGGGCTTGGGCGTGGATTTGACGGGGACTTGTTCGACGATTTCAAGCTTGTGGCCTTCAAGACCGACGACTTTGCGCGGGTTGTTGGTCATGAGCAGGAGCTTGCGCACGCCGAGGTCGGAGATGATCTGCGCGCCGATGCCGTAGTCGCGCAGGTCCATGGGGAAGCCGAGTTTCAGATTGGCTTCGACGGTGTCAAAACCCTCCTCCTGGAGCTTGTAGGCCATGATCTTGCCATGCAGGCCGATGCCGCGCCCTTCGTGGCCGCGCATGTAAACGATGATGCCCTTCCCTGCAGAGGCGATGTGCTTCATCGCGGCATGAAGCTGGCTGCCGCAGTCGCAACGGCGTGAGGAAAATACATCGCCAGTGAGGCACTCGCTATGCACGCGCACGAGCACGGGTTCATCAGGTACGATGTCTCCCATGACAAGGGCCACGTGATGCACGCCATCGAGGGTGCTCTTGTAGAGGTGGAGCTTGAATACGCCGAAGTCGGTGGGCATGTCCACGACCTCGATCTTTTCGACGAGCTTCTCACTGAGGCGACGGTGAGCGATGAGATCGGCAATGCTGCACATCTTGAGGGCGTGCTTTTTCGCGAACTTTTTCAGGTGCGGCAGCCGCGCCATGGTGCCGTCGGCATTCATGATCTCGATGAGCACGCCGGCTTCACGCAGTCCGGCGAGGCGGGCGAGATCCACAGCGGCCTCGGTATGGCCCGCGCGGCGCAGGACTCCGCCGGGCTTGGCGACGAGGGGATTGATATGGCCGGGCTGCACGAGATCGTCAGGGGTGCTCTGGGAATCTGCGAGGAGGCGGATGGTGCGGCAGCGGTCTGCGGCGCTGATGCCGGTGCTGATGCCCTTGGCGGCGTCCACGGTGACGGTGAAGTCGGTGCGGAAGGCTTCGCGGTTTTCCGGCACCATGCTAGGCAGATTGAGTTTCACGGCGATCTCCAGCGAGACGGGGACGCAGAGCATGCCGCCGCCCTGCCGCACCATGAAGTTCACCATTTCAGGGGTGATTTTTTCGGCGGCGCAGATCAGGTCGCCCTCGTTTTCGCGGTCTTCGTCATCGGTGACTATGACCATGCGGCCAGCGCGAATGTCTGTGAGAACAGACTCCACGGAGTCAAAAGCGGATTCCTTTTTGCGGGGCATGAGAGAGGTGTAAAAGAGCCAGCGCCGCAGGGCTGCGGCGTTTGGGTCGGATGATTAGCCGGTTGAAGACTGTTTTCCAGTGCGAGTTGCTTTTTCGTTGCTGTTGCTGAGAAGCTTCGCGTAATGTCAAGTCATGCCTCCTCCTACCAAAGTCAAACGCCCGTCCTCGGTGACGGTGGGGGAGTTTTTCACTCTGAATGAAAAGTCGCTCAAGCTGAAGCTGATTGGCAGCGATGCGGGCTACACGCGCAAGATCAATGAGCCCTCAGTGAACCGCCCCGGCCTGGCGCTCTCCGGCTTTTTCACGTACTTTGCCTACAAGCGCGTACAGGTCATCGGCAACTCGGAATGCTCATTTCTCGAAGGCTTGGACCCCAAGCTGCGCGCCGCGCGCTTCAGCCAGCTCTGCTCCTGGGACATCCCCTGCGTGGTGATCGCTCGCGGCCACCGCATTGACGATGAGCTGATCCAGATCGCCAATGAGGCGGGCATCTCCGTCTTCCAGACCAGCATGATGACAATGAAATTCCTCAATGCGGCGACCATCAAGCTGGAGTGGGCCTTTGCCCCTACCCTGCTGGTGCATGGCTGCCTCGTAGATGTGCAGGGCCTCGGCGTGCTGATCCAGGGGGACAGCGGCTGCGGCAAAAGCGAAAGCGTTATAGGGCTGCTCCAGCGTGGTGCCAGCCTGGTGGCGGATGACGCGGTGCGGCTGCGGCTGATCGAAGACCGCGAGGTGATTGGCTCCGCCCCGGACATCACCCGGGGGATGATCGAGATCCGCGGGCTGGGCATCCTGAACGTGGCCGCGCTCTTTGGCGTCAGTGCCGTGCGCCTGAGCAAACGGCTGGATTTGATCGTGGAACTCGTGCGCGGAACGAAAACCGAAGACATGGAACGCGTCGGGGTGAACACCGAGACCCGCGACATCATGGGACTGAAGGTCGGGCGCGTGGCGCTGCCGGTGGAGCCGGGCCGCGACGTGGCCGGATTGATCGAACTGGCCGCCATTAACTTTAAATTACGCACCTTTGGCTACAACAGCGCCGTAGAGTTTGACCAAAGGTTGTTGAAAAAGATGACGGATGATCAATTAGGTTAGCCGCATCATAGAACCCCCTTCCCATGAGCATTCAAAAAGAACTCACGATCCGCAACAAAATGGGCATGCATGCACGCCCGGCGGCGCAGTTCGTCAAGCGTGCCAGCAAATACCAGTGTGACGTCTGGGTTGAAAAAGACGACGAACCCGTGAACGGCAAAAGCATCATGGGCCTCATGATGCTCGCCGCAGGACGTGGCGAGACCATCAAAATCATCGCCGAAGGCAGTGACGCCGAGGCTGCCGTGGCCGACCTCGAAGAGCTCGTCACCTCAGGTTTTGGGGACGTGGAGTGAGTGTGGCTACACCGGAGAGGTGAAAGCGGAACCCAAAAGGTTTCTTCAAAATCCCACCACGTGCACGCGCGTTGATCGTGGAGTCCATCGGATGTGTTGAAATAGACAAAGGAATGGATCGGCATGGGAATGCCTGAATTCGGGTCTGGTCATTCCTTTGCCTAACATTCCTTTGCCAAAAACAAAGGCGATGAATGCACTGCTCGTGAAGTCAGTCGGATGTGTTGCAAAGAGCAAGGCACTTCACTTTTTCGCCGAGGTGGGCACCCGGGGAGACACACGGATCTCGGTCTCCACATCCACCACGGGCGGCGGCGGCTCCTTCAGCATCTGCAGCATCATCACCCCGATGAGGTAAATCAGACCGCCGCCGATGCCGGCCCCGATGGCAATGAAACGCCGCTGCCAGGTATGCTCCTGATCAATGACATACCAGAAGCGCATGCAGAACAAAATCCAGATGACGCTGGCACCGAGAACAAGGAGATGACCTGAGGACATGGGATGGATTCTGGCGCGAATTCCTGCCGCCAGCGACAGAAAAAACAAAACCCCGCACAGGGCGGGGTTTTGCACACTTGAATTGAATCGCGAACGATTAACGCTTGGAGAACTGGAAGCGTTTGCGGGCGCCTGGGCGACCTGGCTTCTTACGTTCCTTGGCGCGGGAGTCACGGGTCAGAAGACCGTTCGACTTCAGGACGCCGCGAAGCTCAGGGTTCACGCCGATCAAAGCGCGAGCGATGCCAAGACTGACGGCACCCACCTGGCCAGTGCTACCACCGCCGCTGGCGTTCACCTTGAAGTCATAGGTCTGACGGGAATTCGTGAGAGCCAGTGGGGACAGAACCTGGTTCTGCAGAGCAACGGTCGGGAAATACTCTTCGAAGTCGCGTCCGTTGATGGTAATGTTACCGGCTCCTTCAGTGATGAAGACGCGGGCGATGGCGGTCTTGCGGCGGCCGGTGGTGGTTTTGAGAGGCTTGCTCATGCGATAAGTAACGATGGAAAAGGAATTAGGCGATGGCGAAAGGCTTTGGATTCTGCGCCTCATGCGGATGCTCGGCACCATCATAGATCTTGAGCTTGCCCATGACCGAACGGCCAAGGCGGTTGTGGGGGACCATGCCCTTCACAGCGCGCTCAACGAGAAGCTCTGGACGGCGGGCACGCACGCGCTCGACGTTTTCGATCTTCTGATTGCCGACGTAGCCGGCTTTCGAGGTGTAAATCTTCTGCTCCTCTTTCTTGCCACTGAGGCGGACTTCGGCGGCGTTCAAGACGACCACGAAATCACCAGTGTCAACATGCGGGGTGAAGGTAGGCTTGGTCTTGCCGCGCAGGAGGTTTGCGGCTGCGACTGCGACGTCTCCAAGAATTTGGTTCTTGGCGTCGATGACCCACCATGTGGGGTTCTGCTCCTGGGCTTTGGCTGAAAACGTCTTCATTAGTGCTATGTACGAAAGATCTTCCGACTGGGGAAGAAGGGGCCGCGATGGTAAGAGGATTGGAGAATGTGTCAAGGTGGAAACCTAGTTATTCACAATGAAAAGAGGCTTTGGGGCGCATTTTTTGAGGATTGCCTGGCTTGGGCAGGCTGGGAACCCCTATTTTTCACTTCCGCCACAGCCACTTCATCGCCTCAGGAAAGACACTCGCGCCCTGTTTGCTATTATGCGCGCCGTCCCCAAACGTGAAGGTGTAATCGTACTGCTGGTAGGCCAGCGCCTTCGCCATCTGCTGGTTCGCCAGCGGCCAGTTGCCGTAGGGATTGTCCAGATCGCTGCTGCCGTCCTGCAAATACACGCGCAGCGGTTTGCGCTCCGCCAGACGGATGATGGAAGGATAAACATGCCCGCCCGCGAGATCGACGTAGCTGCCAATGGTGGAGAAGACCTTGCGAAACTTGTCCGGCCTCTCCCATGCCACCGTGAAGGCGCAGATCGCCCCGCTGCTCGCCCCCGCAATCGCCCAGCCTTCAGGATTCTCCGTCAGCTTGTAGTCCTTCTGCACCTGCGGGATGATTTCCTCCAGCAGGAACCGCGCATACACATCCCCCAGCGAGTTGTACTCCTTGCCCCGGTTGTTGTTCTTCCACGCGCTCTGCGGCTTCGTGTCCCCGCTGTGCCCCGGATTGATGAAGACCGCGATCGTCGGCTCCATGTCCCCGCTGGCGATCAGATTATCAAACACCACCGGCACCCGCCACGCGCCCTTCAGGCCCACGTAGTCATGCCCATCCTGAAACACCATCAGGTTCGCCGGCTTCTCCGCCTTGTACTGCGCCGGGATGTAGAGCCACCAGTCACGCTTCGTCCCCGCATAGATCTTCGACTCATGCACCGGCATCGCAATCACCTTCCCCTTCGGCACATCCGCACTCTCCTGCGATAGAGGCCCGAGCTTATAATCATCCACCGCGAGAGCCGTAAATGAGACTGAGAGAAGGAGTGGCAAAAGGAGGCGCGACGTCATGACCACAGAAAAGCGGGATTCGCGTCTCAGGTCAAGGATTCCTCGGCGCGCGGACCTCTAAGTCCGCAACAGAAGCCCCCCGTGAAGCGTATGTTGTTTCGCTTGAATGCCTTAAGCATGGCCAGGAATTCAAGCCGCGTTTTGTTTCTCCGCAGATCCAGGAAACCCGCAGATTAGATTCATGAAATAATCTGTGGGTTTCCTGAATCTGCGGTAAAAAAACTCTGGCCACCACCTCCTTGTTCAGTGGCTGGAGGCGACGCCCTCACACAAAAATCTCCACGACTTCACACCAGTTGCGGCGCAACTGGGCTACTTTAAAAGCGGAACACCACCTCACGCCATCCTACCGCAGCACTGCTTGTACTTCTTCCCACTGCCACAAGGGCATGGGTCGTTGCGGCCGACGGTGGTTGGGGCGGCTTTGGGGCGAGGCTTGGCGACGCTGCTTGGCAAGATGAGGCGGGGGCCGTCACGGCCTGGATTCGGCGGAGCTTCCTCGGCTTCTTCTTCCTCCTCCTCACGGCGCTGCGGCGCATCGTTTTCACCGCCTTGCAAGGCCATCTGGGCCAGGAACTGCTCAAACGCGGCCAACTGCTGCGTGCTGCGGAAGAGATTGCCCAAGACTTCTCCGTTGATGCTGTTCATCAGTTCCGCGAAGATCGTGAAAGCTTCCTGCTTGAACTCGATGAGCGGATCTTTCTGGCCGTAGGTGCGCAGACCGACACCTTCTTTCAAGGCATCCAGCGCATACAGATGCTCCTGCCACAGACGGTCGATGGCATTGAGGAGGATCATCTTCTCGATCTCCTGCAGCGCGGTCGGATTGGCCGTGCCAACCTTCACTTCATAAGCACCGAGGATCTTCTCCTTCAAGTAGGCGGACTTGGCTTCAAAATCGAGCGCCTTGAATTCGTCATCCAGCGTCCGCAGGCCCACGGGGAACGTCATGTTCACCCAGGCCAGCAGGCCTTCGTAGTCGGCATCGGCATCGTTCTTGAGGTCCTTCGACACAAATGCGCCGAGGCGTTCGGTGACGCCCTTTTCCACGGCCTCATTGATGAGGATGCGGGTGTCGTTGCTGTTGAGCACGTCGTTGCGCCATTCATAGACGACCTCGCGCTGCTGGTTCATCACGTCATCGTATTCGAGGACGCGCTTGCGCCAGACGTAGTTGCGCTGTTCCACGCGCTTCTGCGCGGTTTCCACGCTGCGATTGAGCCAGGGGTGCTGAAGTTCTTCACCCTCCTTCATGCCAAAGCGCTCCATCATCTTCGTCATGCGCTCGGCGGCACCGAAGTTGCGCATGAGGTCGTCTTCAAAGCTGAGGAAGAATTTGCTTTCGCCGGGGTCTCCCTGACGTGCGGAACGTCCGCGCAGCTGGCGGTCCACGCGGCGGCTTTCATGACGCTCGGTGGCCAGCACGAAGAGGCCGCCGAGTTCGGAGACGCCTTCACCCAGCTTGATGTCCGTACCACGACCGGCCATGTTGGTGGAAATGGTCACGGCGGAGCGATGTCCGGCTCGGGCGACGATTTCAGCCTCCTGGCGGTGATACTTCGCATTGAGCACGTTGTGCGTGATCTTCTGCAGCTTCAGCATGCGCGAGACCATTTCCGAGGCTTCAACGCTGGCTGTGCCGACGAGGATCGGCTGGCCCTTGGCATTGAGTTCGCGGATCAGTTCGATCACGGCGGAGAATTTTTCGCGGCGTGTCTTGTAGATGCTGTCGTTGTGATCCTTGCGCTTCACCGGACGATTCGTCGGGATGGTGAGCACATCGAGGCTGTAGATGTCATGGAACTCGGCAGCGTCGGTTTCAGCCGTGCCGGTCATGCCGCCCAGCTTTTGATAGAGGCGGAAGTAATTTTGAATGGTGATGGTGGCCAGCGTCTGGGTCTCGGCGTCAATCTGTACGCCTTCCTTCGCTTCCACGGCCTGGTGCAGTCCATCGCTCCAGCGGCGGCCAGCCATTTTACGACCGGTCTGCGCATCGACGATGACGACCTTGTTTTCCTCGACCACGTACTCGACGTCCTTCTCATAGAGACAGAAGGCACGCAGAAGCTGGCTGATCTGGTGAATGCGCTGACCCTGGTGGGAGAGGCGGTCCTGCATCTCCGTCTTCTTGCGGGTGCGGGCTTCTTCGGAGAGCGTCATATCGCCATCGATCTCAGAGTACACCGTGGCGATGTCGGGAAGCACAAAGGCGTCCGGCTCGTCGGGGCTGAGGAAATTGCGACCCATCTCGGTGAGATCCGCGTCGTGGGATTTTTCTTCGATGAAGTAGTACAGTTCTTCCTTGAGCCTGAAGAATTCCACCTTCTGCGTGTCGGCGTAGAGCGAGAGCTCGGCCTTTTCCATCGCACGACGGAGTTCGGGGTCCTCCATGCAGCGGGTCAGCGCACGATTCTTCGGCTGGCCCGTCTTGACCTGGAAGAGTTTCAAACCGGCCTGCTCCAGCACACCGGCGGCGGCGGCTTCCTTGGCCTCCGTGATCAGGCGGTTGCACAGCGTGTTCTGACGGCGCACAAGCTGATCCACGAGGGGCTTGTAACGCTCATACTGGTGATTGCTCTCCGCAGCCATGACCGGACCGCTGATGATCAAAGGCGTGCGTGCTTCATCGATGAGCACGGAGTCCACTTCATCCACGATAGCGAAGTAGTGGCCGCGCTGCACCTGCTGCTCCTTGCTGGAGGCCATGCCGTTGTCGCGCAGGTAGTCGAAGCCGAACTCGCTGTTCGTTCCATACGTGATGTCCGCCTGGTACTGGTCACGGCGCAGGTGGCTGGGCTGATCATTCTGAATACAGCCGACCGTGAGGCCGAGGTATTTGTAAAGGCTGCCCATCCACTCGCTGTCACGACGTGCGAGGTAGTCATTCACCGTGATGACGTGCACGCCACGGCCGGTCAGTGCGTTCAAGTACACCGGCAGCGTACCAACGAGAGTCTTCCCTTCCCCGGTCGCCATTTCAGCGATCATACCGCGATGCAAGGCCACACCGCCGACGAGCTGCACATCGAAATGCACCATGTTCCAGCCCAGCGGCTGGTCACAGACGACGATCTCGCGTCCGCACATGCGGCGGGCGGCGTTTTTCACCACGGCATAAGCTTCCGGGAGAATGTCATTGAGCATCTTCGACTCGATCTCGGGAAAGTCCGGCTGGATGGCGTTCCACGCTTCACGCGCACGGTCGATGCGTGCCTTCTTGTCATCCAGAGCAGCGCCGTTCCAGGCGGCGCTGACAAGGTAATCATTCTCCAGTGCAGGGAAATGCGGCTTCAGAGCGGCGAAATACTTCTCCACCGATTCCAGGCAGGCATCCACGGCACCTTCATCAGCGATGCGCAGGCTCACCCCGCCGAGGAAGGGCGGCGTGTGAAAGGCGCGGAACTGCGCCTGCCATTTCTGGGTGCGCTCGGTCAGCGCCGACTCCGGCTCGTTTTGAAGCAGGGCTTCGATGCGGTTGATCTCGGCCACCGCAGGTTGAAGCTTGCGCACAGTGCGCTGATTCTTGGTGCCGATGATTTTTTTGATGATCCAGTTGAACATGGGGAAATGAAATACGCCGCCCGGCGCACATTGGCCAGGTCGGTAGGGGGAGGCCGAATGTGGCGGAAGTCCGCCAACGCGCAAGGACTCAAACAGGCCGTCTTAACGAAGCACCGCATCCTTTACCCGGCGCGGAATCATGGCATTGCGTACCACTTCGGGCTGCACGCTGCGCAGGAAATCGAGCAAAATCACCGGTGATTCGACGATCATCCGCTCAATCTGGTCACGCCGGTGCGTCCAGCGTGAGTTGCGGTGGAGGTAGTCGAGATCGGCGAGGATTTCATCGACATCGCCCTCGCTGAAGCCAGCGAGCTGAAACGCATAGGGGTCGTAAAGGGGCATGGCGGCGGGCGGTGAAGAAGCGCTGATCAAATCGAGAATGCGCGCTCCGACAAGCGCTTCCATCTTCAAATTTTAGACAACGAGTGACATTGCCAGCGGTTGTGATGTAGCTTTTCGCCGCGCGCCACGTTTAACTCGCACCTCATGCCCCGCATCCTCTGGCAAAATACGGACATCACCTGGCTCGCTGCCGTGGTGGTTCTTCTTGTCATCGGACTGCTCTGGCTGGGCTACCGCCGGTCTCCGCTGCACGGCTGGCGCAAATTCGCGGCCATGTCCTGCAAGCTCGCCGCCCTAGCGCTGCTCGCACTCTGCCTGCTCGATCCGCTGTGGACGCAGCAGCAGCCGAAGAAAGGCGAGAACGAGGTCATCGTGCTGGTGGACACCAGCGCCTCCCTCGACACCGCCGAAAAGCCGGGCGAGCCCACGCGCGCTGCCCAAGTCACCGCTGCACTGAATTCCGGCGAGGCAGACGCGGCATGGATCAAGGCGCTGAGCGAGGACTTCCGCCTGCGCCTCATGACCGCAGGCGCGCAGACGCAGAGCGTGCCGCACTTCCGCGCCTTGAAGTTTGACGGCACACGCTCCGATCTCTGCCGCACCCTCATGACTCTTCGCAGCGGCGGCTCAAATCTGGCAGCCGTGGTACTGATAAGCGATGGCAACGCCACCGATGCCTCAACGTGGAAGGCGGAGGCCAAGGGCGCACCCATTTTTACCGTGATTGCTGGCAAGGATGCCCCCACCCCTGATCTCTCGATCCTCGATGCCACCGTGGCAACGAGTCCCTTTGAAGACGCGCCCATCACCCTCACCTCCCGCGTTTCTGCCCACGGTCTGAACGGCAAACAGGCCACCCTTTCCGCGCTGGATGAGCAGGGAAAGGTCATCGTGACGGAGAAAGTCACCTTCAATGGCGAATCGCCGCAGACCATGCGCCTGCGCATTCCGGTGGCGAAGCCGGGCGTGTCCTTCCACAAACTCGAACTCAAGGCCGAAGGCGTCCAGGAGGCCACGCTGGCCAACAACACACGCCTGCTGGCGGCGGATCGCGGCTCAGGCCCTTACCGCGTGCTTTACATGGCGGGCAGGCCGAACTGGGAGTACAAATTCCTGCGCCGTGCCATTGCCAGCGATGACGATATCCAGATGCCGAGCCTCGTCCGCATCGCCAAACGCGAGCCGAAATTTGAATGGCGCGGCCATGCCGGTGAGAGCGCCAACCCCTTGTTCCGTGGCTTTGGTGCCAAGGAAGGCGAAGAAGCGCAGCGCTATGACCAGCCGGTGCTGATCCGCCTCGGCACGCGCGATGCCAAGGAACTCAGCGACGGCTTCCCCAAGTCTGCCGAGGATTTGTTCAGCGAGTATCGCGCCATCATCATCGACGATCTCGAAGCCTCCTTCTTCACCCAGGAGCAGATGCATTTGATCCAGCGTTTTGTCAGCGAGCGCGGCGGCGCGCTGCTCATGCTCGGCGGGCAGGAATGCTACCAGTCAGGCGGCTATGATCACACGCCCATCGGCAGCATGCTGCCGGTGTACCTGGACCGCACAACCACGACGGGCCCGATGCTGGATGCGCGCTTTAATTTGACCCGCGAAGGCTGGCTTGAGTCCTGGATGCGGCTGCGCACGGATCGTGAGGAAGAGGAAAAGCGCCTGTCCGCGATGCCTGCCTTTCAAGCCATCAATCAAACCTTCGCCATCAAACCCGGCGCCAGCATTCTCGCCACGATTTCGGATGCCGCGCAGACGACCATGCCAGCCATCGTGTCCCAACGTTTCGGCGAAGGCCGCGTGGGCAGCATCCTGGTGGCCGACCTCTGGCGCTGGGGCATGAATGATGCCGACTCACGCAAGGACATGGAGCGTGCCTGGCGGCAGCTCATGCGCTGGCTCGTGGTGGATGTCGCCGACAGCATCACCTTCAATCCTGAGATTGATGCCGCCGATCGCGAGCGCGTGAAGCTCTCCGTGCGTGTGCGTGACCGCGCCTTCAAACCCCATGGCGATGCGCTGGTGAAGATCGAAGTCACGCAGCCCGATGGCAAAAAATCCCAGCTCTTCGCCGAGCCCAGCCTCAAGGAAGCGGGGCTGTTTGAAACCGAGTTCTTCTCCGCCAGTTCCGGCAACTACCGCGCCACCGCCACCGTGGAGGACATGGAAAAACACACACAGCTCGGCATCAAGACCGCAGGCTGGGCCTACGGTCCGCAGGCCGAGGAGTTCAGCCGCCTCGCGCCCGACCGCGTCTTCATGCAACGCATCGCCACCGAGACGAACGGCCAGATGCTCGCGCTTGATGAAATCTCCAAGCTGCCTGAGATGCTGAAGAACATCCGCGTCCCCATCGAGGTCACCCTTTCAACACCGCTGTGGCATACGCCATGGGTGTTCCTAGCGCTGCTGCTGCTCATCAGCGCCGAGTGGTTCCTGCGCAGAAAAGGTGGCATGGCATGAAGAATAAAGTACTCGCGGGCTTCAGCCCGCTCCGGCGTGTTATGACCAAAACCTCCCCCACCCGCCTGCAGCCCGCTCACAAGTTAAAGCTTCAGGTTGCCTTGTGCATCACCCTCCTCACCTCATTCCTCCAAGCCGCACCACGCGAACTCAATGTCCTCATCGTCCTCGGCGCTCCCGGCACAGAGGAATTCGGGAAGAAGTTTCAGACGCAGGTCGAAGCGTGGACCAACGCCTGCACCAAGGCCGGCATCTCCCCCGCAGTCCTTCGCGGCGAAAAAACAACCGAAGAACTCGAAAAGCTCCTCACCACCTCCGCACCCACCCACCCGCTCTGGCTCATACTCATCGGCCACGGCACCTTTGACGGACGCGAAGCGAAGTTCAGCGCAGAAGGACCTGACTTTGATGCCAAGCAGCTCGCTGGCTGGATCAAGCCGCTCAAGCAGGAAGTCGCCGTGATCCACACCGCCTCCTCCAGCGGCGGCTTTTTGAAATCGCTCTCCGGCAAGAACCGCGTCGTCATCACTTCGACGAAAAGTGCGGATGAGGTCTTCTACGCCCGCTTCGGCGAATACTTGGCCGAAGCCATCGGCGGACTGCCCGAGGCGGATCTCGATCAAGATAAACAGGTCTCCCTGCTGGAAGCCTTCCGCCACGCCAGCAAAGCCACCGCCACCTTCTATGAGAACGACGAACGTCTCGCCACAGAACACGCCCTGCTCGAAGACAACGGCGACGGCGTCGGCACCCGCAGTGAAGTGCTGGCCCCCTATACCGCCGCCGCACCCGGTGCCGCACTGGATGGCGAACGTGCCGCCCAGATGGTGCTCGTGTTAAGCGACGAAGAACAACAGCTCACGGATGCGCAGCGCAGCACACGGGATGCCTTGGAGCGTGAACTGAAAATACTGAAGGAGCAGCGTCCAAAACTCAAGGAAGACGATTACTACACCAAACTCGAAAGGCTGCTGCGTAAGCTGGGCGAGGTATATGCGAAGCAATGATTGATTGAACTCGCGAGCCATGGCTGCCACGATACCATCCGAGATATAGATGCGACCCCACTAAGCGCGTCGCGTCAGACGATCCCGGAGGGATCAAAGAAATTAGCCGGGGGTCGAGCGAGGCACGAGCGACCACCCCCGGAACCTGAGCACCACATATTTACCTCTAGAGGGCATGCCGGAGGCATGCGAGAAGCGTTCATCCACCCAGCCGGCTCTAGGAGTTTGAAGTCCAAGGGCAATGGGTTCACGCTGTAAAATTTCGACAACCATAAGCCTCTCGCCAGCAACTCACGGATCATCCCGCCCGGCCACGAAATCTTGAAACGCCTGCGCCACGCGCTGGGTGACTGCACCCGCCACTCCCGGCATGTCACGTTGATCAATGCATGATAGCGGATGAACATCCCGCGTGCTGGAAGTGAGGAAGGCTTCCTCACAGGTCTTCAGCGCCTCAATGGGCAGCGCAATTTCTTCCACCGCTATACCGGCGGCAGCACAGGCTTCCAGCACCAGCGCACGCGTCACCCCCGCCAGACAGCCTGAGCTCAGCGGTGGAGTTTTCACCACCCCTGCGGTGACGATGAAGATGTTCGTCCCGGTGCCTTCGCAGAGGTCATCACGCGTGTTCGCAAGGAGCGCCTCCCCTGCCCCTTCTCCATGAGCGAGCGCCAAGGCGCGCACATTATCGCCATACGAAGTGGATTTGATGCCCGTCAGTGCACTGCGCTCATTGCGCGTCCATGGTGCCGTCATCACCGTCTCGGTGGCAGGCCAGGGTTTCAACTCCGTCGCCGCGACGATCATCGTTGCCTGTGCCTCGCCACGGTCTGAACCCAGCGGGCCATCACCACTCGTCAGCGTGACACGTATGCGGGCATCCTTGAGACCGTTCGCCTCCATGGTGGCAAGCATCGCATTCAGATACTCATCAAACTCCGGCGCGGTGATGTTCATCGCCTGACACGAAGCCACAAGCCGCCGCCAGTGCCGCGTGGGTGTGAAGGGCCTGCCATTGCGAGCCACCAGCGTCTCGAACACACCATCACCTACCAGAAAGCCATGATCGTAAGGTGAGATGCGCGCTTCAGCGGTCGTGGTGATGCGGCCATTGATCCAAGTATGCGAGGGAAGTTTCATAGCGGTAGCATGGCTCGAATAAAAACATTCTCAACATATGCACTTTGCACTTGCAGGATCTTTGATCATACGCCAGAATCCCGCCCTCAAAGTTTCCGGGTCGAACCGAAAAATTTGCGGGTGTAGCTCAGTGGTAGAGCACTTCCTTGCCAAGGAAGATGTCGCGCGTTCGAATCGCGTCACCCGCTCCATCAGTCCCAGAAAGATTGATGGTCCAGGTCACCTTAGCCCTTTTAAGGCATGGATCGGTAACTCAGAGTCTCCCTCCTCACACACGATTGCACATTCATGTACGTCTGGTCCAAACTCACAGCATCACGTTCGGCTGACACATGGGAAGAGCGCTTCGCAGGAAACCCTGGCGGCACACTCGTCACCACCAGTTTTCCGGGTCGCAAAATGGTCCGCCTCGAATTTTATTGTGAAAAGGCCGAGCCTGCAAAAGCGGCTCAAAAGCAGTTTGGTGGCGATGTCCGCCACTTGAAAACACAGAACTGGGCGGCTCACTCATCCCAAACTCCGCCGCCGGTGAAGGTGCGTGATAAATTTGTGATCTGCACCGCCAAGACGCAGGCTGATCTCAAACTCGCCCGCGCCAAATTTCCCAATCGCGAGATCATCGCTGTGCCCGCCGACATGGCCTTTGGCACCGGCCATCATGCCACCACAGCCACCGTGCTGCGTCTTCTCGTCGATGCAGCAGAAGAGCGCCAGACCGCCGGCCAGAAGTGGAGCATGGCTGATCTCGGCTGCGGCAGCGGCATCCTCGCCATCGCCGCTGACAAACTCGGCGCCACTCGTGTCTGGGGCTGCGACTACGACCCCGCCGCCGTGAAAATCTCGCAGGAAAACGCCGCGCGCAACAACACCCCGAAAGTACGTTTCACCAAGGTCGATGTGCTCAAGTGGGAGCCTAAGCAAACCTGGGACATCGTGGCCGCAAACATCTTCTTCGACATCTTGGAGTCGGCCTTTCCACAAATGGTGCGCTCAGTCGCTCCCGGCGGCATCCTGATGCTCTCCGGCATTCTCAAGTCTCAGGCCAAGGCCTGCCTCGCGGCTGGCAAGCGTGCAGGCTTTGTGGTGGAGAAGGTTGTCACCAAAGGCAAGTGGGTGACCGCTCTAGGCACGGTCAAAATTCGCTGATCTGGCGCAGGACTTGCGTGTGGGAGTCTGGACATCAGGCATCCCCCCTACTCGCACCACATCCTGCACTTAATGGTTGTGTTTTGGGTGCTTGGAGCATTTACTATTCACAGATTCAAGCAGCGCCTTATGCTTTTCGATCCCGCCTCCTCATCCGACGGTGCTGGCCCTTCCAGTCCGCAGCAAACGCGCGGCCTGCTCAAGAAGGCTCTGACAGAGGGAAATCGCATCGGACTGCTCCCCACCGAAGGCTGGCGCAAGCGCAATATCCAGTTCCTCAATGAGGTGCTCATTCCCACTCTGTTCGCCCCCCGTCAGCCGGGCGAGGATTTTGGCAATCTCCCAGTGGCCTTGCTCAATGAGATCGGGGTGACGTGGCTCGGGCATGCTGGCTTCTTCTGTCAGATCGGCGGTGTGAACATCGCCATCGACCCCAACTGGGCGCTCTGGCACGGCCCGGTGAAGCGGGTGCGCCACCCCAGCGTCTGGGCGCATAACCTGCCCCACATCGATCTCGTTCTGATCACGCACGCTCATTACGACCACCTCCACCTGCCAAGCCTGCGCAAGCTCGCCGCAGCGCAGCCCATCATCGTCCCTGAAGGTGTCGGCAAAGTGGTGAAAAACTGCGGCTTCGGGCGCATCGTGGAATTGAAGACCTGGCAGAGCGCTACCTTTCAGGATCTGCGCATCACACTCACCCCCGCACGCCATTGGGGAGCGCGGAATATTCATGACACCCACCGCCAGTTCGGCGGCTACCTCATCAAATCCCCCGACCGCTGCCTCTTCCACTGCGGTGACAGCGCCATGTTTGACGGCTTTCAGGAGATTGGCAAACGCGCCAGCATCGACCTCGCGCTCATGCCCATCGGCGCCTACGATGCACCCAGTGGGCGGCAGGTTCACATGAACCCTGAAGAAGCCCTGGACGCCTTTCAAATGATGGGAGCACAGGCCATGATCCCGATGCATCATGGCACCTTCCCCCTCGGCGGCGAGCCGCTCCATGAGCCCGCTGAGCGTCTGGTTAAAGCAGCTATCGAACGACAGCTTGAAAATCGCGTGCGACTCCTCCGTGAAGGTGAATCCGCGATCTACTGAGTGAGCACGCGCCCGCTACTGACCCTCATCGCCGCCGTTTCAGCGGATGGCTTCATCTCCACCGGCAAAGGCGTGCCGTGGGATCTGCCACGAGATAAAGAACACTTTCGCGGCACCACCCGTGGCCAGTGGCTGCTCCTCGGCCGCCGCACCTATGAAGAAATGATCGGCTGGTTTGAAGATCGCCACCCCCTGGTGCTCACACGCAATCCATCCTTCATGCCCCAGGTCGGTGAACGCGTTGCAAGCGTGGACGAAGCTCTCAATCTGGCCGCAGCGCACGGCGTCAAAGAGCTCTTTGACTGCGGCGGTGGCGGTGCTTACGCCGCCGCCATGCCCTGCGCCGACCGGCTCATTTTGACCCATGTGGACTCGAAACTCGGTGGCGGCGTCCCCTTCCCCACGGTCAATTCCGGTGAATGGCGCCAGACCTCCCGGCAGCACTTTCCAGCCGACTCCACCCACGCCCAGGCGCTGGATTTTGCCACTTACGAGCGCTTCAAGGCGTCCACCGAGCCCTCCCGCGCCGCATTATAGTAAATTCAAGATGAGCAAAATCACCTTTGGGTGTATCTAAGACTCGCAGATGAACACTTCCAACCAGTTCAACCCGCGCTCCGCTGTCGCCCTGCTCGCGGCAGCCCTGCTGTGCGCCGGCTGCGCCAGCACGAAAACCGCAGCCACTGCTGACCAAGCACAAGCCGCATCGAAAGACATCACTCTGGTGAAGTCTCCCACCGATCTGAGCTTCCTCCTCAGCATGAGTTTCGTGGAGGCCAAGAGCATTTCCACGCAGCAGCTCGAATTCCCGCCCTACCTCAAGATCGCCGCAGACTCGATCCAAGTCTTCAAGTACTCCGCCGACGGCAAACCTCTCAAAGCTCGCGCCCGGGGCAAGGTTTTCATCGAAATGAATTTCAGCGAGCCTGCCAAGGCGCTGTGTCAGGAAGCCTTTATCACCGAGGATGAAATCATCCTCCGCGGCAGCCCCATCCTGCAGCGCGGCGGCAGCATGGTGGAAGGTCTCGACGAGAGCACCATCTTCTACCTTTTTGGCACTTCCCTCCGCGTTATCGGCCTGCATAAGGTAAATAACCAGACCCAAATCGCCGCAATGATGCCGACCCTCGGCACGTGGGCCGCCGGCCCCAATCCGCTACTCCCCCCCCTCACCGAAAGTGCCGTCCCTTCCAGCATTCGTGACGCCATGCAGCGTGCCGCCGAAGCCGAAATGATGCACCAGAAAACACGCGAGCTCTATGGCCCTGCCGATAGCCCTCCGCCCGCGCCCACACCTGCGCAGCCTGACAAAGGAACGGACAAAGCCAAGGCAGCTCCGCCACCTACCATCAGCAAGAAGCCCATCGTGGAAATCCGCCGCGCAGTCCCCAACAAGGCCTCTGTCAGGAACCGGTTCAAGACCGACAAGAGCAAGGCCTAGCCACTCTTTGTCAGCCCCTCGGGCCAGCTTCACCAACAAGCACATAACGTCTCCGTGCTCACGGACTTCCGTCCGCAGCGGCGGCGGACGAAGCCTCAGGCGAAGCAACTCAGTTCAGCGCCTCGCGGGCAGACTGGAAGAGGTAGTGGCCCCAGCCGAACTGGGTATCGCCGTTCCAATCGGGATCGTAATGCTGGCTCTTGAAGATGAAGCGCTCCGGGTGCGGCATCAGGCCAAACACGCGGCCCGTGTCGTCCTGCAGTCCAGCGATGGCATGGGTGGAGCCGTTCACATTCGTGTTGTAAAGCAGCGCCGCATGGCCGGACTTCACGTAGCTTGCGGCAGCGTCCCCTTCCGTCACGAGACGACCTTCCGCATGAGCCACGGGAAGTTCAAAATTCTCAGGCAGCTTGCTGAGGTACGGGCTGGCCTTGCCCTTGTTTTTCTTCAGGCCCACCCAGCGGCAGATGAAACGGCCGCTCGTGTTGTGGATCAGGCTGCCCTTCGGCAGGAGATCGAGCTGAGTCAAAATTTGGAAGCCGTTGCAGATCCCCAGCGCGTAGCCGCCTTTGTCCACGAAGGTTTTCAACTGGTCGCCAAGCTTCGATTTCGTGATGAGCTGGGCGATGCGGCCGGACATCACGTAGTCCCCGTAGCTGAAGCCACCGGAGAACACGATCATCTGCGCCTTGTCGAGCGAACTGGCTTCCAGCAGAGCCACAGGCAGCACCTCCGCAGTGAAGCCCGCCGCCTCCAGCGCACGAGCGGTTTCGGCATCGCAATTGGTTCCGGGGAATTTGAGAAGAAGGGCGTGAGGCATGAGAATACTGACCGCATCTAGGCGAAGCCACCGCCGGATGCAACCAGACATGCATCCGAGTCAAATTTCGCCCCCGCGTGGACAGTTCCTCCCACGTTGGAGACAGCAGTCTGGACTTGGATCGCCGGTTTTTAACCGTCTCTAGCATCTGCCCCTGACCTGCGAACATCGGCGCCCCCGATGGGAGCTGGTCCCGGCGGCAGGTTCACGCCTCTGAGCCTCCCGTTATTCCTTCGCCACAAGCCGGAATGGCAGCCTTCCATTGATCTCCCCAAGCAAGGCGCAGCACATGGTCACCGACATCCCGAGGCCAAGTAGAAACAAGAACACGCATCTTCGGCAAATCAATGGCAAAGAGCGCGCGTGAAGCCTCCTCGAAGCCGGGAAGGTCGCCCGCAAGGGTGACCATGAACTGGTAGGCACGTTCGTGGGCTTTGCGGACCTGATCTTTCTCGCTGCTCTGGCGTCGGGCTTCCTCGACGAGCTTCCGCAGCGCCACCGATGAGCCGCCCGACTGCGTGTCCAGCCACTCCCAATGCCGGGGCAGCAGCGTGACCTCACGCGCCACCACCCCGAGCTTGGGCCGCCCGCGCCCCCGGGGTTGGGCTGGTTCTTCCGCTGGCTCGCCTGCCGGAGCCTGCGCATGCTCTGGAAACCGCGCAGCCAAGCGGGCGCAGCACTCCTCGTCGCTGCCCCGCGTGTCCACCTCGACGGCACGTCCCGTGGCATCGTCAAAGATGAAAACAGGGCTCAGGGAGCCTCTCGCCAGAGCCCGCTTGAGCGCCAGGGCGTTCTCGCGCAGAGGCCCCGTAGCAATGCGGCAGTGGCCGTCAAAAGTGGTAAAGGTGGGGTAGAAAGCAGATTGGATCATAGGAGTGAAATCCTAATTTTACCCGGATAATAATCAAGCGTTATTTTTACCCGGATAATATTAAATCATACTCAGCTCTTATCAGAGCTCAGAAACCTCAATCGAAAACACCGCCCTCTGCAAAAAAAGATGCCAGACATGAATGCCGCTCGGTTAAGACCATGTTTCGTCCGCATTGCCGCCAGGATCTCAGCACCAAAGGTGCGGCGGACTCAGCCCAGGGCGCGGCGAGGAACGAGCAAGCCCTGGGTTACCGCACCAGCCCTCCGGGCAGCAAACCCAGCGCCTTCTGCACAAACCGCGTCCGCCAGCAGCGTCCTCGACGCTCCTCCGCCGCCACCAGCATCCGCAGGCTTCCAAGATCCATGATGGATGCCGCGGCAGACTCAAGATGGCGGAGCGCGGGCCTCCGAGCCCGCAGCACTCCGCTCACGCATAGCACTCCGCGCTTTTCCAAAGCATCTCCCCAGCCGGGCATCGCCGTGTTTGCGGCACTCAATTTGGAACAACTCACCACTCACACAGACGACCTGCTGCGGGCTCGGAGGCCCCGCGCTCCATGGCTGCTTTTCCTGCGACGCTGAATTCACGATCCCCGGCTTCACTGAGTGCCATCCATGCCAG